>NZ_BRYH01000006.1:0-379545 GCF_054772055.1 Lacrimispora brassicae | reverse complement strand
TTACACATCTTTTTTTATCTTTTCGATCTCATTTTTAACAGACTCCGGCAACCGGTCCAATGAGATGGAGCATCCCACTTCATTTCTGCTTCTGCCGGATTCCATAACAGCAGAAAAGCTGACCCACTCCCCTGTCCTGCCGCCAAACGGATTCATGCTGGAATATTCCTCCATCACTGCATAACTCATGATCTGCTTAATCTGCTCCGGATCGGTAATCGTCATGTATTGTGAATCCTTATCCTCATAGGCGTATTTGTAAGGATTAAATTGATTGGTATCTATATTAATCTCTTTTACATTTTCCAGACCATTCCAGTTCTCCACGTCCACCTGACTTTCTTTTAGCAGCTCCAGAGTATTTTTAAAGGAAGGGTAGATGGGATAATACCCTCTTGAGGTAACATCGCTGTATTTCCAGGAGCTTTGGATTTCATCCCGCTTTGATTCCGCCTCTGCCTGCTTTTTCGTCAAAAACTGTATGGTGGCTATTGGATTTTCCTTTTGCATGGTCTCCACCTTTAAGTTTCTTAAATCCTCCTGGTATGCAAAGAGCAATTTTTCAGTCATGGCTTTATCTGTTCCGTTTCTGTCACGGCTGACAATATTCGTCTGCTCTCCCCTGCTTACCCTTACCCAGGCAGTATTCTCAGCAGTCTGGACAAGGATGGGATAAATGGCTTTCTTAAATTCCTGGTTCTCAAAAATCTCCATGATTTCCGGCCGGATTTCTTTGCTGGTCAACTGATAGGCCCGGTAAATATCCTTACCGTTTTTCAGCGTATATTTTATAGAAAAATTATAACTTATGTTCCCGCCCTCCCACTGAGAGGAGAAATCATTTTCATGATGGAGCTTTTTGTTTCTGGCCACCGCATCTCGTACCAGAGCCAGGACCGGCGCCGTATCCTTCAGTTTCATGTTACTGAATGCATATGCATCAGAATCCTGGTATTCCCAGTAATAATCCCCCAGGGAATCCTGTTGTGCACTTCCATAAGAAACCCAGTAGGTTGCGTCCTGCATAGACAGGGCAACGGATTCAATGGAAGCTTCTGCCGGGATATAACTGTCATATCCAAACAAATCATAACGGAAGCCGCAGAATATCACTGCTGCCACCAGGGCACAGGCCATCATCTGCTTCCAGTGGCAAAACAGCTTTCTGAATTCAAAATGGTAAATGATCTCAATGACGCAGTGGGACAAAAACATCCCGCAAACCAGTCCGAATACCCCCCAGCCCACGCTGGAATGCATGGACCAGAAAAAAAGGCTTCCGCTAAGAGAGGCTAAAATCACAATAGGGTTCCGGATCACCGGCATGCTGATCTTAAAAGCCATTGCTTTTCCTGCCGATTCCGAGCCTCTCTTTTTATACAGCAAGAAAGAAAGCAGGGTCAAAACTGCCGTCACGGCAAGAACCGCTGTAATCCTGACAGCCTGCGTTCCAGCCGGAGTTCCAGGCTGAAGCCGGTCTAAATTCACCAGAAACAGGACAAAGGCCGAACATTTATCCATGAAAAAGTCAAATACATTCCCGCCGCCCCGATAACTGGTATAAAAAAAGCTGCTGTGGCAAAATTCCAGGATCCATATGACACACACAAAATAAAATTGCAATACCAAGGTTCCAAGTATGCCGATCAGCACATTCCCTGTGAGGATCATGGATATCACAGTCACGGAATACATCATGGCGTAATGGATCATAAACAACAGAAATCCGGTAATGGCTGATCCCAATACCTGGGCAGGAGAAATGCCGTTTACTGCCACCACTCCAAGGGTGATGACCAGGTTTATCCCATATACGACCGCAGGTATAAAAATCCCATTAAAATAATTGACCCAGAACAAATGCTTCCTGTTTACAGGAATGCCGTGATAAAAATCCACCTTCTGCCTGGAATGGAGATAGGAAAAACTGGTTACCCCCATGATCAGGGACAGGAAGATGATCAGCACCGCCACCCAGCCATTTTGAAAGCCCAGCCACTGTTCTAAGCTGGACACAATATACAGATAATCAACATCTTCTCTCAGCCTTTCACTGAGGGTAAGAGCCGTCCCCACCGGAAAAGTAAAGAAAAACACTAAAAATGACAGTGCCATAGACCAAAGGCGTCTTTTGCCATCTTCTCTAAACAGATTATAAAATAAGTTTTTTGATGTCATATCCTGCCACCTCCGTCTCACTAATGAATATTTCTTCCAGAGATAGTGGTATGATCTCATAAAATACCGGCTGAAAGGATTCCATCAGCCCTTCCACTTCTTCTCTGGTCCCGCGTACCGTTATGGTATAGAGTTTCCCTCTTGTTTCTGTCTTAATGCGCTGCAGGGCCTTTAAGTCCTCGGAAGTCATTCCATCCTTTAAAACGCACTGAACCTTATGGATATTAAGCTTCATGTCATCCAAATCCCTGGAAAGCAGGATCCCTCCCCTGTGGAGAAGACCTACATGGTCGCAGATATCCTCTAACTCCCTTAAGTTATGGGAAGCAATGATAGGAGTCAAATTCCTCTCGGACATGTCATTGGCAAAGATGCTCTTCACGGCCTGGCGCATGACCGGATCAAGGCCGTCAAAGGTTTCATCGCAGAAAAGATAGTCCGTATTGGCGCATATCCCGCATAAGACGGAAAGCTGCTTTTTCATGCCCTTTGAAAAAGTATGGATCTTTCTCCTGGCCTCCAGCCCAAAGCTTCCCAACAGATTGCAAAACCGTTCCCTGTCAAACCTTGGGTAGATCCTGCTGTAAAATTCCATCATATCAAGGGGCGAAGCGTTATTAAAATAGTACTGGTCGTCGGAAATGTAAAAAAACCGGCCCTTCACCTTTTCATTTTCAAAGATCTGTTCCCCATCAATAGTAACATTTCCTTCATCAGGCCTTAAGATACCGCTCAGCATTCTTAAAAAGGTACTTTTCCCCGCTCCATTGGTTCCGATGAGGCCAAATACACTTCCTTCCCGTATCTTTGCGCTTACGTGGTCCACTGCCACAATATCGTCAAATTTTTTTGTCAGATTCTCCGCTGTTATCATCCGCTCTCTCCTCCCCTATTAAATATTCCTGTTTTACCCATTCCTCCGCGATCCATGTATGAGCCTTATCCTCTGTCAGTCCTGCCCGTTTAGCCTCCTGGATCCAGCTTGCAAGCTTTCTTTTCAGCTCACTGTTTTTAAGGGCCCTTATGGAACTGGTGTCAGCGACAAAGCTTCCCCTTCCCTTCACGGAATAGATGAACCCTCTTCGCTCCAGCTCCGCATAAGCCCTCTGTATGGTATTGGGATTAATGGATAAATCTGTTGCCAAAGCGCGGACAGACGGAAGCTGCGCATCCTGTTCCAATACGCCGCATATCATAAGATCCTTAAGCTTTTCTACAACCTGCTCGTATATGGGCCTGCGGTCTTTGTAATCAAGCAATATCATATTCCACCTCCTGTTCTGTACTAATACTCTTAATACACTTAGTATAACAAAAAACCTCTGACCTGTCAATCAGAGGTTCCTGTTTTTCTAATATCTTCTGTCTTCCACAATCAGGATACGGATGGCATCCTCCACATTGCTCCAGTTAAATACGTACAAGGTATAGGAAGCATTGCCTCTTATATAGATATTAGAGGTCAAAAGGATATTGCCCCCATAGGAATTGCCGTTGGATACGGAAACCATATAAAAACCTGTTAACACATACTGGAAGCTGGTCACTTCCTGATAATCCACATTGCGGAAGGATACGACCCCGCCGTTTAACACCACATGGACCTTGCGGTTTGTTATGGATAAATTACACACACGGAAGCAGCCAGTGTTAATTCCTCCATTGCAGTGTATATCCTCAATTTCCATCAAATCCAATCCATAATCTGTATTGTAGACCGCAACAGTGACGGCGCGGTTTGCAATAACCGTGATCTGTTTTTCAACATAAACATATCCGCCCAGTCCGCCCACGGTTATGGTCTGCTGCGCCGCCGAAACCCGGCCGTACTGGCTCATTTCCCCATTACTCAGCCCATTGACTGCTAACTGATTGTTTATATAAATAAGAAATGGACTATAGCCGGCTGCCGCATTTAAGAACCGGACAAGGCCATTTTGCCCAGAGTCACAGAAATAGCATGGGATAATGGGTTTTGGAAACACTGTAATAATAGAGCTGCTGGTCCCATCAGGGTCTGAATCATAAAGGGGAAAATCAGGAAAAGGTATTTCTTTTTCCAGATTGAGGGGAGGCGGGCTCTCATTATTTTCTTCTGGTGGTTCCTCTCTTGTTTCCTCCGTATTGTCGCTGTTTTCTCCCTCCGCCGGAAACTCGTCTTCTTCCGGGGGTGTCAACGGAGTTGTTTCCATATCCGTATCATTCTGCATATAAGATAAAATTCCCATAGAATCCCTCTTTTATGATAGTTATATAGTAAGTTTATTCCCACATTAATGCCCAGTGCCTGTCTCTGATTAAGTCCCTGTCTTTTTTATTAATAAGTTGAAGGAATACCATGATTTATATTTCATTTACTGTGGGCTCCTATTCTTAAATTCACAATTTTCACTATTCATTGCCATTATAATCTATATATTTACTTTTTTACCTCCAGAAATATAATAGTAGTAATTAATCCCGTTATTTTTGTAAAATATAATCGAAGGTGGTGGATAATTGCGGATAAAAATTATTTTACTCACAGGGTTGGGGGGGTTATTCCTGGGTCTTGGAGCCATTGGACTGCTGCTTCCAGTCTGGCCTGGTGGCTGACCCTGAATATGGAGAACGTTTTACAACGGCTGCCGGACTGTCCATGGATAAGGTCATGGAACTTTCCAAGCTGGACTATAACGGTCTGATTCAGACGACGCTTTCCAGTGTGATGTAACCAATATCACAGCCAGGAAACGTATAGTTTAACTAAGGAGCGTCTTCCTTGCTCCACGTAGATAAAACAAGGGAGGGAATCCGCAAAATCCGGATTCCCTCCCTTATTTTTTTGCATGTATTCTGTCCATAAAAACAGATAAAGAAACTTACGCCCGGATCATTCCATCCGGGCGTGTTTTAAATTACTACTGGATAATCATTTCGTCAATTATTCATTTCCGTATAAAATAACCAGTTTTCTCAGATATTCATACCTGTCTTTTGCATCTGCCTCATTCCTTGCAAATAATTCGGCTGCTCTCTCAGGATTCTTCATTGCTAAGGATGCGTAACGAACCTCGCCCTTTAAGAATTCCTGGTATCCTTCTAATGCAGGAGCCTTGCTGTCTAAGGTAAATTTCTTCTCAGCAGCCGGATTGTAGCGGAAGTTGTTCCAGTAACCGCACTCAACAGCCAGCTTCTCTTCTGTCTGAGCCTTGGACATGCCCTTCTTGATACCATGGCTGATACATGGAGCATAAGCGATGATCAGAGATGGTCCCGGATATGCCTCTGCCTCGGAGATTGCCTTTACAGTCTGAGCATAATCAGCGCCCATAGCGATCTGTGCCACATATACATAACCATAGCTCATAGCGATGCTTGCTAAGTCTTTCTTTCTTGTTTCCTTACCGCCTGCAGCGAACTGTGCAACAGCACCTGTCTTGGTAGCCTTGGAAGACTGACCGCCGGTATTGGAATAGATCTCTGTATCAAATACCATAACGTTGATGTCCCTGCCGCTTGCAAGCACATGGTCAACGCCGCCGAAGCCGATATCATATGCCCAGCCGTCGCCGCCGAATACCCACTGGGATTTCTTAGCCAGGTAATCCTTGTCCTTAAGAATCGCCTTGCAGGTATCACATTCAACGCCCTCTAATGCTGCAACTAACTTATCGGTTGCAGAACCATTGGTTGAGCCTGACTCAAAGGTATCCAGATATTCCTTGCAGACTGCCTTGATTTCATCAGAAGCCTTTTCGGAATTTACAAGCTCTTCAACCTTTGCTTTTAAACCGCCTCTGATAGCACTCTGAGCCAGCATCATACCGTAACCGAACTCAGCATTGTCCTCAAATAAGGAGTTTGCCCATGCAGGACCCTGTCCCTTTGCATTTACGGTGTAAGGTGTGGATGGAGAAGAGTTGCCCCAGATGGAAGTACATCCGGTTGCGTTTGCAATATACATTCTGTCACCGAATAACTGAGTGATCAGTTTTGCATAAGGTGTCTCGCCGCAGCCTGCACATGCTCCTGAGAACTCAAGAAGAGGCTTCTTGAACTGGCTGCCCTTAACGGTGTTTTCTTTAAACTTATCGATAACTTCCTGCTTGATAGGAAGTGTCTGGCCGAAATCAAATGCTTTCTGCTTCTCTGCGCAGTTTTCTTCCATGTTGACCATAACAAGAGCCTTCTCGCCCTTCTTTCCTGGACATACGTTTGCACAGGAACCGCAGCCTGTACAGTCAAATGCGGATACGGTCACAGCGAACTGATATCCTGGCATGCCTGTCATTGGAAGAGTCTTCATCTCCTCAGGCTTTGCTGCTGCTTCTTCCTCAGTCAGAGCAACGGAACGGATAACAGCGTGAGGACATACATAGGAACAGAAGTTACACTGGATACAGTTCTCCGGAACCCAGCCTGGAATGGTAACTGCAATACCGCGCTTCTCGTATGCGGAAGAGCCGGATGGTGTGGAACCATTGACATAATCGCTGAATGCGGATACTGGCAGGGAATTTCCTTCCTGTGCGTTTACCTTGGACTGAACGTTATTAACAAAATCAACAACATCCTTTCTGCCTTCTGTGATGAACTTATAATCAAGTCCTTCATCCTCGCAGTTTTTCCAGCTTTCCGGAACTTCTACCTTAACAACGCCTTTCGCACCGGCATCAATAGCTGCCCAGTTCTTCATAACGATTTCTTCGCCCTTACGTCCGTAGGTTGCCTTTGCAGCCGCCTTCATCAGTTCGTTTGCCTTTTCGGAAGGAATAATTCCGGTCAGTTCAAAGAATGCGGACTGAAGGATGGTGTTGATACGGGTCTGGCCCATGCCAGTCTCAATACCGATCTTCACACCGTCAATGATGTAAAACTTGATGTTGTGGTCAGCGATGTACTTCTTCACCTGTCCTGGTAAGTGTTTCTCAAGACCGTCAGCATCCCATGGGCAGTTCAATAAGAAGACACCGCCGTCAACCAGTTCCTGAACCATGTTATATTTACGGATATAGGCCGGATTGTGGCATGCCACAAAGTTAGCCTGGCGGATTAAATAGGTGGATTTGATCGGCTTATGACCAAAACGCAAGTGAGACATTGTAACGCCGCCGGACTTTTTGGAGTCATAATCAAAGTAAGCCTGAGCATACATATCTGTATTGTCACCAATGATCTTGATGGAGTTCTTGTTGGCGCCTACGGTACCATCTGCACCAAGACCCCAGAACTTACAGTTAGAGGTTCCTTCCGGAGTTGTAACGATGGGTGTGCCTGCCTCAAGAGAGAGATGGGTCACATCATCTACAATACCGATGGTAAATGGAGTTTTCTCCTTGTTGTTATAAACAGCAACGATCTGAGTCGGTGTGGTATCTTTGGAACCTAAGCCGTAGCGTCCGGTTAAAACCTTCACCTGATCGAACTTTGTTCCCCTGATGGCTGCAACAATGTCAAGGTATAAAGGCTCGCCAATGGAACCTGGCTCTTTTGTTCTGTCTAATACGGAAATGGTCTTTACAGTATCCGGGATAGCATCAAGGAAAGCTTCTACGCAGAACGGACGGTATAAGCGGACTTTCACCACGCCTACCTTGCTGCCTGATGCCAGCAGATAGTCAATAGTCTCCTCAATGGTATCGTTTACGGAACCCATGGAAATGATCACATGCTCTGCATCAGCAGCTCCGTAGTAGTTGAATAATTTATAATCGGTTCCGAGCTTTGCATTGACCTTGTCCATGTATTTCTGAACAGTTGCAGGTAAAGCATCATAATACGGGTTGCAAGCCTCTCTTGCCTGGAAAAAGATATCAGGGTTCTGTGCGGAACCTCTTAAGTCCGGATGGTTTGGATTTAAGGCGCGATGACGGAATTCGTCGATTGCATCCATGCTTACCATCTCTTTTAAGTCCTCATAATCCCAGGTTTCCACCTTCTGGATCTCGTGGGATGTACGGAAACCGTCGAAGAAGTTGATAAACGGTACTTTGCCCTCAAGAGCTGCCATATGAGCAACCGGAGTTAAGTCCATAACTTCCTGCACGCTGGATTCGCATAACATGGCACAGCCTGTCTGGCGGCATGCGTATACGTCAGAGTGGTCACCAAAGATAGATAAAGCATGGCTGGCAACTGCACGTGCGGATACATGGATTACACCTGGTAACTGCTCGCCTGCGATTTTATAAAGGTTCGGGATCATGAGTAAAAGACCCTGGGAAGCTGTATAAGTGGTGGTCAGCGCACCTGCTGCCAAGGAGCCGTGAACTGCACCTGCCGCACCTGCTTCAGACTGCATCTCTGTAATCTGTACTGTCTGACCGAAGATGTTGGTTCTTCCGTCCGTCGCCCATTCATCTGTCGCTTCAGCCATAGGTGAAGATGGGGTAATAGGATAAATAGCCGCTACATCAGTAAATGCGTATGACGCATGAGCTGCTGCATGGTTACCATCCATGGTTTTCATTTTTCTTGCCATTATTGATTTCCTCCTGCAAATGTGAATAATGTATCAATTGGTTCCCGTTAAAATGGGAAAGTGACCTGACATTATTATAACAATTATTCAACAAATTGCAAATAATAAAACAGGAAATTTAAGTATTATTTTCGAAACAATCCGATAAAAAGGGACTGGAACGAATAATCTGTCCAGTCCTGTCTGATTTTGACCTGTTTTTAGTTGAATGGGTTGGGAGGAATCACATTCTGACCGCCCTCACCTTCCGCCGCTTCTGTGGCAGAAGAAGGTCCCTGAGTCTGGGAAGGCTGGGTTTCCGTAGTTCCCGGTCCCTGAGGTCCGCCGGAATTTTCGGCCGTCTCATTATTGTTGGGAGCAGTGGTCTCTGCATTTCCCTGGGAACCTGCCGGACTGCTTTCAGCGGCAGAAGTTGCCGGATCAGTAGCCGGAATGACGACTCCGGACTGGTTCCTCTTAATGGTAGCAGGTTTTCCCCTGTAGGTGCTGTTATGCAGAAGCTCATCGCTTACAACAACGCCGTTCTTTTTGGTAACCAGGTTAGTCACCCAGCGGCTTCCCTTGGTCTCTGCCTTAACGATCTTTTCCTCTCCAAGCTGAAGGGTCTGGTCTTCCTCATAAACCGGAGCAGGAGCATCTAACTCCGCCGTTTTCTTCGATGTCATGGATAACGTGACGCCCTCCTCCAGAATCGGAATCCCAACAATGGAGATCTTTAACTTCCTGTCAGCAAAGCTGGTTCTGATGGCTACGGCAGTGGTGGAATTATTGACAAACTTCATGTCAGGTCCGCCGAAGCTGACCATGGCGTCCTCACCCGGTGTCACATAGGAAGGCTCATAGCTGTGGGCGTGGCGCTCTGTAGTGGAAAGCCCTGCAAATACCACCGCATTATATAAGGTAGAAGATACCTGGCATACACCGCCGCCGGGCTCTTCGACTAATACTCCGTTTAAATATGCACCTGCCGGACGGTATCCCTTTGCCGTGGAACGCTCCCCTGTGGCTTTATTGAAAGAGAACTCTTCTCCCGGCTGCAGGATCAGGCCGTCTAAGGCATTGGAAGCCAGCTCAATATTTTTATTTCTATCACTATTGGCCGTGGTGGTGGTGGAATAAGTACCGATGACCTTATACATCTCCTTTGCCTGTGCCTCGGTTATCTTAGGGGCAACTTCCTTGCCTGTGACCTGGATCACCGCCTGGAAATTCTTGGCCTTCATCTGGGTCATAATATCCGATGCAAGTTTCTCCTGATCAATCACAACTCCGTTTTTCTCTCCGGAATAAACAAATTTTCCTGTATTTTTATCAAATCCTGATACGGAACCGTTTTTAGCAGTCACATCCCATTTCCCTGCAATGGCTTTTACCTCAGCCTGAACGTCCTCATCCAGACCGTCAGTGTCCATGGTGTAGCTTTCCTTTGGTTCTCCGGAATATATCTCTTCAAGGAGGGCATCCACCTTTTTATCCATCAGGTTCTTAAGTTCGTATTCATCCTGGTTATAGGTAACCTTCAGCCCCCACTGGTACTGCTTTTCAATGGCTTCCCGGGCTTCTTCCCTGGACATTCCGGTGATGGTGATCCCCTCAACCTTAACTTCTTTCTGCAATTCCGTCTCAGAAACAGTGGTGGTATTTACCTCCGTCTCCTTTGCCTTTCCGCCTCCGATAAGCTTAACAGCAGCCATGATGCAGATAAAGGCGGCAATGGCCAGAATAATCGCCAGAAGTATCTTTGTGATGTTGTACTGGGGTCCTCTTCTTTTTTTCTTTCCCCGCCTTTGCTGATAGGAACTGCCCGTTCTGGCCTGTCCTGTTTTGCGGCCTGCTTCCGATGCGTTTTTACTGCTGACCTTCCGGGAAGAATAGGCTCTTCCCCCGCCTCTTTGTCTGTTATCTATCTGATTCATTTATTTCACCTTTTTACATGATTTTGTAGCATTACATTGAGTAGTATACCATACTTTGTGGGAAATGCTATTACGATTTTATGAATTTTCTTAATTATTTTTCGCGTTTATTCTACATTTTACAGAATGAAAAAAACATGTTACTATAGTGTTACCAAACTATTTATTGTATTACCAAACTATTTCATTTTGGAGGTTTTTATGAAATTTGTCGATTTGCATGTTCATTCCAATGCTTCGGATGGCACCTTCACTCCCTCCCAAGTGGTAGCCCTGGCTGTGGAAAAGGGTCTTGGGGCCATTGCCCTCACAGACCACGATACCATTGACGGCCTTTCGGAAGCCCAGGCTGCTGCCTCCGGTCTTCCAATTGAGATCATTCCGGGAATTGAACTCTCCTGTGTGTACCAGGGAGAAGAAATTCATATTCTGGGGCTTTATGTGGATCTTACCGACCAGGAGTTCGTCTCTGAAACGGACACGCTTAAGGAAATTCGAAAAAAAAGGAATGAGGAAATGATACGCCGCTTCCAAAATGCCGGCATTTCCATCACATTAGATGAGGTAATGGCAGGAAATCCTGACACGGTCATAACACGGGCTCATTTTGCCCGGGTTCTCTTTGAAAAGGGCTATATTAAGAACATGGATCAGGCATTTAAAAAATACCTGGATTACAGCGGTCCTTACTGCCCCCGCAAGGAAAAGATCACCCCGGAGCATGCCATGAAAATCCTTACAGGCTGCAAGGCTTCTCCTGTTCTGGCTCATCCGTACCAGTATCATCTGGGAGATAAAAAGACCGGGGAGCTGGTCCGCTATTTAAAGGAGCTGGGGCTTCATGGCCTGGAGGTCTACCATTCCTCCAACAACCAGTACGAAAGCGGTAAACTGAAAAAGCTGGCCAGGGAGTATGACCTCTTTCCCACAGGCGGCTCTGATTTTCACGGGAACAACAAGCCTGATATCAGCCTGGGTTCCGGGCGGGGAGGCCTTCGGGTATCCGCTCTTCTTCTTGATGATATTAAAAGGATCAGGCAGGAAAAGGGCCTTTGACCCCTTCCTGCCGCCCGGCCCGGCCTCAGCCGATTTTCCCCTCGTCCATAAAACGGGCAAGCTCTATTGCATAGTAAGTGATGAGGATATCCGCCCCTGCGCGGTATATGCTCACCGCTGATTCGCATACCACTTTTTCTTCGTCAATAAAACCGGCTTTGGAAGCTGCCTTTATCATGGCGTATTCCCCGCTTACGCTGTAAGCGGCTACAGGAAGGTCATGGCGGTCCGCCACCTCTCTTATGATATCCAGATAGGAAAGGGCCGGCTTTACCATCACTATATCGGCGCCTTCTCCCACATCCAGTTCCACTTCCTTTAAAGCCTCTTTCCTGTTATGATAATCCATCTGATAGCTCTTCCTGTCACCAAAGGCGGGTGCAGACCCTGCAGCTTCCCGGAAAGGACCGTAAAATGCGGAAGCATACTTGGCGGAATAAGCCATGATGGGCACATTCACAAACCCTGCGCCGTCAAGAGCCTGCCTCATGGAGCCGATCCGTCCATCCATCATGTCGGAAGGGGCCACCATATGGGCTCCGGCCTTTGCATGGGAAATGGCAGTCAGGTTTAAATATTCCAGGGTCTTGTCATTATCCACATACTCTCCATCCAGGATCCCGCAGTGACCGTGAGAGGTATATTCGCACATGCACACATCTGTGACAATATATACCCTTGGATAATGTTCCCTGATAAAGCGGATAGCCCGCTGGACAATTCCTTCATCATCATATGCCTGGCTGCCGCAAATATCTTTATGAGCCGGAATGCCAAACAGCAGGATCTTTCCCACGCCGGCCTTTAAAAGCCGGTCCATGATCAGGGGAAGCCGGTCCACGCTGTAACGGTATTGGCCTTCCATGGAAGTAATTTCTTCCACAGTCTCTTTTCCATCCACCACAAATAAGGGATAAATCAGGGACTCCTTTGAGACTCTTGTTTCCCGTACCATTTTTCTCAAGGTATCTGATGTTCTTAATCTTCTCGGTCTGTATATCAAATCCATATCCAATCCCTCCATTTTATTCCCGCGAAAACAACGAGCCGAAGTCAGGCGAGCTTGTTTTCCTGTATCTTGTAAATGCCGCAGGGGTCAAATATCTGGTAGCTTGCTGCCAGGTATTTGACCCTTGTCTATTATACACCCTCTTAACGAAGATTCAAGTAATTCTTGCATCAATGGAAAAGATTGCTTATAATAGGATTCATATTAAATGAATCAGAAACGAGGTACTGCTTATGGAAGAATTTTATCAGGCCATGGAGGAAGCCATCCGCACAGCCGGCTATGAAGGCCCTGTGGATGGGGAAGACATCTACAACGAGATCTGCGACGAAATTGAGGACAAGGAACCGGGCGCATACGTATTCATGTCAAAGAAAACGGATGACACTTTTTTTGAATACAAAATACAGGTTTTCGAAGACCAGTTTAATTTAAGCGCCATTGACGTTCACACCCCCCATCAGGTTTATCACGTAGATTTTGATTAAATCCGCTCTTTGGAAAGCCACAGGTCTGTCAGGGAATGTATCACATTTCCCTTGTAACCTGTGGTTGTTTTTGCCATGGCAAGAGAATTGAGGACCGCTTCCTCCGTCGCTTCTGCCGCAGCCCTAAAAGCCGTTTCCAGGGCGCTTTCTTTCAGAATGCTGACAGACAGGAGTTCTTTTTCCGCCTGTTCCGGAATCCGGTTTGTCGTAGTAAAGCCGATCATAATATCCCCGCTTCCATGTCCCATATAGGAACCGGTTCTGGACAGCCCTACCCCTGCCCGCTTTAAAATCCTCTTTAACTGGCGGTCTGAAACAGGTAGATCCGTAGCTATAATCGTCATGATGGAGCCTCTGTCCAGGACTGACGGCTTTATCAACCGGGCGATTTCCTTTCCAACAGCCGTTCCTCCCACCATGAGGTTTTCCGTGCTCCCGAAATTCGACTGCACCAATACCCCCAGAGTATAGGTTTCCCCTCCGATTTGAAACCTTCGGGACGAGGAGCCGATCCCACCTTTTAAGCCATAGCATACGGTACCGCAGCCAGCCCCTGCCGCCCCTTCTTCAAAGTCAGAGGAGGCGTCTGCTGCTGCCGCTTTCACTTCTTCCAGTCCAATTACCCTGTGGCTGATTTTATTTAGGACCGAATCATTGCATTCTCCCACCACAGGGTTTATGGAAGTGATCTCCACTCCTTCTTTCCCGCACTGCTCAAGGATCAGATCCACCAGGGCATCGTGGACCTTTCCCACATTCAGCGTGTTAGTAAGGGCGATGGGCGTTTCCAGGGTTCCAAGCTCTTCCACCTGGATAAGGCCCTGGCTTTTTCCAAAGCCGTTGTGAACATAGGCCGCTGCTACCAGTTTCCGCCGGAAGGGATTGTCTTTACAGGGCAGGATCACAGTGACTCCTGTTTTATGTTCCCTGGTATCAATGGTGGCATGTCCTACCAGGACTCCTTCCACATCGGTGATTTTATTAAGGGGCCCCGGAGCCAGTTTCCCAGTGATGATGCCATATTCCCTAATCCTTTTCATGATCCTTTTCTCCTTTTTTCCATTTATATCCTTATTATACATAAAAAACAGCAGAAAGATTTTATTTTCTGGTTTTTTCCATATTGTACCATAGAAAAAACACTGTTATAATGAAGGAGTAGGAATTGACAATTATTTCACGGACACTCCAAAGGAGGAATTCATATGAAAATTCAGAATATTACAGATGTAGAAAAATTCTTTAAAGTCATTGAGCAGTGCAAGGGCACCGTTGAGCTGGTTTCCAAAGAAGGAGACCGGATCAACTTAAAGTCCAAACTAAGCCAGTACCTTTCCATGGCCACTATTTTTTCCAATGGCAGCATCATCAGTGAACTGGAGCTGGTTGCCCACGACCCGGAAGATGTGGAAAGGCTCATCAAATATATGTATCAGGGTGAATAGAAAAAAGAGGGATTCCGATGATCCCTCTTTTTTTGTGCCAGCAATGAGCCGAACAAATATGCTTGCATATTCATTTGGCGAATGCCGCGTCATAACTTTCTGCTTTTCAGCTTCTTCTTTCTCTCCAGCCTTCCGTTTACGTTTTCCCGGAGAATGGCATACAGTACAGAGCAAAGAGGGATAAATACCAACATTCCCACAATTCCCATGGCACTGCCTCCGATGGTGACCGCAACCAGGACCCAGATGGAAGGAAGCCCTACGGAACCTCCCACCACATGGGGATAGATAAAGTTTCCTTCTAACTGCTGAAGGACAAAAAATATGATCAAAAAAATCACCGCATCAAGAGGCTTTACCATCAGCATCAAAAATGCTCCGATGGCACAGCCGATAAATGCCCCAAACATGGGGATAAGCGCTGTAAATGCGATCAGGACGCCGATGAGAAGCCCATAAGGAAGGCGGAAAACCGACAGGACCAAAAAGAACATGCTCCCAAGGATGACCGCTTCCAGGCACTGTCCGGCGAGGAAATTGGAAAAGGTTTCAGAAGCCAGGGTTAAAACCTCAAGGGTCCGCGTCATTACCTCCTCTGGAAGAAAGGCCCTCATCAGCTTTTGAAACTGGCGTGACAGAGTTTCTTTCTGAAGAAGGATATAAATGGCAAAGACCAAAGCGATGACAAAGGTGGTCACCCCGTTTATAATGGACATGGCGGCTGACACCGTGGAGGAAAGCACCGTTCCCGCTCCGGTGGACAAAAATCCAACCACTCCTTCCAGAAAGGCCCTCCAGTCGATCTGGATGCTATTGATATATTCAGCGATTTCAGGGTTTTGGGCAAACAGACGTTCCGCTTCCTCCTTAACCCCTGCAAGAAAAGCCGGAATGCTGTTTTGCAGGCTTAAAAGCGTTTCAAAAAGCTGTGGCATCACCACAAAGATAACAAGCAGCAGGATCCCAATTACAAACACCAGGGTAAGACAAAGGCTTAATGGCCTGCGGATCCTGCTTCCTTCCTTTACCGGCAGCATTTTTTCGATCCTGCGCATGGGCACATTGAGAATAAAGGCCATGACCCCTCCCACAAGAAAGGGTGAGAGAAACCCGATCACCTTCATAACCAAGGCAAACAGGCTGCGGTAATTCCAGCCTGCCACAACCACGATTACGGCAAATACGATCAGTCCCCGTATTTTTTTTATTGTACTGTCATTGAATTCCATTATTTTCTCCTTTTACGCTTCTTCCTCAAATGCTTTTCTGATATCTTCCTCCAAAGCCTGAAAAGTTCCCTGGGCCATCAAGGTACTTCCCCCTCCCTTGCCGCTTAATCTTCTATTTAATACCTTACTCAATGTCCTCATGTCCTGCCGGCTGCTTCCAAGGGCATACTGAACGTTTCCCTCATCTCCGGAACATGCCAAAACCACGCTTCCCTTCTTTCCTTCATACAGCATGGTGCAAAACTGTCTTAGCTCCACCGGAGCCAAGTCGCGGTCAAATACAAGAAGAGGTCCATCCCATTCAGGATAGTCTCCTGCCTTTCGCTGAAGCAGCTCTTTAGAAAGCTGGCCGATCCTTCCATCTTTTTTTAATCCATCCTCTTTTAACCGGTCAACTGCCTCCAAAACCCTATCCGGCTTTGCCGATAAAAGAACGGAAATGCCGGACACCGCCTTCTGTTTTTTGTGATAATCCCAAAGGGCCAGCCGTCCGCATACCATGGACACCCTGACACCGCCCTTATAATGGATCATCCCCGTCACCTTCAGAATGCCGATTTCCCCTGAGGTCATCACGTGGGTTCCGCAGCATGCGCATACATCCCCACCCGGAAATTCGATGAGTCGGACTTGTCCGGTCAATTCCTTTTTGCTCCGGTAATCCATACGGGAAAGCTCCTCCTTTGACGGATAAGATTCCACAACCGGAATATCCAGCCAGATGATTTCATTCACTTTTATCTCTGCCGCTTCTATCTGTTCCTGGGTCAGTGGGCCGTTAAAATCCACGGTCACCTCATCCTTTCCCATGTGAAACCCTATGTTATCAAGACCATAATGCTTATGTACGATTCCCGACAGCAAATGTTCCCCGGAATGATTCTGCATATGGCAAAATCTTCTTTCCCAGTCTATGGTCCCAACCACCCTGCTGCCCGCCTTAAGGGGCTTATCTGTAATATGGATAATGCCTTCCGGCTTTTCCCTTACGTCAAGGACTGCCGCTTCTCCCAGGCTCCCCATATCAGCCGGCTGGCCGCCGCCCTCCGGATAAAAGGCTGTCCGGTCTAAAAACACCTGAAAAAAACCGTCCTTTCCCTGGCTGCAATCCAGCACCTCTCCTTCAAATATTTTTACATATGGTCTGTTATAATATAATTTATCCATCTTTTGCTCCTCATTTCTCTGTTGTTCTAATTATACACAACAATTGGATAAGTTCAATCACATCAAATCTAAAATTTTGAGAAAAATTTGGAAACAGTGGCAAGCTGGTCTTCATACACTTACAGTGTAAACAAATTATTTGGAGGAACCTATATGAGTGATCTAGCAGCAACTAACTGTGGATGCGGATGCGATTGCAACAGTGGAGGATGCAACAGTGGAAGTGGTTTCAATATGATTTGGCTGATCCTTATCCTGTGCTTCTGTGGTGGCGGCAGCGGCGGCTGCGGCAGCAGTTGCGGCGGCAGTTGCGGCGGTTGCGGAAATGATGGCGGCAGTTGGATTTGGATCATCATTCTTCTGTGCTGCTGTGGCGGCGGTGGCTTTGGTGGTGGAAGTAACTTCTGCTGCTAAGCAAAACATAAAACGGGGCCCGATCTTTTTAGATCGGGCCCTGTTTTCATTTATGAACGGCTCTGGCCGTTTTCCTTTCCAGGCCTTGGAAAAGGGCCCTGGTTGCTTCCTCCTTTTAAAGAGTTCCTGTTCTGCTTCATCTTCATACACTCTTCATCAATTTCATATACTGCATTACCATCTATGATTAATCGGCTTTTCATATCTAAATCACTCTCCTGTAATACTAATATATGCAGATGCATATATTGTCAACAAGAAAAGTAAGGAATCTCATGCTATGAACAATGAACAAAATGTCCGCGCAAATGATCTGGACTCCCTTATCGGCGATAATCATCTTCATATGATGAAGGCTGCCCTACCCTATATGAATGTTTCCCAACAACGCTTTATCTCCTACTTCGTCAAAATAAACGAGCTGCAGCGCACCGTCAGTCTGTTTGAAGAAGGTGAAGTGGCCACCATGGGAATCTGTTCCGCAGGAGAGAGAGAACAATCCGACATCCCTATTGACATGCTGAACACCATAAAACCCTTTGCCGACCCGGCAGAACAGGATTTCATTGACCTTATTATCAACTTCTTCCAGGGCTTTAAGCTGGCCGGAGCCTTCTCTGACCCTGTACCCAGCTCCACAATTCCGGTCCAGGCCCAATCAGAAGGGCAAGGCAAGCAGGCAAATCAGACGAATCAGAGTAATAACCACCGGCAGAATAACCCCTTGGGAAGGATGTCTTTTGACCAGATCAAAAATTTCATGCCTCCGGAGCAGCAATCCAAGTTTGAAACCATGCAGCTTATGATGTCCGCCATGCAGCAGATGAATTAATCCTTGCTGCCTTCCCCAATTCCCTTTACATATCCCCATAGAAAGGAAGAATAACGACCTATGAACGCCAACTGGAAACAAGACCCCAGACTAAAAACCATGAATTCGCAAAAACTCTCCATGCTGAATGAATTTGCAAAACGGGTGGAAACCACCCCAAAGGACCAGCTTCTTCCAACGCTTTTAAGCTTAAATGCGGAAGCAAGCCAGAAAGGCATTCAATTTAACGACCAGGAAACAGATCTTCTCATCTCCATCATGAGCGCCAATATGGACCAAAATGAGAAGAAACGAATTGAGAGCCTGCGGATGCTTTCTAAAAATTTCATGAAACGCAATACAAAATGAAAACAAGGACATTATGGCGGTCCCTCAAGGAGCCGCCATAATGTCCTTATCTTGCCCAGGCAGTGAACCAGACAAACCTGCTTGCATGTTTAGCCGGCCACTGCTGCGGCAGCTACAAGACCCTCTATAGCGTGTTTCTTGTAGTTTATCATTCACATAAAATTACTTGCACACAATATTTACAATTCTTCCAGGAACATAGATTTCCTTAACAATGGTTCCGGTTATCTTATCCGGAATCAAAGCCTTGCCGGCTTCAATGGCCTCTTCCTTTGATACGTTTACAGGAAGCTTTACCACTGCCCTTGTCTTTCCGTTTACCTGGACCGCAACTTCGATCTCGTCTTCCTTCATGGCCTCTTCGTCACATTCCGGCCACTGTGCGTGAAATACGGAATCACTGCCGCCAAGGCGCTGCCACAGTTCCTCACCAATATGAGGTGCAAATGGAGCAACCAAAACCACAAAGGCCTTTAAGGTCTCTTTGTCGATGCCTCCGGACTTTTGGGCCATTTCAATAAATTTATTGTTATACTCCATAAATCCGGAAATTACCGTATTTAAGTTAAACTGGCTGAAACGCTGCTCAATATCAAAAATCAGCTTATTGCGCAGACGGAGCATTTCCCTGGTGGGCTCCACATCCTTATCACTGCTTGCCGCCACCAGTTTCCAGAAACGGTTCAGGAAACGGCTGACACCTTCGATCCCCCTGTCATCCCACTCTGCATCAAGCTCCGGCGGTCCCACAAAGAGCTCATACATACGGAGGGCATCACAGCCATAGTCACGGACCAGATCATCAGGTGATACTACATTTCCTTTTGATTTGCTCATCTTGATTCCGTTCTTTCCATTGATCATGCCCTGGTTAAACAGTTTGGTAAAGGGCTCGTCAAAATCCACCACACCGATGTCGTTTAAGAACTTGGTGTAAAAACGGGAATACAGGAGATGGAGCACAGCATGCTCCACACCGCCGATATACATATCCACCGGAAGATACTTTTTCGCTTTCTCTTTGGATACCAGATCCTTATCATTGTGACTGTCCACGTAGCGGAGGAAGTACCAGGATGAACCTGCCCACTGAGGCATGGTATTGGTCTCTCTTTTAGCGGTCGCGCCGCACACCGGACAAGTGGTGTTCACCCATTCATCAATGTCTGCCAGAGGAGATTCTCCCGTGCCGGTAGGCTGGTAGCTTTCCACCTCCGGAAGAGTGAGCGGAAGCTGGTCTTCCGGTACCGGAACATTGCCGCAGTGTGGGCAATGGATAATGGGAATGGGCTCTCCCCAGTAACGCTGTCTGGAAAATACCCAGTCACGGAGCTTAAAGTTTACGGTCTTCTTTCCCAGACCACGTTCCTCGATCATTGCAGGAGCTTCTTTTTTAAGGACGGAAGATTCCATCCCATTCCACTCGCCGGAATTGATCATGGTTCCGCTGGCCTCGGTGTAAGCCTGAGTCATGTTTTCAATTTCCCTGCCATCCTTTGCGATAACCTGAACAATCGGAATATCAAACTTCTTTGCGAACTCAAAATCCCTGTCATCATGGGCCGGCACGCACATAATGGCGCCGGTGCCGTAGTCTGCAAGGACATAATCAGAAAGCCAGATGGGGACCTTTGCACCGCTTAAGGGATTTACTGCATAGCTTCCGGTAAATACGCCGGTCTTTTCTTTATCCTGAAGACGGTCCACATTTGACTTCATGGAAGCGTCGTAAATATACTTCTCAACTGCTTCTTTATTTTCCGGGGCAGCAAGGCCTGGGGCAAGAGCATGTTCCGGCGCCAGCACCATAAAGGTGGCTCCGTATAAGGTATCAGGTCTGGTGGTATAAACCGTGATGGCCTCATCTCTTCCGTCTACCTTAAAATCAACCTCGGCTCCATAAGATTTTCCGATCCATTCCGTCTGCATCTTCTTGACCTTTTCCGGCCAGTCAAGCTTATCCAGATCATCTAACAGGCGGTCTGCGTAAGCGGTGATTTTTAACATCCACTGTCTTAAATTCTTCTTTGTGACTCCGGTTCCGCAGCGCTCGCAGCAGCCGTTTACCACTTCTTCGTTTGCAAGTCCTGTTTTACAGGATGGGCACCAGTTGATGGGGAATTCCTTCTCATAGGCCAGGCCCTTTTTAAACATCTGGACAAAAATCCACTGGGTCCATTTATAAAATTCCGGATCCGTGGTGTTGACCTCCATATCCCAGTCATAGACGGCCGCGATCTCATTGATCTGACGTTTGATGTTCCTTACGTTTTCAGCCGTGGATTTTGCCGGATGGACTCCCATCTTGATGGCGTAATTCTCTGCCGGCAGGCCAAAGGCATCCCAGCCCATGGGGTGGATCACATAATGTCCCTTTAAAATCTGATACCGGCTCCACACATCGGAGATTACATATCCTCTCCAATGGCCTACATGAAGACCGCTTCCTGAAGGATATGGGAACATATCCAGACAGTAATATTTCTGCTTTTTCCCATCGTCAACATTGATGGGGTTCTTTGCCCAGTTTTCACGCCATTTTTTTTCAATGGCACTGTGATTGTATGATGCTGCCATAACAAAATTTCCTCCTTCTCGCACACGCTTTTTGTGCATATAGGTATACCCGTAGGGTGCTTCCTCCTTTTACGACAGGGTTTTTCCCTGTTTCAAATGTCTGCGGATAAAATGATGACCGTAAGAGCACATAAAAAAATGCGCCTCAGACCGCTCATCGGTCATAGAGACGCAGGATCTACCGCGTGGTACCACTCTATTTCATACAAGATTCGTATGCTCTCACTGGATATGGAAAACATATCCGCCCGCTGTAACGGTCGGGACACCGGCAATGCCTACGCAGAAAGCAAAGCTTCCTTCAGCACGCTACTCAAAGGCCAGTTCGGCTGCCATTCCCAACCGGCTTCCACCACCCGCCGGCTCTCTGCATGTTTCAGACAGCTTACTATTCCTAATCACAGTATTTTTGCTAACTACAAATGTAACATAATTGACGAATTGTGTCAACCGTATTTTGAGAAATCCAGAATATCCAGAATGTTCCCCTATTGTATGGATTCCGGACAACGCTTGCAAGGCTTTTCATTTAACTTGACGAAATGACAAAGGTCACGGCTGAAAGAAGGAAAAACAAGATCATTCCAAGGTTTAAAAAAAGCACCTTAAAGGCTCCTTTCCCCCAGGTCTCCATAAGCCCCGGATGAAACACCAGCTTTCTTTGATTGATAAAAAACAAAACGGTTCCTGCAAGAACTGCTCCAAGCATAAATATGGAATAGCCCACAGCAAGCAGCGGAGCGTTTCCAATATGTAAGGCTACAATGGAGCCAAGAAAATTGATGATCATATGGAAAATTATAGTATAGCGAAGCTTTCCTGTCTGAATATAAATATAGGCTAACACCAGACCGATCCCAAAGGCATAAAAGAACTGGTAGAAATTTCCGTGGCTTAAGCCAAAGACAACACTGGATACCAGGATTGCCGCCTTATCTCCATACATCCGGATCCGGTCAATGAGAACCTTGCGAAACAGGATCTCTTCGCAAACAGGGGCCATTACCACCATGGTGACAAAAATCGCCCAGGTGCTTAAGCCTTTCATCACTTCCTCTACCGGGTTGATCATGGGCTTTCCTGAAAGAGCACAAACAAGGCTCATAAGGGCCCGCCCCATGAGGTTTCCAAAAAACAGGGCGCTCATACAGATCAAAAACCCGGAAACAAGCATTCCTGCCTTGGCCTTTTTTACCCCGGGCCTGCATAAAACCGGCATATCCTTTACAACGAGGCAGGCAACAGCTCCCCCAACAACATAATTAGCCAGGGAGACAAACACCATATACCAGTTCCCAAAGGTTATTTCCATTCCAAACCGGGACAGCACAAGAGCAATGACTCCCACCTCAAGCTGTATAACAATCGTTACAAGAAGGAATGCTCCATATCCCATCCCCACTCTTGAAAACGCTTTCCACGCATTTCTTCTGTCTTCCACTATTTCCATGCCTCCTGTCATTAAATTTCGGTTTTGCCAATTAAAATCAGCACAAAAAACCTACTAACCCATATTGATAGTCAGTAGTCTCATAGTCTTTATATTTCTCAAGAAGATCTTCAAACGATATAATCTGCATACCATGAATTTCATCACAATCATTAAGATTTGCTTTTTTTAATGATATCCTCATAAAAATCTCCTTTCACAGTTCTTAGATTATAAATATTTTATCTAAGAATATCAGTTTTTTTACCAACTATCAACCTTAAGTTTCCAATGTACAGTAATCCGTCAAATATCGTTTCATAGATTGACTCGTTCCATTTTAAGTACAAAAACTACCAACTGATAGCTGGTAGTTTTCCTTACATGTTCTTTTTATTGGCTTTGCATCATGCTCATAATCCAAAGAAAAACTCATTTATATGCTTTCAGAATGTTCGTACTTTGCCATTTATTCAGAAGTTCAACCTTTGAAAATCCTCCGGAATGTAAGGCTTCTGTTTCATGAGCTCTTGTAAGCGGCGTATCATAGTGATAGAATTCACCGTCACATATCCCCAATTCTGTCTTCAGCCGGGAAAGCTCCAAAAAGCTCTTCTTTTCTTCTTCATCATTTTCCGCCATATAGTCCGTTAAAATAAAATATCCGCCCTCTTTCAAAGAACTATGCAACTTTTTATAGAGCAGAATTTTCTGTTCCAGGGTAAAATGATGCAAGGATTCCACAGAAACAGCAGCATCATATAGATTTTCCCCAAACGTAACCTCAAAATATGAGCCATTGATAAGCGTAAGCTGTCTGTCCGGAAATTTAGCCTGCAGTGCGTTTAACATACCACTTGCCAAATCAATCCCTGTTATTATTGCAAATGGATTAACCTTGAAATATTCATTCAATTCCAAACCTGTCCCACAGCCCAAATCAAGCACTTTGCAGTGTGCGGTCATAGGCAGTTGAGATGCCGTATATGGATAAAATATTTTTGCAGAATCAATACAATTAAGTTGGTGGTCCTCATACCCGTTTAAACGACTATCAAAAAATTCTTCCATTTTTTCGAGCTTCATTACAACCTCCTTCACATGATCAAATATATATAATTCTTATAAAGATATTACCACCTAACTTACTAACTATCAATGTTAAGTTTCCAATGTACAGTAATCCGTCAAATATCAGTTTTGTGGTAAGCGTTTACAATGTATACAGTCATATTCTGGTGATAAATCAACTTTTCCGATTTTCATATCAACCTGTCCCTTTCCTTGTCAAAAGTTTAAAAGTGCTTTATTATTAAATAAAAAATTTACAAAAAAATCATTGAGGAGTCAAACCTCAATGATTTTTTCAATTAAAACGTAATCATTATACTATTTTATTAATATCTTCTTTTGGCGTGCACCGGCAAAATACTACTCGCCCATTGAACGGCCAGATAGGTATAGCGGTCTGCTATAAACGAAATACACAGTGTCACGTTAGGGAATTAAGGAGATAATGTTTTCTATTCCTTCAATAACATCCGTGCCCAATGATGTGCCAATCACAATGTAAACAGAATCTTTGGTAGCAATCATGTAATAATACACGTCAATGTCCGCACCTGCTGCTCCTGCCTGTTCTTTGGGGATGTTCGCAGTGACGACATAGGCATCCTTGCCTTCCACGGTTTCAAATTTTCCCTGTGCTTTTAAATCGGGAAATTGCTGTTCCAACTGGCTGCAGGCTGCCTCATTGAGCAGCGCTTCCGCTTCTGCGTCCCTGGTGACAAACAACTCATAGGTTTCCTCATCCCCTGGCAGACCCATCACGATAATGGCAGAATTATCTTCGGCCTGATACAAAGTTACATCGGTTCCCATGGTGGACTGTACTTCCCTGGTGAATCCATCCAAGTCTGGGAATACGACTGCCGCGGCTTCAACTTCGCTTTCAACCTGGCTTTCAGCTTCGCTTTTAACCTCACTTTCAACGGGCGCTTCAGAGGTTTCCTCCGTCTGAGAAGATTGCTCGGATACAGAAGATGCTTCTTTGTTTCCGCAGGCCGCAATGGTGACTGCCGTTGTAAGTACCAATAATAGCGTAATTAATTTTTTCATGTTTATCCTCCACGGTTTATTGTTTGATTTTTTTACCTTTCCCATCTCTTTATATGCCAATAAATTGTCACTAAACATTGCTGGAATTCCTTGGTAAAAAAATTTCAAAATGAGTCTAATATACACATGGACGGAAAAGACTGAATTCGTACTAAATTGACTCTTAAATGTACTTAATAGGAGCTTACTTCCCAAACATAATAACGCCGCTGCACCTCAGCTTTGAGATGCAGCGGCTCTTGCTTTGCCAGCCTGTGGCAAACAGACATGGGGCGCGCCATAGCGGAAAGCACTTTTACGGCTTTATGAGCAAACCGTCTATTTACAAAGATCCCCCGGTCCAAACCCCATGGGCAGCAGCTCTTTCAAAGAAAATACCTTATACTCTTCTTTTCCCGCCGCCAATATAATCTGGAATGTCTCCGGGTCACAAAATTCCATCATCACCTGGCGGCAGACTCCGCAGGGAGCTGTAATTCCAGTGGGAATCCCCTCTCTTCCTCCAACGATACAAATAGCCTTAAATTCTCTCACACCCTGGCTGACCGCCTTAAAAAATGCCGTACGTTCCGCGCAATTACTGGGAGTATAGGCTGCATTTTCAATATTGCATCCCTGATATAAAGTACCGTCGGCAGACAACAGCGCCGCCCCTACTTTAAATCCGGAATATGGAGTATAGGCTCTGGCCATTGCCTCAAACGCCTGATGGATCATTTCCTTTACAGGAAGCTCTGTTTCCACCGCATCCACGCCGGTCTCTCCATGTTCCTCTGTTTTTTCATTCATTTCCAGCTTCCTTTCTTCCCCCTTCTCCTGTAAATCCTTACCCACGATTTTCTGTAATCTACAATTCCAGGGCAATTTCCATCATTTTTCCAAATCCCAGTTGCCGCTCCATTGCACTCAGTTTTTCCTCACCATAAATCAAATCAGAAATTGTCAGCATACAGAGAGCTTTCTTTCCCGCTGCTGCCGCATTCATGTATAAGGCCGCCGTTTCCATTTCCACACCCAGAACCCCCATGCTGCGCCACTTGTCATTGACCCCGGCCGCTTGATTATAGAAAATATCACTGGAAAGGACATTGCCCACGACCACTTTCGTTCCCAGCTTCCCGGCCGCTTCCGCTGCTTTTACCAAAAGTCCATAATCGGCAATAGGAGCAAATGTACCCGGAAGGCCATACTGATAAGCGTAATTGGAATCCGTGCAGGCTCCCATTGCAATCACCACATCCATAAGCTTCACGTGATCCTGTAAAGAACCGGCGGAACCGATGCGGATAATCTGGTCCACATCATAAAAATGGTACAGCTCATAGGAATAAATACCCATGGACGGCATTCCCATTCCGCCTCCCATAACGGAAATTTCCTTTCCCTTATAGGTTCCTGTAAATCCAAGCATGTTCCGGACCGACGTTACCTGAACCGGATTTTCCAAATACGTTTCCGCAATATACTTTGCCCGTAACGGATCTCCCGGCATCAAAACTGTTTTTGCTATTTCTCCTTTATTCGCCCCATTGTGGGCGGTTGGTGTCATCTCCATTTGATCGCCTCCTCTTTTATGATTTATCCTGACGGATCATCAGGCGTATCGCCTCTACCGCCGTCCGGATGGCCCCATCCGTATCATGGACGATGGGATTTTCCAGGCCCCGGCTGGCCCGTTCCTGATTGGCTATTACCAGGAATACAGAACCCGCCCTCACCTTAAGGGCACTGGCCACAACAAAGAGAGCCGCCGACTCCATCTCTGACGCCTTGCAGCCCAGCTCCATCCAGGCCTTCCACTTGTTTAAAAGCTCATAGGATACTGGTTTTGTATCCGGAGAGTGCTGCCCATAAAAAGAATCCTTACACTGGACAACGCCCACATGATAAGGTTTTTCCAGGGCTTTTGCTGCCGCCGCCAGAGCACTTGTCACCTGAAAATCAGGGACCGCCGGAAACTCAATGGGAGCGTACTCACGGCTGGTTCCCTCCATGCGGATGGCCCCGTTTGCAATAACCAAATCTCCGCTTTTTACCTCCGTATCCATTCCTCCGCAGGTACCGACACGGACAAAGGTGTCTGCACCGGACATGGCCAGTTCTTCCATGGCAATTGCTGCCGACGGCCCGCCGATTCCCGTGGAGGTCACACTGACCAACTCACCGTCTAAGGTACCGGTGTAGGTCACAAACTCCCTGTTGTCCGCAATCAGCCTGGGATTGTCAAAATATTTTGCAATCAGGGCGCAGCGCTTGGGATCTCCCGGCAGGATGACGTATCTGCCTACGTCTCCTTTCCCCACCTGGAGGTGATACTGTTTTCCTTCTGTTTCAGAATAATTTGTCATGTCAAATCCACCCTCTGTTAAATTTCATTCTCATCAATTTTTTCTGCTACCACAGCCTTGATCCGCTGGTATTGTTCCTCACTGATAACGATGGTCCTTCCTTCCCGGGAGATATACCCGTTCTCCTCCATCTGGCCGATGCACCGGTTCACTGTCTTCACACAAAGCCCTGTGCTGTTAGACAAATCCTTTCTTGTCAGTTGTATGCGGCAGATGCCGCGGCGGGATGATTTCCGGTAAATATGCAAAAAGAGCAGAAACAGCCTGTCGCTTCCCTGTAAAAATAAAAACAAACGCTCTTTCCTCACCTGTTCCAGAAGATAGATCCCCATAGCCTTCACCTGTTCCAGAACCGCATGGATGTCCGAAAGCATCCAGCGGCTGAATTGGTCCTTTGACACACAGAGGAACCGGCAGTCCGTCTCTGTCACCAGAGTGGTCCGGTACCGGTCAAAGCCCATGAGGAATTCCATGGCCCCGAACACCTCTACCGGATAAAATCTGGTATAATCGTAGGTAATCTCCTGAACCCGGTAATCTGTCGCCTTTACGATGCCCTCCACCAGAATGTAAATAGTATCCACGGATTCATTTTCATGAATAAAGGTGGTGCCTTTTTTCAGCTTTACAATTTTAAATGCCTCCAGGAGCCATTTAGGTGCATTGGCCAGATAATTATTTAAATATTCCCGCGACTCACTGCGAAGTTCATTGATTAAAGACATAGCATCGTTCACAATCTTCCTCCTTCCGCTTCTTTCTTCTTGTTTTTCTTCATTTTCCCGTTCCTGATCCCTTGGGAATCATTCTTATCTTACATCCTTTTCGTATGGCTGTCCACTGGCTTTGGGCGCGGAGGATTTTCCCACAAACAGAATCAGGATCACGATGGTAATGAGATAGGGAAGCATGGCCAGAATAGAGGAAGGAACGGCAAATCTTCCCCCTCCCAGGGTAACGGTAAGGGCCTGGGCCGCTCCGAATAACAGGCAGGCGCCATATGCCCCGTGAGGAGTCCATTTTCCGAAAATCACAGCCGCCAAAGCGATGAATCCCTGTCCGCTGATGGCTGTGGGCGTAAACTGGGGAATAATGGCAAGAGTCATGGACGCCCCGCCCAGGCCGGCTAAAATACCGGAAGCCAGAACGCATACATACCTGATTTTATATACATTAAGCCCCATGGTATCTGCTGCTGCCGGATGCTCTCCAACTGCCCGGATATGAAGCCCCCATTTAGTTTTATAAAGCAGGAACCAGAGAAAAACCGCTAACACAAGGGCAATGACAACCGTTACATCCACATTTAAATTCTTAAACACCCCTGCATTTAAGTTTCCAAACAGCTTTGGAATCTTATGGGGCACAGGCAGTGACATGGTGGCACCGTCAAACAGGAGACGGCAGGCAAACAAAGCTGCGCCGGGACCGATTAAATTAATGGCAATTCCGGAAATGGTCTGGTCAGCCTTACATGTAATGGATGCAAAGGCGTGAAGAGATGCAATGATGCCCCCTGCCAGACCGGCAGCAAAAAATCCTGCCCAGGCATTTCCTGAATAATAGCCCACTGTAGCCCCTGTAACCGCTCCAATGGTCATCATCCCTTCAATTCCGATATTGGTAACGCCGGACCGCTCCGACACTACTCCTCCCAGTGCAGCAAAAACCAGAGGAGTGGAATACATAAGCGTAATGCCCACAAACAGCATCAGACTGTTAAGCATGTTTCTTTCCTCCCTTCGAAAAACGGTCCACCAGAGGCGGAATAATACGGGTCAGTGCCACAAAAAATACAATAACACCGATAACGATGTTGATGATTTCTGAGGGAGCCCCCACTTCGTACTGCAAGGACTGGCCTCCATAAATCAAACCGCCAAACAGCAGTCCTGCAAAAATACAGCCGATGGGAGAACTGGCTGCGATCAGGCAGACCGACAGTCCGTTAAAGCCCGTGTTTTCAAAGGCTGCCAATGTGGCAATACCGTGAGGAGAGTTTCCTGTAATGTAAAGCGATGCCGACAACCCGCAGATTGCCCCGGAAATAAGCATGGAGTGCAGGATGTTTTTATTTACATAAATACCTGAAAATTCTGCGGCACTTTTGTTAAAGCCCACTGCCCTGAGTTCAAATCCCTTTGCCGTTTTATAGAGAAGAAACCAGATACACACTGCCAGAATGACTGCAATAATAATCCCCACGTTTACATCTGTTTTCAGAATGGTATTTCGCAGAAAATCGTTTTGTGCAAGGGCCGCTTTTCCTGCTTCCGTGGCCTTATAATTTCCCAAAATCATGGTATACCCGGAACGGTTGATGGGGTATGTTCCGATGGTATCCGGTTTATGAAACCGGTTCAGAGTGCATATATAATTGGAAAAATAAAGGGCAATCCAGTTCAGCATAATGCTGGTAAGAACCTCATGAATGCCGAATTTCGCCTTTAAGAAACCGGCGATCCCGCCATATGCCGCTCCGGCCGCTACACCTGCAAGGAGGACCAGGGGAATCTGAATCACCGGCGGAAAGTCGAAAAGAATACCAACCACGGTAGATGCCACGCAGCCCATGATAAACTGACCTTCGGCTCCGATGTTAAAAAGTCCGGTCTTAAACGCAAATGCTACTCCAATCCCCGTAAGAATCAGAGGCGTACTTTTAATGATTACATTGGAAATGTGTTTCGGACTGGAAAAGACTCCGTCAAATAAAACGGCTAGTGAATGAACCGGCGGATATCCCGCCGCCGCGAGTATGATTCCCGCTACGATGAATCCAAAAAAAACAGCGATCAAAGTCATTGTTAATGGCTTTTTCAAAATCTTTACCGTTTTATCCATGATTCTTTCCTCCTGCCATTAACAGACCGATTGTATTTTCATCTACAGTTCCCTGGGGAAACGTGTCCTGAATTTTCCCGTCATAAATCACTGCGATGGTATCGGAAACATTCATGACCTCATCCAGCTCAAACGAGATGAGAAGAACCGCTTTTCCTTTATCTCTTTCGCATATTAAAGTCTTATGAACCGTTTCGATTGCTCCCACATCAAGGCCTCTCGTCGGCTGTACGGCAATCAGTATGTCCGGATTCATGGAGACTTCCCGCCCGATGATAACCTTCTGCTGATTCCCTCCTGAAAGTTCCCCCACCCGTCTGGAACCGCAGCCCTCCGGACGAACATCATACTCCTGAATGATAGTTTTCGTAAACTCCTCCATTTTCCTTCTGTCCAGGATTCCTTTTCTGGAAAATGGCTCCTTGCGGCACCGCTCCAATATGGCATTTTCATTTACAGTGAAATCCAGTACAAGCCCTCTCTTCTGCCGGTCTTCGGGGATGATGCTGACGCCGCTGTCTATGACCGTTCTGGGATCTGTATTGGTAATGTTTTTTCCGCGGACAATAATGCTTCCCTTTTCTGCCGGTACCAGGCTGTTGATCGCTTCAACCAGTTCCTTTTGTCCGTTGCCGTCAATTCCGGCGATCCCCATAATTTCACCCTTGCGGACCGTTAAATTAAGCCCCTTTACTGCTTCGAGCTTCTTCTCATTTTTCACAACAAGGTCTTTGATTTCCAATACCGTTTCTCCCGGTTTTGCCGGCGTTTTATCTACCACCAGCTTCACTTCATGGCCAACCATGAGCGTAGCCAGTTCCTGTCCGGAAACCTTCTCTACCGGCACCGTATCAATATATTCTCCCCGGCGGATAACCGTACAGGTATGGGAAGATGCCTTGATTTCCTTTAACTTATGAGTAATAATAATGATGGCTTTTCCATCCTTTACAAGATTGTGCATGATGGACAGAAGATCTTCTATTTCCTGAGGAGTCAAAACAGCAGTAGGCTCATCAAGAATCAATAATTCCGCTCCCCGGTACAATGCCTTTAATATCTCCACTCTCTGCTGCATTCCCACAGAAATATCGCAGATCCTGGCATCCGGGTCCACCTCCAGCCCATACTTTTCCACGATATCCAGAATCTGTTTCCTGGCCTTTTTCATATCCACAATACCCGCGCGGGAGGTGGTCTCATTTCCCAAAATAATATTCTGGGTGACCGTGAAATCCTCCACCAGCATAAAATGCTGATGAACCATGCCAATGCCGTTTGCTATTGCCACATTAGGATTCTTTATCTCCACTTTTTTTCCATTGATATAGATCTCGCCCTCATCGGCCTGATACAATCCATATAGTACATTCATCAGCGTCGATTTCCCCGCACCATTTTCACCCAAAAGAGAATGAATGCTGCCCTTCTTAACATCCAGACTCATATCCTTCAAAGCGTAAAATGCCCCGAACCTTTTTGTGATTCCGTGCATCTGGACCGCATAATCGCTGTTTCCCGTGGCCATATCAATACGTTCTCCTTTCGTTTTTACACCGCAGGTCCTTGTCGCCCCTGCGGTGCAAATTTATTTCTCTATCCTATTCAGCGATAAATGCCTCGTATTCTTCTTTTGTGGTGGGAGGTGTCAGCTCTTGGCTTCTTATTTTGTCCTCTACCTTTAAGGTGTCCTCATAAACTCCTTCCGGCATGTTGCCATGCTCCTCAGGAATCCCTACACATTCTTCCTTTAAGCCGAAAGTAAGAGTCTGACCGCCGATTTCCTGGCCGTTTATTGCCTGCTCAGACACTTCCTGTACTGCCTTACCAACTAATTTAAGAGCCGATGTCAGCACGTTTTCCGGTGCCAGATATGCCTGATCCCGGTCTACACCGATCACCCACTTGTCCCCTTCCTTGGCAGCCTCGATGACACCGGTTCCTGTGCCGCCTGCAGCGTGGTAAATAACATCGCAGCCATCGGAATACATTCTTGTGGCAATGGCTTTTCCCTTTGCCGCGTCGCTAAAGCTCTCCGCGTACTGTACGGAAATATCAATATCCTTTCCAAGCTCTTTGGCTGCATATTTCACGCCGGCCTCAAAGCCATACTGGAACTGGTCAATCAAACCTGAGGAAATGCCGCCTACAAAGCCCACTTTTCCGGTCTGTGTTGTCCGTCCCGCCACATAGCCGACTAAAAAGGATGGCTCCTGGGCCCGGAACATAACGCCTGTTACATTGGATGGCGTATCCTCATAGGCATTGTCAATAATGGCATACTGAATATCCGGATTGCTCCCGGCCGCTTCAAGCACTGCATCCGCACAGGCGTAGCCTACTCCCCATAACAAATTGGCACCGCTGTCTCCCAGTCTTTCCAGGTTCGTCACGAAATCTGATGCCTGCTTTGACTCAATGTAATTAACATCTGCACCGGTCTTTTTCTTTAATTCGGTAAGACCTTCCCACGCAGACTGGTTAAAGGACTGGTCATTGATTCCGCCTGTGTCCGTAATCATTGCCACGGAAAAACTGCTCTTTCCTCCGGCAGTAGTCTCCTCCTGAGTCTTTGCGCCTTCTGTTTTTCCGCCTCCGCACGCTGTAAGTGATAATACCATTGCCGCCGTCAAACCGAACACAATACCTTTTTTCGCCATCATAAATCCAATTCCTCCGTTTTTTATTTTATACAATTTGTATATCTTTAAATCCACATGTAACCGCCAGCTCTTTCAGCTTCTCCATTTGTTCCGGAGGAGGGCTTTTTCTTTTTTCCATGTTTCCCCTTACTCCAAAATTGCGGAATGCTATCAGCTTCAGCTTAAATTCCTCCAGATAAGGTCTGACATGGTCTGATACTCCCGTGATGACCTTCTCCATATCCACTTCCCCGCCTTCTGCCGGACCGGAGCAGGAAGAAGTTTCCCCTTCCAGACACACAAGTCTCACCTCGTATAGCTTTCCCGCCTGGGCAAGATACTTGAGGTTTTTCTTAACGCTCCTGTTGTCTCCGCCCGTCAGACGGTGAAACACCGCAAAATCCCACGCTTTTACATCCAGCATCACTTTGTCCGTCACCGCCATGAGCAATGGATATTTGGAAAAATCCACACATCCGTTGCTGTCCAGATAACAGGAAAGCCCTGCCTTCCCTGCAAGGGTAAACAATTCTGTGAGAAACTCCGGGTACAGGCTGCACTCGCCGCCGGACACCGTAATTCCCTGGATAAACGGCATGTTTTTTTCAATCTGCTCCCAGACCTCCAAAGCCTCCATCCACCGTACCTTTGGCGACGAAGCATTGGGACAGACCCGGATACAATTGTCGCACTGGACACAAGCTTCCTCGTTCCATATCACATTTGTGCCTGAAAGGGACAATGCACCTGAAGGACACTGGTCCACACAAACACCGCAGCCGTTGCACAGCCGTTGTGTCTCCGGGTTATGGCAGTAAGCGCAGGCAATATTACAGCCCTGGACAAACACTGAAGTCCGGCAGCCCGGCCCATCCACTACGCTTAAGGGAATCATCTTGTTAATGGGCGCTCTCACTTCAGCGCCCTGACCTTCCGGTTCTCCAAATGTGCATTGCGGTAATTATCCCCGCCCAGATGTACTGTATTCTGGAGCACTGCTTCGCCCTCATAATATTTTTCCATCTCGCTCCGTTTGACCAAGTATCCCGTGATACGGACCAGATCGCTGTCTGATGCGTAAAAGCTTATATATTTGTCTCCCAGAGAAAACGCTCCCTTTACGATATCCAGCATTGCAGCAGGATTATTTCTTCCTGTGGGGTCAAAGGAGAAGATATCCGCACAGCCCGTGGGGAAAAACTTGTGAAATCTGGCGCTGTGGCGAAGATGGTCGTACATGCGCTCCGGCTCCATCCCTACGGGAATCCGTACTCCTGAGGTAATCCCGTGATCTGAATCGATCCCCACCTGGGCATGAAGTGCAAAATGATTATCAAAAACCTGGGAATAAAGTGCCTGGGCCGCTCCCGCATAATTCCCAATTACTTCCATAATCTGCTCTGCCAGGTCATCTGCTTCTTCATTGTGGCCATATGTCTTTTCCGGATATTTCATCAGCACATTTGTGCATTCCGCCAGCCCTACAACTCCGAACATGGCAAGGAACTTATCCCTGGAAATAAAACCTTCCCTGGAGAGGAAAGAAGTCTCAAAGAAATTGGATTCTTCTACGAGGAAACGAATTCTTTCATTCATATAGCTTCCCATGGAGTCAAGGCAGTCAGGCAACAGTTCCGATAAAAACTGTTCCTTGCTCTCCGCTTTTTCTGCCAGCTTTGGAAGCACAATCCTTACCAGCGTGTAGGAACCTCCGCCTACAGGAAGAACATTATAGCAGCTTGATATTCCGTAGTCGCCATAAGTATCCTTGTGCATCTTATGGTTGCAGACAGCCGGGTTGGCACAGTACAAAGAGGTGTAAAGGGCAAGCTCTGCGTAAGAATCCGGCGTAATATCCCTGTCATATTTCAATGTGAAATTGGGAACGGCATTCTGAAGCTCTTTTTCAAGCTTTAAAATCAACCTTCCCGCCCTTGTCTCTTCCGGCCCTAAATTGGCATGGCAGAAGCTATCGGTTATGGTCCTGTCCAGATAAATAAGGAACAGCTTAAGCTTCTTTTCCGCTTCCTCATCCGTCACCCCATCAAGAAACGGCTCGATCAGCTTATCAATGTTGCCGAGATAAACGGGATAACTGGTGATGGATGGGACATGACGGTACAGAATCATCAAAAATTGCAGCACTTCGTCTAAGTCCCCCGGCGCCTCCAACTGCAAAAATTCACTTCCGTTTTTCACCGCTTTTTCATAGTCCGGCATTATGTACCTCGGACGATATGGTGCGTGCCCCTCATCCAGATCGCAGATCGCCCCCATGTCCATATAACGGCGTGTCTTTTCCGGTATGGTGAGAACCTCCAGACTATTTTCTGCTGCATGGGCCAGAGCCACGACCTTCTGTTCATAAGTCAGTCTCTTTGATGTTACAATGTCTAAGATTTTATTCATGCATTCCACCTCTCTCATTTCAAGCCCTGTCCATGGTAAAAGGACTTATATCTCTTATGCTCTTGAAATATCCACATTGTAACAATTATTTTTCATTACCAAAAGGACTCATGTCCTTTTTCACGTAAATATTATTCGATTTGTGCATTAGTTACATTTTTATAGGATTCTTTTTAGTAAAAAACGCTAACAGGCAGATTGTCATTGCCATTTTCGGTATGAAAATCACAGGTATCTGATTCCAATGTCTTTGATTTTGTCATGAGCTTTGGTCTGCTGAACATGGGTTTATCTCTTTTTAAGAGGAATGAACCCATGTAAAATAAAAAATACCCGCTATGCGGGTGCGAGACAGGATGTTATACAAAAAATCACCTTTCTGCTTTTAATAGAAGGGTTTAAGCCACTATTAGAAGCGAAAAGGTGATTTCAATGGCAAAGAAAGCTAATGAATTTAGAACATACGATCAGCACATCCAGTTTTATGGCTATCTGAAAGGGAAAACTGCCCTTATGATGTTTGAACGCCTTACCTCATCTCTCTTACACTTCCTCAAATCTTGTTCTTACAGTCCTTATTGACTCTTCATCCTGACACAATGCTGGTTAAAAAAAGAAAACAGCCGGTTCATCCCAGGAGCAGAATCAATTAAATTCTCCGGGTGCCATTGAATCCCCATAATAAGCCCCTCCTCGTCCTCCAAAGCCTCTATCACTCCGTCGGACGCATAAGCGGACGCCTTAAGTCCGCGTCCCAGCTTTTTCACTGCCTGATGGTGCATGGAATTGGTTTCCAGCGTTCCTGCCCCCAGTGCAGAGGCAAGCCTTGTTTCTTCTAAAACCTCCACCCGATGGGTCAGATAGCTTCTTTTCCGTTTCTGCATATGCTGCAGGCTCTCTTTCTCCCGCAGGGAAATGTCCTGATAAAGGCTTCCTCCCATGAGAACATTTAAGAACTGATGCCCCTTGCATATTCCCAGCATGGGGATTCTCCGGGTGATGGCATACTGCCCCGCCTGAAAAAGCGCTTCGTCGATCTCCGGCCTGATTTCCCCCAGAACCGGCAGGGGCTCCTCCTCATAATACCATGGGTGAAGATCCTCGCCGCCGGGAAACAGCAGGCCGTCGCAAAATGCCATTGCCTCTCCCGGCCCGGTCAGAATCCCAGATGCCGGTATAACAACCGGAATGCCTCCGTTTCTGAGTACCGCTTCCACGTAGGCAGTGTTGGCATAAACCCGTTCCATGCTGTTAAACATCCCCACTTCTGTCATAAATGTATTACCCATAATACCGATCACAGGTTTTTTCACATCATCACCTCTTTTATCATTTTTACAGTAACTCTTACAGCAAATCCTGGCGGCAGATATGGCGGATGGCAGAGAGATCCAGTCTCCGGATCACTTCGGCCGCCAACTGAGAGGCCGCTTCTAAATCCTCTTTTGCACAGAAATTATAATGGGTGTGAATGTATCTGGAAGGAACGCCAAGTACAAGTACCGGAACTGCCTTTCCCGTCAGGCTGAGTTTTCCTGCGTTGGTGCTTCCTCCCCTGCGGACCGCCTCCTGATATTTGATTCCCAGCTTTTGGGCTATTTCTATGGCATACTCCACAAAGGCGGGATTGGAAATATAGCTCTTATCCATACGGCGGATCTGCACGCCTCCCTTCATTTTCCCCTGAGTGAGGGCTGCATCAAAAAAGAAATCATCTGAGGGGGAGCCCTCGAAAACAATGGCCAGATCCGGTTTTACAATCTGGCTTGTGACAGTGGCTCCCCTCATTCCCACTTCCTCCTGGGAAGCAAAAGCTCCTACGACATTCACTAAAAGATCCTTTCTGTCCGCGTAAAGCTTGTTCATGGTTTCTATAATGCAAGCACAGCCGGCCCGGTTATCAAAAGCTTTACCAAAGCAGACCCCATGGTCCCCATCGTAGGAAAAGGACACATCAGGAACCATGGGATCACCCACGGATATACCGAAATCCTCTTCCGCCTCTTTCCGGCTGCAGGCTCCTATGTCCACATAAATGCTCTCTATATCAAGGTTCTGGGAACTGCGTTCCCCGTCGTTCATGAAATGTACGGGCTTTGAGGTAATGATGCCCTTTACAAGCCTTCCGTCCCTGGTCTTCACCAGCACAGAATGGGCCGGGACATTGGTAAGATGAAACCCTCCCAGCATCAGGATCCCCAGACAGCCGTTGCTGTGTATGCATTGTACCATAAAGCCGCATTCATCCAAATGGGCATCCAGTTGGATCACTGGCTTTCCTGGCTCCCCACCAGGCATGCGTGCATACAAATTGTTCATCGCGTCGTTTTCGACCTGATACCTGCCTAAATACCCTGCTGCCGTCTGCACCACATCTTCTTCAAAGCCGCTTGGTCCAAAGGCATTCGATAATCTGCCAAACATTTCCATATCCATAATTGCTTTCTCCTCTTAATTCTGTTATCTTTTTTCAACGGTTTTACCGTCATATAAATGGCAGTAAACGTAATGATCCTCATCCGCCTGATACCGCTCCGGCGCTTTCATGCTGCAGATATCCATGCACTTTGGACAACGTGTATGAAATTTGCAGCCGGCGGGCGGATTTAATGCGGAGGGAATGCTTCCTTCCAGAATGACCCGTTCCCGTTTCACTTCCGGATCAGGAACCGGTACTGCCGATAAAAGCGCCTGTGTATAGGGATGGAGGGGATTTTTATAAAGCTTCTCTTTGGCCCCTGCCTCCACGAAATTCCCAAGGTACATAACCCCTACCCGATCACTGATGTGTTCCACCACATTTAAGTCATGAGCCACAAAAATATAGGTAAGGGAAAATTCTTTTTTCAACTGATTTAATAAGTTTAGCACCTGAGCCTGAATCGATACATCCAGGGCCGATACCGGCTCATCAGCGATTATAAGCCTGGGCTCTACCGCCAGTGCCCTGGCGATTCCGATCCTCTGCCGCTGCCCTCCGGAAAACTCGTGGGGATACCGGTTGGCATGATAATCATCCAGCCCTACCTTCCGCAAAAGGCCCAGGACCTTATCCCTCCGCTCTTCCTTTGACGACGTCAGCCCGTGAATGACCAGAGGCTCCGCAATGATATCAAACACCGACATCCTGGGATTCAGTGAGGCATAGGGATCCTGAAATACCATCTGGACCTTTTTACGCACCGGACGCATCTGCCTGCTGTTATAGCCGGAAATAGTTTCTCCGTCAAGAATGATCTCCCCGGAGGTCGGTTCTTCCAGCATGCAGATTCCTCTCCCCAAAGTGGACTTTCCGCAGCCGGATTCTCCCACGATGCCGAATACCTCGCCCGTTTTTACCTCAAAGGAAACGCCATCCACTGCCTTTACATACTCGGTTTTTCCGAATTTGCGGCTGGAAACGGGATAATAAATCTTCATATCCTTAACATTTAAGAGGTTTTCTGTCATCTCTCCTCACCGCCCTTCCTTTCACAAAGCCAGCAACGGCTCACATGGCCGCCGCCCATCTGATAAAATCCCGGCTCCTCTTTCCTGCACCGGTCAAAGGCCTGGGAACACCGTGGCGCAAACTTGCAGCCCTCTGGCATGAACTTGGGATTGGGAACATTGCCGGGGATGGATTCCAGTTCGTCAACCGGAACCCCGAGCTTTGGTATGGAAGCCAGAAGACCTCTGGTATAGGGATGAGCGGGTGCTGCAAAAATAGATCTTACATCCCCCTTTTCCACCACCCGTCCGCAGTACATGACCGCCACTTCATCGCAGGTTTCCGCCACCACCCCTAAATCATGGGTGATGAACAGAATGGATGTTCCGGTTTCCTTTTTTAAGTTGTTCATCAGATCCAGGATCTGGGCCTGTATGGTTACATCAAGAGCCGTGGTGGGTTCGTCGGCAATCAGCACCTGAGGCTTGCAGACGAGAGCCATAGCAATCATGACCCGCTGGCGCTGTCCCCCGGAAAGCTGGAACGGATATTCCTTCATCATCCGCTCCACTCTGGGAACACCGGTCGTACGGAGCATATCCTCTGCCTTTTTATAGGCCTCCTCCCTGGAAACATTTTCATGCTGAAGCACGCATTCCGTTATCTGCCTTCCGATTTTCATAACCGGATTTAAGCTGGTCATTGGCTCCTGGAAGATCATGGAAATCTTGCCTCCTCTTAATTTCCTTCTTTCTTCTTCTCTGATCCGCACAACATCCCTGCCGTTAAGAATGATCTCTCCTTCCACCACCCTGCCTCTGGTTCCCATTAAAAGACTCATGACAGACAGAGCAGTAACGCTTTTACCGCTTCCTGATTCACCTACGATCCCTAAGGTGGCGCCTTCCTTCAGCTCAATATCTACGCCATCCACAGATTTTATGATTCCGCTGTCCGTATAAAAATAAGTATGAAGGTTCTTAATTTCAAGTATGTTTCTCTTTTCTTCCATATGGTTACCGCCTCCTCATTAATCCGTAAGCTTGGGGTCCAGGGCATCACGCAGACCGTCACCGAGAATGTTAAAGCTCAAAACCGTAAGAAAGATGGCAAGGCCGGGAAACAAGGTTGTATGGACACTGGTCATCATGTAGGTCCGGCCGTTGGACAGCAAAAGTCCCCATTCCGGCGTTGGCGGCTGTGCTCCCATTCCCAGAAAGCTTAAGCTGGAAGCCGTTAAAATAGAAGAACCGACGGACATGGTGTACTGAACAATAATGTCCGGTACTGCCCCAGGAAGGATATGTTTTAGTAAAATCCTGGCATCCGATGCTCCTAAATTCCTGGCCGCATGGACAAACACCGTATTCTTAAGAGCCAGAGTCCTTCCTCTTACAAGTCTTGCAAAGGTGGGAGTGGAAAAAACAGCCACGGCAATAACCACATTGTAGAGTCCGCTGCCCAGAATCGCTACAATGGCAATAGCCAGAATGATTCCCGGAAACGCAAAAAGAGTGTCGCAGATTCTCATGATCACGGAATCAATCAGGCCTCCGTAATAGCCGCCCAAGAGTCCCAGAATTGTGCCGCATACCGCCCCTGCCGTAACTGCAAGCAGGCCTATGGTAAGAGATATTCTGGTCCCGTTAAGGATCCTGGAAAATAAATCCCGCCCGAATTCGTCGGTGCCGAAAAGGTGAGCCCCACTGGGTCCCTTAAGAATCGAAGAATAATCATATTCATTGATGCCATAAGGCGCAAGCACCGGCCCCAGCAGAGCCAGGAACACCAAAAACAGCACAAAGATCAGCGCAGCCACCGCATTCTTCTGTTTCTTAAACTTTCGCACCATTTCGGATACAGGAGTTTTGATATCTGATTTTTCATTTATTTCATTTTTTTCAGCCATATTAGATAACCTCCTTTAACCCAGCTTGATTTCCGGGTTGAGGACCGCATAGAGGATGTCTACAACCAGGTTAATGACGATAAACTGCAGAGAAAAAATCAGGATCAGCGACTGAATGGCCGGATAATCCCGGTAATTGACGGATTCGATCAAAAGGGAGCCAAGACCCGGATAAGCGAACACCGCCTCCGTAACCACAGAACCGCCCAGAAGATAACCGAATTGGAGCCCCACCACCGTAACCACGGATATCATGGAATTGCGGAATGCGTGCCTCCAGGTCACAGCCTTTTCCTTAAGTCCTTTTGCCCTGGCTGTCCTGATATAATCCTCTTTCAAAACCTCTATGATGGAAGACCTGGTAAACCGTGCGATCACCGCCGCAATGCTGATTCCCAGGGTGATGGAGGGAAGCACCAGGTTCTTAAAACCTCCGGCTCCTGTAGTGGGAAACCACCGAAGCTTTACGGCAAATACCATGATCAGGAGGAATCCCACCCAGAATGATGGCAATGAAATTCCGGAAACTGCTACGGTCATGCCCGTATAATCCTGCCATTTCCCCCGGTTTTTGCCGGACCATACGCCAAAGATCACACCGGCAATGGTGCTCCAGACAAGGCTTAGGACGGTAAGGGCAAGGGTATTCCCATATCTGGCGGCTATTTCGCTTGAAACAGGACGCTTGGTCCGCAGAGAATTGCCCAGATCCCCCTTTAAAAGCCCTTCAATATAATGAATATACTGAACTGCCACCGGCTTATCCAGCCCCAACTGGACCCTGACAGCTTCCACATCCTTCTGGGTCGCCTGTTCTCCCGCCACAAGGCGTGCCGGATCACCGGGAATCAGTCTTACAAAGAAAAAAACAAAGGTTATTACAATAATCAACGTGGGGATCGTTCCCAGCACACGCCGGAGTGTATATCTGAGCATTCTCTATCATCTCCTATGGTCTATGGTTCATACGGAAAAGGCGCCCTGGTAACAGGACACCCCCGCCGCATGAATATTTCCTTGCCAGGTTATTTGGACATTTTCGCATTTTTCATATTAATGGCTCCGTCCGGATAAAGCTTAACGCCGGTTACCTTGCTGCCTGTGATCCAGGTATTGATATCATTTGCCACACAGACCAAGGGTACATCGTTCCATATAATATCCTGCGCTTTTGCATATGCTTCCTTACGAATGGTGTCATCCGCACTCTGGAGCGCATCCTTTAAGCATTTTTCCAATTCATCGTTTTCATAATAGCAGATGTTGTAGCTCATAGGCGGCTGGGATTCCTTTGCCAGAAGAGGTCTGATACCCCAATCCGAATCGCCGGTGGAAGTGGACCAGCCGCTGAGGAAACATTCCACTTCAACCTCAGAGCCAGAACCGGTTGCTCCCTGTACTCTTTCATTCAAAATTGCATTTTCCATACCGTTCAGTTCCAGATTAATGCCGGCCTCGGCAAGCTGCTGCTTGTAAAACTCTGCCTTTTTCTGATTGGCTGAGGTATTGGCATACATAAGGGTAGTGGTGAAACCATCGGGATAGCCTGCCTCTGCCAGCAGCTCTTTTGCTTTCCCAGGATCGTAGGGAAGGGGATCATTGCTTTTATAATACTGCACCGCAGCTCCTTCAATGGAAGTGGCCGGTATGCCCAGTCCGTTCATGACTACCTGGACATAAGCCTCCTTATTAATGGCATAGCTCACCGCCTGGCGTACCTTTACATCGTTAAAAGGAGCCTTCTGGTTGTTCATCATAAAATACCATACGGTAATGCTCTGTCCGTCGGTTACGGTCACATTGGGATCTGCCTTTAATACCTCCACACTTTCCGTAGGCGCAGGCCAGATAATCTGTGCATCTCCGGACTGGATCATTGCCACACGGGTGGCATCCTCTCCAACCGGCTTAAAGGTTATGGACTTAAATCCGGCGTCATTGTCAGCCAAAGCGGTTCCGCCGCAGATATCTGCGTCATAGCCCCACCAGTCCTTATTCAATTCTATCTTCACATGATCGCCGGGAACCCATTCAACGAACTTATACTGTCCTGTCCCTACCGGAGCCTGTGCGCATACATTCGGACCTGCCTCAATCTGCTTCGGACTCATCATCACGCAGGCCGGATGGGCAAGCGTACTGATAAATGCTCCAAAAGGCTCTGCCAAAGTTACTTTAATGGTATAATCGTCAACCTTATCCACATGGTCGAGAATACTGCTGAGAAGGGTGGTACGTTTTAAACCGAGAGTTTTGTCTCCCCACTTGGTAAAGTTTGCCATGGCCGCTTCCGCATTCCAGGGAGTGCCGTCGGTGAAAGAAATGCCTTCTCTCAAAGTGATGGTAAATTCTGTGGCATTGTCGTTGGCTTCATAACCGGTGGCAAGCATGGGATAAATCTTCATATCATCGTCAAACCCAAAAAGCCCATCCATCATCATACGCTGGATGCCGCCGGAAAGGGTATCGCTGGTGTCCATGGGATCCATGGTCGTAACGTCAACTCTCACCGCCGCCGTAATATCTGCATCCTGTGACACAGATCCCCCCTCTGCCCCAGCCGCTGCAGTGGTTTCTGCGGTTTCCGACGAGCTTTCTTTTCCTGCACTCTGCTGGGTACCTGACGAAGAGCCGCAGGCTGTAAGTACCGTCATCGATACTACCAGGGCCGCAGCCGTCAACAGCTTCCATCTTCTTTTCTTCATCGCATTTCCTCCTTATTTTTTGACATATACAAAAAGAGCAAGATAAGCTGCTGTTCCTTAAGCTTCCTTGCTTTTCCATCATTTTATATGTTTCATTTATGAGTTGTCAAATAAATATCAGGCTTCCTCATGGCTGATTCTTTAGAAATTAAGATTATAAATCATTTAGGTTGTTTAAAATTAACTTTACTGATATAATATGCCCAATAACTTCAACAGGAGGCCGGAGCATCATGGAAAAATCACCTAGATATCACGCTTTAATCGTATGTATAAGCGCTGCCATACGCTTAGAATTTCAATCCTATCTTCATTCCATATTAGGCAAATATATCTCTTTTGATACCATTGATCTGTACCAGGTCCATACGCCCTCCCAGATCACAGGCTACCAGTGCATCTTGTTTTCCAGCGACCACGTGCGCAATGAGTTCCCCCTTACCATCCCTGCCGGTGTGGCCCAGTTTGTCTGCACCCGCACGTTCAACCATGCCTTTTTAGATCAGATCATCCGCCTTCCTCCTGGAGAAAGGGTTTATCTGGTCAACGATACCTCCGAATCCATTCCCACCCTTATCCGGCAGTTTCGTGAGGCCGGAATCACTCAGTACCAGTTTATCCCCTATTATCCGGGCTGCGGCGAATCTGATGAAACCATACAATACGCTGTCACTGTTGGGGAACCACAACTTGTGCCGGCTCATATAAAAAATGTCATTAACATCGGGAACCGTATCATAGACATTTCAACCATCAACGAATTGTGTGTCTGCTTCCATCTTCCGGCCAGCCTTTCCAACCAGATCACCCAGGGCTACATCAACCGCATCCTGCAGATCACCAAGCTGACCGGCAGCTATTACAGCAATTACATTTTTTCCCACCAGCTCCTTCAGGCGGTCATTCAAAACCTGCCTGCAGGAATCTGCTTAATGTCCTCGGAGGGGGAAATCACCATGCTGAACCGGCAGTTCTCCCTGGATTTAGAGACACCGGAGGCAAACGCCTGCGGAAAATCCTTTTCCGCCCTGCTTCCTGACGTCTATTCTGACCTTCCGTTCTGCCAAAGCGCAGATTACCAGTTGGAAAGCAAAAGCGGAAACCCTTTGTCCATAAGCATCCTGGAGCTTTCTCTTCCCAACCACCCTCCCCTTTACCTGGTTACAAGCAAAAAAATACTCCTTACCCAGGAACAGGAAAAGGAGTTACATAGCAGACGGACGGACCACTCAGAGGCCCGGCTGTTAAGCAATGGTTTTTCAAATATACTGACCAATCAGGTTTCAGTAAAAAACATGCTGGAATATGCCAGGAGGCTGGCCCTCTATGACTTCCCTGTGCTGATCCAGGGAGAAAGCGGAACCCAGAAAAAGATGATCGCCGAAGCCATTCACCGGGCGTCCAACCGGAGGCAGCAGCCCTTTGCAGTTCTTCCAGGTACAACCAGCCCCCAGATGGCCGGAATTCTCAGTTCTGCAGAGAAAGGCACCCTGCTCATAGACCGGGCAGAGCACCTTTCCCTGGATATGCAGGATTTCCTCATCGGAGTCCTTCCCCACGGCAGTCAGGAAAACAGAGGCTTTCAGTCCCCTCCTTCTTCCAACTTCCGGATAATAGCAACCGCCGGCCATGACCTTTATGAAGATGTCTTAAAGGGCACGTTCCGGGAAGAGCTGTTCTTCCTGCTGAACACGGCTTCCATCGATACCATCCCCTTGCGGGAACGCAGGAACGACATTCCTGTATTAATGGAACATTTCTTTCAGAACTTATTTCACGATTCCAACCTCCGCTTAAAGGATATCATTTCCCCCAGCCTGATGGAATTCTTATTAAGCTATGATTATCCCGGAAATGTCCAGGAGCTCCTAAACTTAACCCGTTTCTTTTTCACCAACTATGCAGCCCATCCCCTGATTCTCTCCCAGCTTCCCTCCTACATCAGAAAGCGGCTGAAAAAGCCCCTGGCCGGACAGAGTGCCGTTAAAAACTCCATTCTGTCCCTGATTGCCGCCTCTCCCCGTATGGGCCGCTCCAGCATAAAGGAAGCCCTTGCCCAACGTGGAAACGATTTAAGCGAGGGAAATCTGCGCTCCATTTTAAAGGAGCTTTCCGACGAAGGCCTCATTAAAATCAACCGCACCAGAGGAGGATGCGAGATCACAGAGCTGGGGATGACTGTGCTTTAAATGTTATTTCAAACCGGATCCGGGCTATGCATGATATTTCAGTTTTGTATCCACCAGAAAATCAATGCCCAGCCCATCCGGCTCTCTCCTTATTTCTTTGTTTTCACGGTCAAACAAGTCAGGATATTTGGATACCAGGGGCCATTCCTTGCTGACCAGACGGTTTAAATGATGGTTTAAAACCCCATGAAGCCGTTCAGAATCCTTTGCAAGAATGGCATCCACCATTTCTCTGTGCTGCTTTACAACCCCAGGTTCAATTCCGGAATCCGCCATGGCCAGCATCCGGATCCTTCTGTAATGGCCGGAGTTGGCAGCCAGAATATCATTGCAGTATCCCTTGTTGGCTCCATCGTAGAAGATGGAATGAAAATACATATCCTCTGCCAGAAACCCCCGGATATCTTCCTTTTTTTCAAGCTGCTCCTGTCTGTCCAAAGACATCTCCAATGTGGTGATCGCCTTTAAATTGCATACCGCCATAAATTCCAGCATCACATTTTCTTCCACGCAAATCCTCAGAAACCGCTCATTGCGGACCTTATCATAATCAATCTTAGATATCATGGTCCCACGCTGGGGCAGAAATGTAATAAGCCCCTCCTTGGAAAGGCTGATCAATGCATCCCTGACCGGAGTTCTACCAACCTCATAGGACTCGCTTATGTCCTTAATACTGAATATCATTCCAGGGCGCAGCTTTAAATCCAGTATATCGGATCTCAATACATCATAAATGGTATCTTCCTGGTTGTTTTCTGTGCCGCCCATGAATGCCTCCTGTTAATAACTTAGTACTTCCCTGTACATCTTCAGGGCTTCGTTTGAATTATAATTATAATACAAAAGTATATCAAGCGCAAATGGTGAATAAAGAAATCCATTTATTTTCTTAGAAAAATACATGCCGGCAATCTCGGACAGGGCCCTGACAGTTGATTTACTTTTGTAGCCGAACAATCTCCACAGAACCACCGTTTCCCTTCTGGTGTAGATCCCCTCATCTTCTTCCTCAAGGTAATGAAAAATCTCATGTCCCAGGATCAGCCTTTCGATTTGATCCATCGTCAGCAGACCTTCCGGCAGCCCACATTCCGCCGCCAGCTCTATGGGTTCCTTCATGATCTGTATCCGGTCAGGAGGTGTAAAAAGGGCAAATAACACCTGGTCTGCTATCTGCCCCTTATCCCCATACTCCACCTTTAGGTTCAATTTTTCTGCCAGTTCCCAGGGATCCCAGGTTCCCATACTGCTCATGACCTTATCTGCCATTTCATATCCGCAGCAGATCGCATGTTCAATCATCCTCTTTTTTTCCTCTTCGCTGACCTTATCCCCCAGGATGTCCCTGGAGAATGCATACATTCCCCAGGACAGATCATCCACCTGCCCAAGGCTTTCTGCCATTTCCCGCAATATCATTTCCGACATATCCGTCTCCAAACATTTAATTCTGTTTTACGTTGGCTCCTACAATCATAATTTCTTCATCCGGCTCCAGAGATGACACCTCCAGATCAATCAGCAATTCCAGTTGTTCAAAATCCTGGGCCGCAAAATCCGTAACCCGGGCCCCCATACAAATGTAATAGTCCGGCCTTATCACCAGGTCCGTCTGGTAAACAGCCATCTCATCCCAAAGCTGCTTTAACGATTCCTGGTAATCTGCCGCTTTGACCTTCCGGCACATACCTCTTCCTCTCTGAACTTTAATAAAGCCCTTTTTATCAACAATGCGTATGGCACCGGGAGAATCGTCCTCCACATTTTCCCCATAGATATAAAAGTAATCCGAGCTTGCCAGAAGCTTTGTTTCCTTATCTGCAATCCGCATATCCTGAGCCGCCAGGTGCCTGACTTCCGATTCCTCACATTCCTTTAAAAGATCCGCAGTCTTAACCTCTGTGGATCCGGTTGCAATCGCCGTTACCTTGGAGGTCTGAGAATCAATCTCAATGTGGATTTCTACCGATTCCGCCGTTGCACCGGATTCAATGGCTTTGTTTAAAGCCTCATTCTTAATGGCACGGATATCTTCCTTGGATGGAGATGGTATAATACGCTCCACCACATCCCGAACCATGGAAAGAGCAACGCCAATGGAGGAAATGACCTCTGCATTTTCCGGTATGGAATATTTGACACCCATCTTTTCGCTGAAATATACAATCAGGGAAGCAGCTCCTCCGCCTACGCCCACCAGGGAAATCTGATCCTTTTCCAGCTTATATTTCTCAGCCAGTTCCAATATGACCGGTTCAATTTTTGCATAGGCCTTTTCCATGATCTGTTTCCCAATATCTTCCGCTGTGGTGCCGCAGTAATCGGCCAGAGCCGTCATGGCCTTTCTGGCTGCCTCTACATTTCCGTAGGAAAAATGCTCCGGCTTTACCAGTCCCAGCACATTGGCCGCACAGGAATTAGTAAGAGTAACCGCAGAACCGTCCTCCATCCGGATCCGGACATAATCGGCAGGATCACCGGGTTTGGGAGAGAAGAACTCCACCTTTGGCCCTTTGATTTTAACCGGATCCGTAAACACGGAATAATCCAGGCCTGCGATATGGGCGGAACGGGGACCCACATCCAGAACCCCCTGCTTATTCGCCCGCACCATGGACCCTCCGGCCACGCCCAGAACCCGCACATCAAGAGAGGAGATATAGGTAGGATGACCGCCAACAATGGAATAATCAATAGCAGGGCGGCCATTTTTGATGACGCCGATGTTGGTGGTGGTTCCTCCCACCTCAAAATAAACGCCGTTGGATGCACGAAGATACATGAGAGAGCCCATAACAGAGGCAGCAGGACCTGACAGCATGGTCAGAACAGGGCGCTTTTTCATTTCAGAGATTTCCATTACCCCGCCGTCGCCTCTCATAATCATCAGCGGCACATGAACCCCGGCCTCTCTTACGGAGTCCTCCGTAGAATTGGCCGTATCCAGCATCTTTGGAAGGATGGAGGCGTTAATGGCAGCGGTTCTTGTCCGTCTGGTAAGACCGTAAAGCTTGGTAATGTCAGAAGCCATGGTAGTGGGAACGCCTCTTTCCCTGGCCGCCTCGTAAACCTCCTGCTCCGGTCCTCCGTCGTCTACGCCAAAAGCCATGGAAGAAACAAATACCTCTGCTCCTGCTTTCTGCATCTCGCCGATGGTTTTTTCCACTATGGACTTATCCAGTTTTTTTATATTCAAAAAATCATTGATAATTTTAATCTTCTTCTGATTTCCCAGATCAATATCCCCGAGTCTGGTCTGCTTTTTAGCAAGGATTCCTTCCAGGCCGCCCTTTGCCATGCCGATAACTCCCACCGCAGCCACATCCCCCTCGATCAGGGCATTGGTGGCCTGTGTTGTGGAGTGGGCGACGAATACTACGTCTTCCGGGCTGATTTGATTTTCGTGCAGACAATTTTGAAAGGACTTAACCACTCCTGCCGCAACGCCTCTGGGATCATCATGGGTTGTCTTTACTGAGGACTTCCCAATAATTTCATGGGTTGCATTATCAATGGCAACTGCCTTTGTATGGGTGCCTCCCACATCAATGCCCATTCTTACTGATCTTCCCATTTTATGACCGTTCCTTTCTAAAGAGGGAACTGGCAGCATTCCCTGCCAGTTCCGCATTTATTTCATATTTTAACCTCATCAAGTAAGTCCCCATTTCAATGCCGGAAAGGCATAAGTGGCGGGTGGTGACTTACATCAGACCGCCATAAAGGACAAAGGCAAGGATGCAGCAGATAAAGCCGACGATCCATCCTGTGGGTATGGACATCTTCATATAATCTTTCGTCGAAACCTTTGTATAGCCAAAGCCCCAGGCTACCCAGGACTGGGTGATATCCAGATGCTGGGGTGCAATGGTTGTTATGGCAAACAGGGGGTATAAGAATGCAACCGGTGCATCCGGAAGCGCAGCAATGACTACTGCCAAAATTGCAGTTCCGCATCCAACAAGGTTCAAAGGACCTCTAAAGAAGCCCAGAGGAGTCAGGATTGCAAAAATAAGGGCAAGGATAAGAGCGCTCCTTGGAACAAAGCCTCCCAGAATAGCAGTAAAATACGGTGAGGCATATGCGGCAGCGTTGTTGAACATGGACAGGGTAAGCAAAAAGCCGATCATAGGAGCAACATCAATGGAACCATCGGTAAACAGCTTGGCAAAAAGCCGGCAGATATCGGAGTAGGTTCCTTTCAGCTTTCCTGTAGTGATCAGTGCGAAAATACCTGCCAGACAGAATCCCAGGATGATGGGGATCTGAAAGACTACAACACCCAGAACCGGAAGAATTACGGAAATCCAGGAAATGGCCGGAGCATTGTCACTTACGGTAAAGGATTTTGCCGCCCAGGCATGAGCCGCTTTTTTGCTCATGGAAAGGTTCGCTACGATCAGCACCACCACCAGGGAAACTACCATACAGATAACTCCCATCTGGAAATAATCATTGTAAGTATAGCTTTCTGCAGCCGGGTTAAAGCCTGCATAAATCGTCTGATACTGTTTGAAGTTTACAATATTGCCAAAGATACCGGCCATAATGGATCCCATGAAGCTGAACATGGCAATGGGTGCCGGTACGCCGAGAGACAGCATGATAGGAAGCACGATAACCGCAATGGAGATTACAGGACCGATTCCTGTCATGGACATAAAAATGATTGCTGTAACAATACATAACAATCCCATGGTGATTCTCGGCTTGTCACCGCCCAGCTCAACAACCTTACGGATCAGCGTTGATGCGATTCCCGTATCCACCAGAACTCTGCCGAAGAACGCTCCGAAGAACACGTTGACCAGAATCGATTTTGCATACCCGGCCGGACCATCCGCATATACGTAGGTCAGTACATCAATAAATGACTTGCCTTCCATAGCGGAATTGGGTGAAATGGAATTTCCCACCAGCGCAAGCGCTGTCCAGAAAGTTGCCATGACTGCAAATCCCACCATAAGGTTCAGTCCTTTTACACAATACCATACCATACCCAGGAAAGACAGAATCATGATAACTCCGATGATAACATTGACGTTCATATGAACCCTCCTTTAAAAAATAAAGTTTACAGAAACCTGCAGAAAGCCCTTTAAGCTTTCCGCCACCCCTTAAGCGGCGGCAAACCGCCGTTTATACTAATATATTAGTACTAAAATATTAGATTGTATACGGGTATTATACCAATATTTTTGTTATTTTTTTGTTTAATTTATACAAAATATTATACTTTACATCTCATTAATTATATATATTAACAATGTCGAACACACAGAATTAATGTCGGATTTTATACTAATATATTAGTTCTGTTTTCTCTTAAACCACATTCATCTTATTGTGCCGATCTTTGGGAAATCTATTCTTTTCCCTTATTTTTTCAATTTAGCTTAGTTTTAAATGGACAGCAGTCTTCTAAGGCCGGCTCATTATTCCCCCCAAATACAAAAAAACCCATTGCAGCGCCTTACAAGCAGGTGCTGCAATGGATTTATGGCTCTTTGTCAATTATTTAAGCTACGGCTTATTTAAACTTCCATCCTGTCAATCTTGGAAGCCCGCTCTTCTACTTCTCTCTTCTGCACATCTCCCGGAGCCAGTTCATAGCGGCTGAATTCATATTCAAAGGTTCCGATGCCTCCGGTCATGGAACGCAGGTCCGTATTATAGCCAAACAGTTCAGACATAGGAACATCCGCCTCGATGATCTGTTTACCATTGTGGTTGGAGTTCATACCAAGAACACGGCCTCTTCTGCGGTTTAAATCTCCCATAACATCTCCGGTAAATTTATCCGGAACCGTAACCTTAAGGGAAGCGATTGGTTCAAGGAGAACCGGATTTGCATCCATAAATCCCTTCTTAAAGGCCATGGTTGCAGCCATCTTAAAGGCAAGTTCAGAGGAGTCAACGGGATGGTAAGAACCGTCGGTCAGTACAGCCTTTAATCCCACTACCGGATAAGCGGCAAGAGGTCCTTTTAAGACGCACTCGGCAATCCCCTTTTCAACTGCCGGGAAATAGTTTCTCGGCACAGCCCCACCAAATACACTTTCAGCAAATACATAAGGAGTTTCCAAGTCTCCGGAAGGCTCAAAGGTCATCTTAACGTCACCGTACTGTCCGTGTCCGCCGGACTGCTTTTTATACTTGCCCTGAACTTCCACTTTCTTACGGATAGTCTCACGGAAAGCAAATTTAGGCTTACTCAGCTCCACATCAACCTTGTAACGGTTTAAAAGCTTGCTTACGACCACCTCAAGCTGCTGGTCCCCAATGGCATAAAGGAGAGACTGACGGTTCTCCGTGTCATTGACCACCTTTAAGGTCCAATCCTCTTCCGTCAGCTTTGCAAGAGCGGTTGAAACCTTATCATCATCCCCCTTTGTCTTGGTCTTATACCGCATATAGGTATATGGAGTGGATATCTCAGGCTTATGGTAAACGATAGGTGCAGAACGAAGGGCAATGGTATCACCGGTCTGGGTCACGTTCAGTTTGGACACCGCTCCGATATCTCCTGCTTTTAATTCCGAAACCTCAATAGCTTCCTTTCCTCTTAACACATAAAGCTTTCCGATCTTTTCCTCGGTGTCCTTATTCACATTAAAAATAGCGGAATCAGGCTTTAAGGTGCCGGTACAAATCTTAAGCAGGGAGTATTTTCCGATAAACGGATCTACAATGGTCTTAAATACACGGGCAGACAGGGACACGTGATCACTGTATTTGGCTGTAAAGCGCTCCCCTGTGGAAACATCCACGCCGATGCACTCAAAGTAATCGGGGGATGGAAAATACTTATCTATGGCCTGAAGCACCATCTTGGCGCCCTGGGCGTTGATTCCGGATCCCAGCATGACCGGAACGATATTTCCTTTTATCACATGTTCCCGAAGAGCAGCAGAAATCTCATCAATGGTAAATTCATCACCGGAGAAATAGCGCTCCATATATTCCTCGCTGGTTTCTGCCACGGCCTCCATGAGAGCTTCACGGGCAATTCCCAGGTTCTTCTGGCTATATTCAGGAATCTCACATTCTTCATAATCACTGTTGACCGTAAAACGACGGCCTGCCATCTTTACAACATTAACAAAACCCACGAACTTTTCGTTTTCACGAATGGGGAGGTGGAACGGAGCTATCTTTCTTCCGAATTCTTTATCAAGCTTTAATAACAATTCACGGAAACTTGCATGATCGTCATCCATATTTGTCACAAAGAAAAGTCTGGGCAGCTTGTACTTTTCGCAAAGTTCCCATGCCTTTAATGTTCCAACTTCAATACCTGCCTTACAATTCACAACAATAACCGCTGCATCTGCAACGCTGATGGCCTCTTCAACTTCGCCAACAAAATCAAAATATCCGGGAGTATCAAGCAGGTTGATCTTGATCGGTCCATCCTCACCTTGATACTCCAAAGGAATCAGGGTCGTAGAGATGGAGAACTGTCTCTTGATCTCTTCTTTGTCATAATCGCTGATGGTATTGCCATCGGTAACTTTTCCCATTCTGCTGATGGCTCCGGTAATCAACGCCATAGCCTCTGCCAGGGTGGTTTTACCGGCGCCCCCGTGCCCAAGTAAGGCGACGTTACGGATCTGATTGGTTCCATACACGTTCATAAACATTCCTCCTGTTCGGTATTTAAGTCTATAAGGATATTTTACTAAAAATGTCATATAATTGCAAGTAAAAGGTGCAATTTGCACAAATATTTTTTGGACATTTTCTCAATTCACTAAAAGAGGGAAACCATGCCCTCTTCAGACTATAGACAAAGCCAAATTGTATCTTGTAGCAATGTATATGAAGAGAATAAATAAACATTGCCATATTTTTGTGCTTTGTTCTGATATAATGAAAAAAACCGGATTTTTTGTTAGTCTTTAACTGTGGACTATTTGTCTCCACTAATAAGCAGTTTTAATTTTTATTCTTTTTTTGCTGAACTATCTATAAGAGGACTATTATTTTCTGATTATTAATATTTCTTTATCATCTTTTGTTTTTCTAAATTTTGCTACTTTAATATTTTTAAATATTACAATACATTTTATTATATAAATTATATTGATGAATTAACATTGAATAGTAAGCTTCAAAAAATACCCACATTTTATTTTACAAAAATACTGTGGGTATTTAATATAAATTATTCTATTATTTTAATTTATTATGGCATCACTTCCGCAAAAAGCATCTCAATGAGTATTATTCGTATTTATTATATTTCCTTTATTATTGATATTTCAACAGAATTAGGACAATGGAGAATTGGTACTATTCACATTTAACGGGTTATATTATTAATAATCTCTTCAAATTTTATTGCTGTTTCTTTATCATTTAGCTTAAAATAAAAACGATATTTGGTTGGTTCTAGTTTTTTTCCATTTTGTCCGTTAAATTCCGATTCCGAAACTACAGAAACAACTTCTAATTTTTTGTTTAATATAATTAAATAATAAAATGCACCTTTAAGAAACAAAACTTTCTTTTGTTCTTTAGTAAAACTAACAATATTAGAAATATCAGTTATTCCAACAAAAACTCCATGAATCATAATTAATCTTTTATTTGTTACAATAACGTCAGGGTGTGATCCTAAAAATACGTCATTTTCTGTATTAAATGAACTTAATGTTGTAGCAACAGCAATTTCTTCATCATCTAACAAATTCACATTGTATTCATGAAGCATATCCATATATTTTTTATACATATTATATCTTCCTTTCAATTTTAAAATACTAATAACCCAATTATACTTAAATATTGAAATCATTACAATTCATTTTTAAAATTCATGCAAAAAAGAACACTATTTTTAAATTGGAGTCTATACTTTCTTTGCCGTATGGAGAATAAAGGTCAATTACAAGTTCATATATGAAACTTAAATCAATAGCTTTTTCTAGCTTTCCAACAACATGGTCTTCTGGCACAAGATTGTCCAAACATAGCATTTCCAATAAAAATAGCACATACCTTTTCACATGTATGTGCTGAATACTAATGGTATAACTCCTGCCAATGTAAAGGTTAAGCACTTGCGCATTATGCTTAATTTCTACGAAAGAAATTCTCTGTAACGTTCATCAATAACGGCTTTTACTAAAAGATAGTTTTCTTCCGAATTTTCAAAGAAAAAGTACCAGTTATCCCTTGTGTACGGCTCTTTTATATAGTTGAATGTAAGTTCATCATAATCAGATAAATACCATCCAAATTGTTTAGCAAACTTTGTTTTGTTAGATTTATAGTATGCATTTGCAAATTTTTGACCTTTGGTGTTAAGTTCTTCAGAAGTAAAAACACCATCCATCATTTGCATGAAGAAATCTCTGCAATTCAAATTTCCTATTTTAACATTTTTGACTTCTTCTGCATAATCATCAAATACTGTTTTACTTAAAAAATCATTTTCAATACACCATCTTAGAAAAAAAGCAATGTGCGTTGCTCCGCACTCAACAGCTAAAACATCATTTGGAAAATGGCGGCCTTAAGCGCCGTATCCAGAGCACTCATTGCCGGTATCCCCACCTCAGTGCCCGGCAGCTCTTCCCGGACTTTCTCTTCCACCATATTCCGGATCATGTTATTTTTAACCAGAACGCTGCCCCAGAGCCAGAGGTTTAGCCTGTCCGCCCCACTCATTCCTTCCATCTTGACCGCAGTATCCCTAATGAGCCCCCACAAAGCCTCCCCACATTCCTGGTGAATGCCAATGGCTTTAAGGTCTCCCAGAGCCGCCGCCTCATATGCAAACAGGGATAATCTGGCGATCTCAGACTTTTCCATCAGGTTTTCATTAATAAAATCATCTATTTTTTCCAGCGAATCAAGCCCTGTTTTCTCTGTAATAAGAGGCGTGAGAACAGGGCATTTGATTCGTCCGGACAGCTCATCTCCCACTGCTTTTAAGACTTTTAAGCCCATATCAAACCCACTTCCCTCATCGCTGATGATGTGGTTCCAGCCGCCTGTCCGGTGTATGTTTCCCTTTTTATCTCTCCCAAAGCATACGGAACCTGTCCCTGATATGACCACCAGAGCCGGATCCTCCGTCATGTGGAGAAATACCTCGCAGTCATTGAGCACCAAAAGCCTTTCATGAGGAAACCCCATTTCTTCAAAGCTGGACCTGCAGTCATGTTCATCCGACGGAGAATCGATCCCGCTTGCCGCCACACAGATACCCAGACAGGAGCCAGGAGCCAGGTTCAGTTCATGAAAAGCCGGGAGCACCAGATCCCGGTATCGAAGCCGGCTTTTCTCCACTCCATCTGTATTAAGGCTGCAGCCCGGTGCCGTAAATTCTCCAAGTACGGCACCATGAGGATCGCAGATTTTAAGTCTCCCGTTAGTTCCACCGATATCCAATCCTGCATAATATCCTTTCATGATACCCTCCTCCTTATGGTTTTATTTCCACGGCAGGAAACCTGCCGTAGTAAACATCTCCTTCCCTTTCAGAAGATATTTTTTTAACGAAATCTGCAGCGAGGTGCTGCATGGGTAATTTTCCAGTTTTTCCATGGAACAATTAAACCCCAGGACCCGTTCCAAAATCTGGGGACGTTCCGCCTTTAAGGGCATTTTGTAAAAACGCTCCATAAAGCTTATGATCCGGCTTTTCTCCGGCAGGATGAACTCCAGATGTGGATCCAGAAGCCAGCTGTCGCAGACCAGAAGGCTACCTGTATAATATTCTTTTGCCGTTTCCAAAGCAGAATCAATTTTATCGGGAGAAAGGTCTGCCCCTTCCGGAATGTGAACTGCTGCCGTCTTTTCTCCCGGAGCCAGTTTAAGCTCCCAGTCAGACAAATCAAGCGTTACTGCTTTCTCCATCTTAAGCACTCCCTGCTTAAGATCCGGCGAAAAACCAGTCACCGTTTCATTCAGAACGCTTACAGAAGTTTCGGACTCCCTGTTATAATTTCTGCCATTGGTTCCCGAAAAATAACCATCCTGATCTACCTTAAGGCCAGGACATGCCAAAGCCTTATATTCGCCGGTCTGCCTGTTTTTAAAAATCAGGAAGGGAAATTCATAAGTCACCTCCTCAAACTGCAGGCTGCCAAACCGCCGCACCTTTCCGGAAATAGACCGGAATACCCACTCAATCTGATCAAGGCCCACCTTGTCCCCATGGTATCTCCGGTAAACCTTGATCCAGATTTCAATATCCTTCATGGACTCCAGAAACACCAATTCCGGGATCCCCTGATTTTTATATTCTTCAAAAGCCTCCGGCAGCATCCAGTCTATATAAACGACCGGAAGCAAATAAGCATCCAAATCCAGCATCTTCGCATGCCGGATCCCCAGTTCTACCGCCTCTGCGGCGTGTTCCGGATCCTTCCTCTTCAGCAAAAGCTCCTTGCACCATATGTAATTGCTCATAAAAAAGGGATAACTGCGGAAAACTGCGGATGCAGAAGCAACCGCCTTTTGAATATCTTCACTAAATATATTGTGTCTTATCATGATTTTCCATAAACCTCACTATTAACCCGCCTGCTGTCAGTGTACGGTCCTTTTCATGAAACTCCGGCCGCAAGCTATCCGCATAAACCGCAAACTCATCCAGGGATTTAAATTCATGGCTGCTGCCGCATACGCAGAAGTATGCCGTATTATCTCCATAGGTCCTGTATTCACAATCAAAAAGCTGGTCATCGACAGGTTCCATCACGCCGCTGCACCAAAGAGCGGCAAATCCATTCTTCTGCCTGCCCAAAAGCCAATGATCCCGGATCAAGACCTCCTGGAATTTTGGAGCCGGGAAATAGGCGTGGGTAAAATGTATGGGATGCTCCTTGGGTATGTGGTAAACCGCTCCCAGAAGATTCCCTTTCTGAGCCAGAGCCGGCATCACTCCATTACCATACCAGAAGCCCGGCCTCATGGAACTGGAGTCACAAGTACCTCCCGGATGGTTGGTGAACAGATCCGTCTCCTTATCAAGCGCAGCATACCACATGTGCTGCTGGTAACCGTATACTCCCGGTTCAAAGCAGGTGGTTCCGTGGAATCTTTCATTGAGGGACTTAGTGTATTCACAGGTGGAAGGATCTGCATCCGGGTCCAGAGTTAAATTCATCCACCGCTCAAATCCCGGATCCAGTCTAGGGGACTGAACTGAGGTCATACAGTATTCCGGAGTCTTTTTCAGACAGATCAGGGCATTTCCCGTAGAATAGCTTTCATCTGCCGGTTCTTCCATAAGCTTTATCAAACCGGCCGGCAGCCGGTATCTGCTGCTGGCATAAAAGCCCAGCCAGCCCTCTCCAAAGGAATAAGGAACTTTTGGATTGATTAAATTCATCAGCGCCTGGGCCCCCTGTTCAAAGGGATGGACTACTTCCCGGTATACACGTCCCATGGGAGCGATAATGACCCCATCGTAGGTGTGACGGCAGAGCATTTCTAAAAGACGGTCCGTAATTTTTACAGCGCGTGCAGAGATCTCCGGTTCCGAATAATCAATGACGTTTAACAGAGCGGCAAAGGTAACGCACATATAAACTGTGCTTAAGAATTCTTCAAAGCCGTGTTCTTCCACGTCTTCCAGCCAGCGCTCCACCTTGGCCCTGCCTGCTTTCGAAAGTTCACTTCCGGTCATATCCGCGCGAGGGAAGTAATCATCCGGATACATTTCCCCTGCATTCATGGCACAGGTATAGAACATCAGGGAATGATTCTCGCTCCAAAAGCACATGGCATCGGAGCCTTTCTGGTCCATCCAGTACCTCCAGTTAAGAAGTACCTCCTTTCCCCGTTTTGCCATGCTTTCATCCACCGGATAATTTTTCAAATACCGGATCAGGCCGCACACCAGGAAATCCGAGCAGTCATACCGGCTTTCGATCTGGTCAAGGGTCTCATAAAGCAGGTCAATATCTCTTCCATCTTCCATGCCAAGGGCTTTCCTTGCAAGGATGTTGGAAATGGAAAAGCCAAACTTGTCTCCTCTGGATAAGCTTTCCGCGTTCCCAATCCTGCGGAAAATGGCCTCCCTGTTTTCCTCAAAGTTCTTTCCATCTGAATACACCGGCTTCTGCGCCAGAATGTTCTCCACCTTTCTTGTGAGAACGGCATGTTCCTTCTTAACGCTTACTAAAATCACTCCAGGCTTTTCTTCATCTAAGACCACTTTATCCCTGCTGCTGATCTCCTGCCACTCTTTCCGGCTCTTAACCTGAGCAAAATCAGGACTCTGGCTGTCATAGGCCAGCCAGGTGCCTTGAGGAGCATTTCCTTCATAGGTCATTACAGAATCCCGTATGCAGAGGGAACTAAGCCAGTTTTCAGTACGGACCAGTTCATCGGTCTTTTCCCCATCCGGAAGAACTACGGTAATATCCGCCGTATGATCAAGGATCTGGATTCCGAATAAGGTTCTGGTATCCCGGACGCCAAGAGTCTGAAGGCTGATGTAGATCTGGTTGATGCCTTTCTTTAACCGAAGCTCCATGGTCTCTTTCCGGATGGGCTTGTATACCGGCGGGTCCATGTGGCACATAAGTTCCCCGTTGCACCAGACATCCACTGCGGCATAAGACCATACAACGGCTTTTACCGTCAAATCCCTCTCAACCAGGATTCCGGTAACCGCATCCAGCTCCACTTTCTGAAGGGTGGAATAAAAGGTGCTCTCATCTACAAACCAGTTTCCATAGTGGTAATAGTATCTCCATGGCATACCAAGACGGCTGGTTTCTCCCAAAGCCACAGGCCCTTCCGGAAGGGCCAGGCTTTTGTCTGCCACCAATGATCTTAAATATTTCTCATAGCGCAGCTGGTTGTCATCGGTTTCATGATTGATAAAATCCGTTTCCCTTGGGCCGGATACCAGGTAATTGGTAAGAAAGCCCGATCTGTTTAAATGTAATTTTTCCATCTTCTTATCCCTTTACCGCGCCAGCGGTCAACCCGCTCATGAAGTAGCGGCTGGTGCACATATAAATGACTATGATCGGTATGATTGAAATTGTAGAGCCTGCAAACATCAGGTTCCATGCAGCCGTTCCGTCTCCGCTGTTCTTTAACATGACAACGCCGACAGTCAGAGGACGGAGCTTGTCGTTGGACATGGTGAACACCAGCGGCATGATGTATTCATTCCAGCCGGTACGGAACGAAAGAAGTCCAATGGTCGCAATGACCGGTTTTAAAAGTGGTAATATTATTTTATAATAAATCTGGAAAAAAGTACAGCCATCTAATTTAGCCGCCTCATCAAGCTCCCTGGAAATGGTATTCATAAATCCACGTACCAGGAAAATGTAGGTTGCCTGTCCCATGCCAGTGGAAATCAGAATAATGCTTAGAAGAGAGGTATTCATCTTCACCTTTACAGCAAGTTCAAACAGCGGTCTTAAGCTGACGCTGCCCACGTTGACAAACATAAAAGCCACAAAAATGCTGTACAATAATTCTTTTCCTTTGAATTTTTTCCTTGCGAACACGTATCCGGCCATGGTCGTTGTCAGGATAGACAATCCCATGACACCAAGGCTTATCATAAGGCTGTTCACAGTATAGACCGCGAAATTGGCCTTTTCCCAGGCCTGCTTGTAGTTGTCAAAGATAAATGTTTTAGGCAGAATGTCGGTGCCTCCCAAAAGCAGCTCATTATTCGCCTTAAAAGATCCCAGTATAATATAGATGACCGGGTAAAGGGTGATCAGCGAAATAACCAGGAGAAGCAGGAACAGAAGGCTTCGCATTGCTTTTGTCTTTTTTGAATATACGGTATGTGTTTTTTCCATATCTGCCTCCTTAAACCACATCATCCAGTTTTCTAGCAAGGTACATGTAAACGGCTGTGATCACGCCGATAATAAGAGCCGCCATAATGCTGAGTACGGTTGCATAACCGATCTGGGGCGTCGTCTGCGAACCAAATATCAGCTTATAAATATAGGTGAACATTACCTCTGACCTGCTGTTTGGCCCTCCATTGGTAAGTACCAGGATGGATTCATAATCCTTCAGTGCCGTAGTAATGGCCAGCATTAAAATCACCTTTAAAACAGGGCTCAGCATGGGCAGTGTGATATAAAAGAAGGACTGTACCCCATTTGCCCCGTCCATCTTGCAGCTTTCGTATATTTCTTCTGAAATACTGGAAAGGCCGGACATAAACAGAATCATATAGTTTCCGAAGCCGCCCCATACTGCCACAATGATAATGGAAATCATAACGATGGACACACTTCCCAGCCAGTCAATGGGGGAATGGATCATTCCAAGCTTCTGAAGATAAGCATTTAATACGCCGTTGTAAACTGCGAAAATAAAACCGAATATCAGGCTGTAAACAGCGGAACTTATGACCGTAGGCATGAAATAGATGCCCCGGAAGATTCCGCTTCCCTTGATCTTCTGGTTCAGCAAAACAGCAAGAAGCAGGGATAAGGGTAGGATGATGATTAACTTCATCACAGCATATTCAAAGGTATGAAGGACGCTGCGCCAGAAAACCACATCCTGAAACATTCTGGTAAAGTTTTTAAATCCTATATAATAAGCTGTAAATCCGTTGTAATCATAGAAAATATATCGGAAAAGCCAGCAGAAAGGATAGATGGATATCACCACCAGCAAAAACACTGCCGGAAGCAGCATCAAAATGGAAGCAAAATCTCCTCTGCTGCCTGCCCGTTTCAATCGTTCCGCAAAGCTTAATTTTTCTTTCATGAGCCGTATCACCTTTCTTTAAAACAGGGGCTGCTTTTAGTTTGTCTAAAAACAGCCCCTCTGCTCTCTGCACTTATTTGTCTAAGTACTCAATGGTTCCTGCATTTGGATGCATCGGGTCAAAGTCCTTGATGATAAGTCTCTTAATCTTGCCCATGCTTACATCATTGTCAAGCGCCTCGTTGTATCTCTTGTTTAAATCTTTGATCGCATCATCAGCGCTGACATTGCCTAAGATCGCATTCCAGAGAGTTGCTATATAATCATCACCCTGGATAGCAACGGCCGGTACTGCCGGATATACGCTTTCGTAATCCTGTAATTTGAAATCCGCCAGTCTGCCGGTCTTAGAGGAATCGATGGCATCGCTCATATAGCCGGAGATCGGAAGGCAATAGCCGCCCTCTAGGTAGCCCTTTAAGAAATCTTCGCTGGAAAAGAACTTAATGACTTCCCATGCAGCGTCTTTATTCTTGGAAGAAGAAAGCATCATGTACCCCTTCTGAGGCTGAATGGTTAAAGCGCCCTTTACTTCTCCGTCAAGAGTCGGAACGGTGGATACTCCCCAATCAAATTTAGTAACCGGGAACTGGTCGGTAAACACGCCTGCTTCCTGAGATGCATTGCCCCAGAGAGCAAATGCGCCCTCTGCAAACTGTGCTCTCATGGCGTCTACGCCCTGGGATACGGATCCCGGAAGAACGCTGTTATCCTTAAAGAACTGGTTGCTCTTTTCGATCACCGGTTTGTAGCCGTCAAAATTGAATTCACCATTCTTATAATCATAACGGTAGATACCGCTTGTCTCAGAAGTTCCTTCAATCCATCTGATGAAGGGAACGCTTGAGGTAAAGGCAACGCCGTAGTTTTTCCCACCGCCGTTTTCTGTTACCTTCTTAGCCAGATCAATGACACCATCTAAGGTATCCGGGAATTCGGTAACGCCTGCCGCTTCCACCAAAGCCTTGTTGTACTCCATTCTTACACCGCTTCTCATGCCTGTAGGGATCCAGTATACATTGCCATCGATCATGTCGATACCTTCATACTGAAGCTTGCTGGCCTCAGTCACCTTCTCATAATCAGCATCTGTAATTCTATCATTTAACGGCTCCAGGATTTTTGCATCTGCAAAGGTCTTTAAATCAAAGCCGCTCTGGCCTGCACTGATCCCTGCAATATCAGGTGCCGTGCCGGAAGAATATGCCATGGAAAGCATATTTGCGTAATCGTCTGTTACCACAGTCATCTCGATCTTGATGCCCTTGTCATTGGTCTCATTGAATTCGCTGATCTTCTGATCCACGTACTCAGAGTCATGACGGTCATTGGTCCAGACCTTAATCACGGTTTCCCCTGCTGAAGCGGCTTTTGTGCCCTCCCCTTCTGCCTGATTCTGCGCTGCAGTTGTGCCGGCCGTACCTCCTCCACCGGAACAGCCCGTAAGTGCAGCAGCAGCCAGGACTCCTGCCATCATAAAACTTAAAGCTCTTTTTTTCATAACTTTCTCCTTTCCAAACTTATCATAACGTATTTGCCTTGATGCTATTATTTTAACCATTTCAGTTTTATTATGACATGACATTTTTCATGTTTAATGTAACACTTTTAAACATTGTACCGCTGCAGTAAGCCAAATGAAAATAAAAGGAGGCATCCTCCAGGCCTTTAAACGGCATTGGGGATACCTCACTTATGCTTCTTATTTTCCGGGAATGCGGATCACTACACTATTCCTGTAATATGGAATGGTCTGAAAATCCATCTCCACTTCTCCGTAATAGATTTTCAATCTTGTATAAACATTATGAAGCCCGATATGATGGCCGCCCGCCGGTTCATTCCGGTAAATGGTGTCACGGGCTTTATCTATATCAATGCCGCAGCCATTATCGGTGACTTCAATGTAGATCCAGTCCTCTTTCCGGTAAAAACGAACATCAATGGAAGGAATGCACACCGCCTCCCCCCACTTCTCATCCCGAAAGCCATGCTTGATGGAGTTTTCCACCAGGGGCTGTAAAATCAATTTGAGAATCCGGTACTCTCTAAGCTCCTCTTCCACATAGGACTGGAAGGAAATGGACTTATTGGTCCTGTGGTTCATGATATTGATGTAAGCTTCCACATGGGCGATTTCATTCCTGACCATGATAAGCTCATCCCCATAATTCAAACCGATCCGCATAAAGGTCCCAAGGTTATTGATCATGGATGACGCCACCAGAGTGTGGTTGTTCAGCACTTCAAGGTTGATGCCTTCCAGCGTATTGTAGAGCAGATGAGGATTAATCTGTTCTGCCAGAAGCTGTATCTCCAGTTGGTATTTCTCATGCTCATCTTCCTTGATCTGGCTGATTTGGGACTGAATGGTACTGTGCATGGAATTGACCGCTGCATTCAGTTGTCCGATTTCATCATCGTATTTTGTTTCATATGGCTCGTCGTATTGATTCTCCTTGATCTGCCGGATGCTCTCCATAAGCCGCTCCAGAGGCGAGGTAATAAACTTAGACAAAAGAGCGGAAAATACCACAGAAAATATCAGACCGGCGCCGCCCATTAAGACGATAAATTGATTCATGGCAGCGATCTTCCTGTTTAAAGATTCTTTCGAAAGAACGCTGATCAGCTGAAGGTCCGAAAACGCAAGCATCTGGGAATAAACCACATTATCCGTCAAATCCGCAATCTGGCGGATCTGGGTATCCTTATTATTTTCCTTTACTCCCTGGATAAAATCCCGGCTTTCTAACACCATACTCATGGACTGGGGATTTTTAAGGCTGATGTTACTCCCCTTGGAATCCACCACAAAATAAGAGCGTTCAAAATAATTGGCATTGGATAAGGACAGCCTGCTTTGAAATTTCTGCAGATTTAATAAGACCACCAGTCTGGTGGCCACTTCTTCTCCCTTTGTGGTGATCACCACATTATCACCGGGGATCAGGGTTGATAAGGGAATCACAATGGGGATCACGTCCTGCTGCTGCAAAAAAGGGCTCTGGCAGTTAGGAAGCCAGGTGATCTCATCAATGGTTCCATAATCAGCCAGGAAATCAGAAAGGTTTTTCTCCGGTCTCACCCCGTAAGCGTATACCGTATGGCAGGTCCCATCCCGGTTGACCATAAACACCGATTCAATGATGCTGTTGCTGCTCAAAAGGTTGATGAGCTGGACCTGGACCCCTTCCTGATTTAAATAGTTGCTCTCATCCCGGCCGCTCACAACCACCCTTTGTATGGCAGGGGTGGAAGCAAAGCTGTTTACATTGGTAAGCAGGGTATCATACATGTTTTTTAAGGACTCCGAGATCACATTCATGGTGTCCTGCATCTGCATTTCCACCTCTTCATAATAGAGCTTGTTAAAATATCCTCTGGCAAAAATGCATATAAAAATAGTAAGCATGATGTCGATACTGAACATGCAAATCCGGATTTTAGATGCGATCTTCCTGTCCCCAATAAATTTAAAAACCGTTTCTTTTAACCGTTTTATCATATCTGCCTTTCCAAATTACAGTGTTTTTCCGCTGTTTCTGTTGTAATCAGAAGGAGTGACACCCGTATACTGCTTGAATACCCGGTAGAAGGAACGGTAGTCGTCGTAGCCGATTGCCGCAGCCACTTCTGCCACCGGCATATCCGGCATCCGCTCCATAAGGCCCTTGGCATGCTCCATTTTGATCCGGATCACATAATCCCTGAAATTGATTCCCGTCTTTAATTTAAAATAGCTGGTAAAATAAACATCACTTAAGTTTACGTGTCTTGCCACATCCTTTGCCAGAATCTTTTCTCCCATATGGGATTTGATGTAATATTCCGCTGCCTGAATGATCTGGTTCCTGGATCCCTTGTCTCCGGATCCCTGCTTTCCGGCACACTCTACCAAAAAATCTTCCATATAGGCCTTCAGCTCTTCAAAGGTCCGTATGGTATTAATGGGAAGGATGACCTCGGCCTGGGAAAATTCCTTCCCGTTTCCCAGTTCCTTCTGAATGTCCGTTATAAGATAAATACACATTCCACGGATATAGTTAGGCGGCGGCATGGGTACATAAAAAAGCTGGGAAAAATATTCCCGGCAGAATTTTCGTATTTTCTCCGTCTGATTCATGGTAATAGAATACATCAGATTATTATAATCCATCTGATTTGCTGCTGCAGGAGGCGGCGTGGTACACAGGATGCTCTCATCAAAGATCTTCTGTTCTGTCTCATAAAAGCTGTAGGACAGGCACATGAGAGCAGTCTTATAGGAGGTGGAGCAGTCTGTAAGTGCGGCTCCTTCCTTACCGATTCCCACAGTTAAGTCCATGGTGGAATCCCGGTTCACCCGTTTTAAGCACCGGGCCGCAAGGAAACGGTAATTCACCGGCAGATCTCCTGGGTGCAGGGTATGGATAATGGTCAAAAGCTCGCTGGAGCTTGAAATCAGAAATTCATATCTGGTTTCCTGAAGCTCTTCGCTCACAATATCCATGAGATAATTGATCTGCTGGAACTCATCCTCCTGTTCCCCATCCTCTTTCCCCTCAATGGAAAAAACCATGACCCGGAAAGGTCTGTCATTTAGCTTAAGCTCCAGCCTCCTGATTTCATCCCCTATCTCTTCATAGGAATAAAACTCGTTCTTCAGCAGCCTCTTTAAAAATTTCTCCTTTGGCTCGGACTTGACATTTAAATAGGCGGAATAAGAATGAATATGGTTGGATTGGAGGATCTCCTCTTTCTGCTGCCTGATCTCCGCCACCAGTTCATCAATCTTAATGGGCTTGAGGAAATAATTCTTAGCACCAAGCTGAATGGCCTTTTGTGCATATTTAAAATCCCCATACCCGCTTAAAATAATGAAATTGGTCTGCAGCTTTTCATTTTTTACCCGTTCCATAAGCTGCAGTCCATCCATGCCCGGCATGCGGATATCCGTAATGACAATGTCCGGATTGCAGGACTTTATAATATCATAAGCCTCCCTGCCATCCTCTGCGGTTCCCACGATGGTTATGCCAAACTGCTCCCAGGGCACAACCGTAGACAGCCCGTTGCGGATGGCCGCTTCATCGTCCGCAATCAATAAGGTTATATTTTTATTTGCATCCATTATTCTGCTTTCCTCCCAAGTACAGCCAAAACCTTCTCCTCCGCTTCGCGAAACCACTGATCCTCAGGATTCACCAAAAGGACATACTGTATTCTTCCCAAAAGAGAAAGAAAATACTGATTCTCCTGGAACGGTCCATCACTTCCCGTCCTCTCCAAATGGGACCCTGCCCCATATTTCAGGCAGTAATAAATCTCCTGCCGCAGTTTCCTTCTGTAATCTTTGGAAACCTGTGGTTTTTCATTGACCACGATCCCCGTGACCGCCTGCCTCCCGTTGCGGTACAAAATCCTGGTCTTCGTCTCATTCAGTTCAAAGCCCATGGCATTTAAAAAGCCGGAGACCTTTCTGATAACCAGGCCCGGGGGGAAGTCACCGGAAAAGGTCATATCATCGCAGTATCTGGTATAGGAGATGCCTTTGTTCCCGCACCATTTGTTTATGGATTCATCAAAATGCTTCATAACCAGGTTGGAGATTGCAGGCGAAGTGGGAGCCCCCTGAGGCAGAAAATCGTTGCAGCAGCATAAGGCAGTCAGCATGGTTCCTACTGTCGGAGGAAAATACCGGACAGAAAAAGCGTTATTTCGTACCATGGGAAATGAAATACTCCCGAAAAAATCTTTTATATCCAGCTTCACCACTACATTCTTTCCCGTATGGACCATGGCATTGGATACCACTCCTACGCCTTTGCGGTAGGCTGTGGCACAGCCGGAGACCTTATAACCGTCCAGGATGTGGTGCAGGATGTTCCTCTGTATTCTCCTGAGCATATAATCCGGAACCAGCAGCCTCCGGGACCTTCCGTCTTTCTTCGGAATATGGACGGTGTGATAATGGCCTTCCGTATGGTTGCTGAACCCATAAAGACATGCCATTACCTTCTGGTCCGGCCATCTGGTATTCCCCAGAAGCCGGAAAGATAACAGCATGTCCCTGCAATATTCCCATGTGCAATACTTCCACAAATCTGTCTGATACATCGGCTCCTCCATACCAGTAATTTTCTGAAATTCTTCCTGATTCTCCTTAAAAACAACAGAAGCAATACAAACATGATGCCGTAAGATGCGAAGATGTACAAGCCGCAGGCGTAAGCACATGCAATGTGCGGACGTACCTCGCAGCAGATTACGGCCTTTTCCCATACCATGAAAATCCCGGCAGCGACTCGCTGCCCGGCCGGAGGTCGATTACTCGCGGATATGCTATTGCTTCTGCTGTTATGCTAAATATTCTAACACAATGATTTCAAATATTCCACTGTTTTGCTGTGTAAAGTATGCCGGAAATCCTTTTCTGGCAGTAATTTACGTTAAAGTGTCAAAGTTTAACGTGTAAAAGCGTTGACAAGTCCCCTTCAATGGATTACAATGGGGATTAAATATTTGCAAAAGAAAGGGAAATAAACATATGATCATCATTATGAAACCTAATGCTTCCGAGGAAGCTGTTGGTAAAATAAAAGACTTAATCGAATCAAACGGACTTCAGGCCCATTTATCAAAAGGGACGGAAGTGACCATCGTCGGCGTTGTAGGCGATAAGACAAAGCTCCAGGGTGCAAACATCGAAATGCTGGAAGGCGTTGATAAGATCGTTGCCGTAACGGAAACCTACAAGCTGGTAAATAAAAAATTTCATCCCGAAGATTCTGTTATAACCATTGGAAACGCAAAAATCGGTCCCGGGTACCTCACCATGATGGCCGGACCCTGTGCCATTGAAAATCACGATATGGTCCTGGAAACTGCTTTTGCTGTAAAAAAAGCCGGTGCCCAGTTCCTTCGGGGCGGAGCCTATAAGCCCAGAACTTCCCCTTACGCATTCCAGGGCCTGGAAGAAGAAGGGCTGAAATACATGAAGGAAGCCAGGGAAGCCACCGGGCTTAACATCGTCTGCGAGATCACAAGCCTGCGGGCCCTTGAAACAGCCGTAAAATATGTGGACATGATCCAGGTCGGCGCAAGGAATATGCAGAATTTCGAGCTTTTAAAAGAAGCTGGAAAGGCAGGCATTCCTGTCCTGTTAAAGAGAGGTCTCTCTGCTACCATCGATGAATGGCTGAACGCGGCGGAATACATTGCTTCCGAAGGAAACCCTAATATCGTGCTTTGCGAACGCGGCATCCGTACATACGAGACTGCTACCAGAAACACCCTGGATATCAGCGCAGTACCGGTTATCCGCTCAAAGAGCCACCTTCCTATTATTATTGATCCAAGCCACGCCACCGGAGTACGGGCGTATATTGAACCCATTTCCAAGGCTGCCATAGCAGTAGGCGCCGACGGACTGATCGTGGAGGTTCATCCATGTCCATCCTGCGCCCTGTCCGATGGTCCTCAGTCCCTGACCTTTGAGCAATTCGAAAAGCTGACAAAAGAATTACAGCCTTACGCCAAGCTTGCGGGGAGGACATCTGCATGAGTGATGCCTCCATTGCCTTTATCGGGCTTGGTCTCATCGGCGGCTCTATTGCCAGAGGGATCAAGCGTGAAGAACCCAATACAAAAATTATGGCCTACATGCGCACCCGTTCCAGGCTTTTACAGGCAAAAGAAGAAGGAATCGTAGATGTCATCCTGGATGGAATCGGGGAAGAGCTTCGGGAATGCGATCTTATCTTTCTCTGTACTCCTGTGGAGTACAATGCAAAGTATCTGTCGGAAATCCAGCCCTTTTTAAAGCCGGGAGCAATCATCACCGATGTAGGCAGCACCAAGGCGGATATCCACCAAGAGGTAAGCCGCCTGTGTCTGGAAAGCCAGTTTGTAGGAGGGCACCCCATGGCCGGTTCGGAAAAGACCGGGTATGAGAATTCCACCGACCATCTGCTTGAAAATGCCTACTATATCATCACCCCCACCGCTGCTTCCACAGAGGAACAGGTAAACCGTCTGGTGCGGATCGCAAACATGATCGGCTCCATTCCCCTTGTCCTTGATTATCATGAACATGATTTTATCACCGCCACAATCAGCCATCTGCCCCATATCATAGCTTCCAGCCTGGTAAACCTTGTAAAGGCTTCCGATAATGAAGAAGGAATTATGAAACGGCTTGCTGCCGGAGGCTTTAAAGACATTACAAGAATTGCCTCCTCCTCGCCGGAAATGTGGGAACAGATCTGCATGACTAACAGCGGGAATCTTTCCGTGATCCTGGAACGGTATATCTCCTCCTTAAGCCAGATTCTCCATGAGCTTAAGGATAATGACAACCAATATATTTACCAGCTTTTTGAAACCTCCAGGAATTACCGCAGCTCCTTTTCGGAAAAGGTTCCAGGATCCATTGCCCCGGATTATTCCTTTACGGTGGACATGTCTGACGAGGTAGGTGCTATCTCCACTTTATCCGTCATCCTGGCCGCGAAAGGCATCAGCATCAAGAACATCGGCATTAACCACAACCGGGAGCACGGAGAGGGAACCTTAAGGATTGCGTTTTATGACAAAGAGACCATGGACAACGCATGGAAACAGCTAGAACGGTACCACTACGATTTAATTTCAAATTAAAAGAGAGGGTCCTTATGAAATTCAAAAAAGCCTCCCCTTTAAAGGGTGAAATAACCATACCAGGTGACAAATCCATCTCTCACCGCAGCGTGATGTTTGGTTCCATTGCAAAGGGAACCACAGAAATCAGCCACTTTCTTCAAGGGGCCGACTGTCTTTCCACCATTGACTGTTTCCGGAAAATGGGAATTCAGATTGAAAACAGCCATGACACCGTCATTGTTCATGGACACGGGCTCCGGGGCTTAAAAAGACCGGAAACCATTTTAGACTGCGGAAACAGCGGAACCACCACCCGCCTGATCTCCGGCCTTCTGGCTGCCCAGGATTTTGACGTAACCATAACTGGAGACGAATCCATTCAGAAACGTCCCATGAAGCGCATTATGGAGCCCTTGTCCATGATGGGGGCCGATATAAAGAGCGCAAAGGAAAATGGCTGTGCCCCTCTTTCCATTACCGGCAAAAAGCTTCACGGCATCCATTATACCAGCCCCGTGGCCTCTGCCCAGATAAAATCCTGCATCCTTTTAGCCGGACTGTACGCAGAAGGGGAAACAAGAGTAACGGAGCCCTATGTATCCAGAAACCATTCTGAAATCATGCTGAAGTACTTTGGAGCCAATGTGAAAACAGAAGGAACCACCGCCTGCATTGGTCCTGCAAAAGAACTCTACGGCAATAAAATCCTTGTTCCGGGGGATATCTCTTCTGCGGCTTACTTTATTGCTGCAGGCCTGATGGTCCCAGGCTCGGAAATACTGATAAAGCAAGTGGGCATCAATCCTACACGGGACGGGATCATTCATGTATGCCAGGAAATGGGAGCTGATATCACCCTTTTGGATGTGAATACGGATTCCGGGGAACCTACTGGGGATATTCTGGTGAAATCCGGTCCTCTCCACGGCGTTACCATCGGAGGAGCCATCATTCCCACCCTCATCGACGAGCTTCCCATGATCGCTGCCATGGCATGCTTTGCAGAAGGGGAAACCATTATTAAGGATGCGGCGGAATTAAAGGTAAAGGAATCCAACCGCATTGAAGTCATGGTAAAGAACTTATCCGCCATGGGAGCCGATGTTTCAGAAACGGAAGATGGCATGATCATCAGAGGAGGAAAGCCTCTCCACGGCGCTGTCATAGACAGCAGACTGGATCACCGGATCGCTATGACCTTTGCTGTGACCGGGCTGTGCGCAGAAGGGGAAACCGAGATCTTGGGTGCAGAATGCGTGAATATTTCGTATCCGGGATTTTATCAGGATCTGGAGAGATTGATGAAATGAAATGGACCGGTCATCATTTTATGACTGAAAAAATGCTGGGAGAACCTGAGTTCATCCCGGCATTTTTTATTATGGTAATATGTGTAAAAACTTTTACAACACCTGAATCTGGCACATCTTCATGGCCTCCAGCGCATTCTCATGGCTCTTTAAAGTCACACCGGCACAGCAGGAAGAGTCCACCAGCACCGGAGTCTCCGGAAGAAAGGCTTTGACCAGCAGGGCATTGGAAATCACGCAGATGTCCGTACATAAGCCCACCAGTTCAATGGATTCATACTCTTTTTCCTTCACATACTCTCCAAGCGATGCACTTCCAAAGGTGTTTTTTTCAAAACGTTTCCCCTGAAATTCTTTTAGGGACTCATCAAGTTCCCAGCCGGCGGTTCCCCTGATGCAGTGAACCACCGGAAGCTTTTTCCCCTCCTGAGAATCCAGATAATTTTCCTCGTGGGTATCCAGGGTGAAGATCACCTCATCTTCTGCTTCCTGATATTCCTCTATTTTTCTTTTTACTTTAGAAACAATGGACACCGCCTCAAGGGTTCCCAGGGAGCCGTCAATAAAATCCTTTTGCATGTCTACTACGATCAATAACCGTTTCATGGATAGACCTCCAATATTAAATATTACTTATAGTTTATCACAATTCACTCTCATAAGCCCACTGTTTTTTAATATTTTTATTTTTAGTTTTCCATCTTGTTCTTCTCCAAAATCATAATAAAATAATTCAGGTTCTCCAGTTTCAGCCAATCAAAGCAGTTTCTAACATCTCCTGCTCCCATTGTAACCCAGGGAAAGCGAAAAACAACAGAAAGGCATTGAGCGGAAACCGGCTGCCACTCCTTTCAGGCAGGCGGGAAATTTCTGGCTTTTTCAAATTAACAGTTGACAAATCCATACAGACGTATTAATATACTGATTAAATGAAATAATAATAAACCGTTGAAAAAGAAGAGTAAGCGTTACAGGCAATATTTCAGAGAGCCGCCGTTGGTGGGAGTGCGGTATAAAGCTGATCGCTGAATGGACTTTTGAGGGCGGCCCCGAACCATTGTTTCAGTAGGGGCTGACGGAGACCACAACCGTTATTTCCCGTGGCATATATGTTAGTATATGAAAAGTGGACTTTTGCAAAGTCAATTTGAGTGGCACCGCGGATTGTATAATTCGTCTCAAGTACGTTTTTTAGCGTACTTGGGACTTTTTTTTATTTTATCAGGAAATTTGCCCACTTACTCGTTCTGTCAACGAAAAACCATTTTAAGGAGGAAATATTATGAAAAAATCAATTAAGACTCTGTTACTTGCAGCCCTGGCGGCTGCCGCACTCTCCGGCTGTTCTTCCAAGGCAGCCCCTGAAAAACCTGCTGATAACAATTCCACCTCCCAGACCTCTTCCAGTGCAGAAGCAGAAAGTTCTGCGGATCAGTCAAAGAGTGAAACCACCAAAGACGGCAAATCCTATACCATCGGCATCGGCCAGTTTGCGGAACACGGCTCCCTTGACAACTGCCGGGAAGGCTTTTTGCTGGGCCTTGCAGAAGAAGGGATCGAGGAAGGAAAAAACTTAACGGTCATGTATGAAAATGCCCAGGCTGACGGAGGTACCGCAAGCCAGATCGTAAACAACTTCCTTTCCAAAAAAGCGAATCTGATCTGCGCCATCGCAACCCCAATGGCTCAGGCTGCCTACAGCGGAGCAAAGAAAGCCGATATTCCCGTAATCTTTACGGCAGTAACGGATCCCGTAGCCGCAGCCCTTGCAAAGGAAGACGGGACTCCTGCAGGAGAAATCACCGGAACCAGCGACAAACTTCCGGTGGAAAAACAGTTGGAAATGATCCGCAAGATCCTTCCCGATGCCAAGACCATCGGCATCCTCTACAGCACCAGTGAAGTGAACTCAGAAACAGCGATCAAGGAATACAAGGCCGCTGCAGCCTCCTACGGCTTTGAAATCGTAGAAGGCCCTGTTACAGCAACTGCCGACATTCCTCTGGCAACCGACAGCATTTTAGAGAAGGTTGACTGCTTAAACAATTTAACGGACAATACCGTAGTAAGCTCTCTTCCACTGATCCTTGATAAGGCAGGAAAGAAGAACATCCCCGTATTCGGCAGCGAAGTTGAGCAGGTAAAAATCGGCTGTCTGGCTTCCATTGGCCTTGATTATGTGGACTTAGGCAAGCAGACCGGAAAAATGGCTGCAAAGGTATTAAAGGGCGAAGCAAAAGCAAGCGAAATAAACTTTGAAATCATCAAGGAAGCCGCATTTTACGGTAACTCAAAGGTTGCTGAGAATCTGGGAATCACCCTGCCGTCAGAGCTTACCGGCTCCGCCGCTGAAATTTTTACAGATATCACCCGATAACTTAAAGAAAATCCCATACGCCTGCAGGCTCGTGGAACGGCTAATTTCTAAGCTCAGCCGCACTATGCTTAGCATCACTAAGAAAGTTATGCAAAAGGAATATATTTGGAGGAAGTTAAACCATGTCAATCATACTTGGCGTTTTGGAAGAAGGCCTGGTCTATGCCATTATGGCCCTGGGCGTATACATCACCTATAAGATTTTGGATTTTCCAGATCTTTCCGTGGATGGAACCTTCCCTTTGGGAGGCGCAATCACCGTTACCCTGATCCTGGCCGGAATCAACCCGGTGGCAACGCTTTTTATCGCTTTTGCCATCGGCGCACTGGCCGGATGCATCACCGGCTTTATCCATGTAAAATTAAAGGTACGTGATCTTCTGTCAGGTATCATTGTCATGACTGCCCTCTATTCTGTGAACTTGCGGGTAGCCGGAAAGTCCAATGTTCCGTTTTTTAATAATGATTCCATTTTTGAAAACAGCTTTGTAAACGGCCTGTTTCCCGGAAAACTTGCAGATATCAGCGTTGTACTTATATTGGCTGTCATCGTGTTGGCCGTCAAGCTTTTGCTTGACCAGTATTTAAAGACCCGTTCCGGCTATTTATTAAGGGCCGTAGGTGACAATGAGACTCTTGTCACCTCCCTGGCCAAGGACAAAGGCATGGTAAAGGTCATCGGCCTGGCCATCGCAAACGGTCTGGCCGCCCTGGCCGGTTCCGTATACTGCCAACAGAAAGGCTTTTTTGAAATCAGTATGGGAACCGGTACCATTGTGATCGGTCTTGCCAATGTTATCATCGGCACAAACCTGTTTAAACGGATGGGGTTTGTAAAATCCACCACCGCAGTCATCATCGGCTCCATTCTTTATAAGGCCTGCGTGTCAATTGCCATTTATCTTGGTATGGAAGCATCAGACTTAAAGATGATAACGTCAGTGCTGTTCCTGGTCATACTGGTGCTCAGCAACGGCAGGGAAAAGAAGGTGAAACATCATGCTTGAACTTCAAAACATCAATAAATATTATAATCAGGGAACAGTCAATGAAATGTGCCTGTTTCAGGACTTTAATCTCACCATTAAAGACCGGCAATTCGTATCTGTGGTAGGGAGCAACGGCTCCGGAAAAACATCCCTGTTAAATATCATCTGCGGAAGCATTTCTTTAGACAGCGGTTCCATCCGGATCAGCGGCGTTGATATCACCGGTATGCCGGAGTATAAGCGCCAGCGCCGCATCGGAAGGGTCTACCAGAACCCGGCCATGGGCACATGCCCCAATATGACCATCCTTGAAAATATGGCTCTGGCTGATGCCAAGGGAAAGCCCTTTAACCTTCTTCCAGGAACCAACAAGCAGCGGATCTCCTACTACAGGGAACAGCTTCGTTTCCTGGGCCTTGGCTTGGAGGATAAGCTCCATGTAAAGGTGGGTGTTCTTTCCGGCGGCCAGAGGCAGGCCATGGCCCTTCTCATGTCAACCATGACTCCCATTGAGTTCCTGATCTTAGATGAACACACGGCCGCCCTGGATCCAAAAACTGCTGAGATCATTATGGAGCTGACAGACAAGATTGTAAAAGAAAAGCATCTGACCACCATCATGGTCACCCATAATCTCCGCTATGCCGTGGAATACGGAAACCGCCTGCTGATGATGCATCAGGGAAATGCCATCATCGATCAGACAGGAGAAAAAAAGTCCAGCATTGATGTGGAGCATATTTTAGAGAAGTTCAATGAAATCAGCATTGAATGCGGAAATTAGAGGATCGTTCCAAGAAAAAGAAGATCCGGCCAGATGATCTGGCCGGGTCTTCTTTTTCTATTGCTCCAGTTTTACTTTTCACGGATCCAGACAAGCATTTCCCCCTTGCCCCTGTTATTCCAGCAGCAATAAGGAATGGCTTTAAACCAGTCTTTTACATAGGAAGGCCGGTCTTCCTCATAAAGGGTATCTCCTGCCCTGGAATAGTCAATGCGCATGCCTTCCAGTCCGGCACACAGGGTTCCGCCAAGCAATGATTCGTCAAACTCTTCCTTTGGCTTTACCGAGCTGTCAATGATGTCTGATGCCAGATACTTGCCGTTATCAGCTTCCTCCAGGCAATACACCATAGGTCCCTTCATCAGGCAGACCTTTCCGATGTTGTCACGTACCCTGGGATTACATCTTACAAAGCGGAAAGAAACATCAAAAACCACTGTGATTTTATCTCCTGCTTTCCATTTACGGGTCAGATATATGTACCCCTTTTCCAGGCAAATAGCTTCCTTCACACCGTTTACTCTTACCTCTGCACTGCCAGAGTAGGAAGGCTTCCGGATCCCTATGGTAAACTCCTGTCCGTCTGTTTCCGGAGTGACCTCCAATGCCACATCGCCCTTTACCGGATAATCGGAACTGAGGGCAAGGCCCACACGTCCGGAGGACAGACCGGTTTCAATGCTGCTGCCGATAAATAAGTTCACGTAAACTGTATTCTGGCCGGCGGCATACATATAATTGCCAAGGGAAGCAAGGGTCCTTGCAATATTAGGCGGACAGCAGGCTACGCCGAACCAAAGCTGCCTTGTGGTTTTAACATGGCGCAGGGTCGGATTTTTCTCTGCTATCTCAGGAACCACCTCTAAGGGATTGACATAGAAGAAATGCTTTCCATCCAGAGCAATTCCCGCCAAAAGGGTATTGTATAATGCCTTTTCTACTATATCCGTATATTTTCCATCTTTTGTGATCCGGAACATCCGGTTGGAAAACATGGCAAGCCCTACGGTGGCACAGGATTCAGAATAATTGGAATTGTTAGGCAGATCGTAATCCGTTGTAAATCTCTCCCCATAGGATGCGGATCCAATGCTTCCGGTGACATACATCCTTTTTTCCACAATATTGTTCCAAAGGATTTCACACTGTTTCAGCAATTCTTCATCCTGGTATTCATAGGCCAGGTCAGCCATGGCGCTGTATAAGTAAACCGCCCGCACTGCATGGCCTTCCGCTGTTTCCTGTTCTTTCAGAGGCATATGGGACTGGTTATAATCCAGGTCAAAATCCCTAAACTCCGGGAAAATGAAATTCTGGTTTTTTATGCAATCTTCGTTTAAAAAATAACAAGGCCGTTCTCCTCTTGCCCGTATAAAAAAATCAGCCAGTTCCAGATATTTTTTCATTTTTGTGACCCGGTAAAGCTTTACCAGGGCCAGCTCCACTTCCGGATGCCCCGGGTAGCCATGGACTTTCCCCTCTTCCCTTCCAAACACCTGACACATGTAGTCCGCAAACCTGCATACCACATCCAGAAATTTCTTCTTGCCCGTAGCTTCATAATATGCCACCGCCGCCTCGATCATATGTCCCGCAGTATAAAGCTCGTGGCCTTCAAACAGGTCAGACCACCGCTCTTTCCCTGTAATCGTATAAAATGTATTCAAATATCCGTCTTCACACTGGGCTCTGGCAATCAGATCAATGGTGCTGTCGGCTGTGGCTTCCAGTTTTGGATTTTTCTTTTTGGCAAGGGAATAGGCGGCGGCTTCCAGCCATTTGGCAACATCCGTATCCTGGAATACCATGCCCTTATGCTCTCCCTTTTCATCACCGCAGGCAATTCGGAAATTTCTGATGCAATAGCTCTTTTCGGCTCCTTCCACATGATCATTGATCAGCTCCCATTGGAATGGTAAAATAACATCATCCACCAGATCGATGTATCTGTTCCAGAATGGATCATTAATCCTAATGTCTTTTAAATCCGCGGTTGTCAACTTACCAGCATCCATGTCTTTTCCTCACTCAGCATTTATTTTTTTCATAAATCCGCAGTTTCGTTCCGGTTTTTTACCGACTCGCCTTCTATCAGGGCACAGGGAAGGGTGATGTTTACATCTCCTACGCTGGTTCCATGAATGCTTTCAAGCAGCAGTTCCATGGAACGGTATCCCATTTCCTGAAGAGGCCTTTCCACTGTGGTGATCCTTGGGGTCACATACTGGACAATATCTGCATTGTCAAAGCCTGTCACCGATATATCATCAGGAATTTTAAGTCCAAGCTCTCTGGCAGCGTCATAAACCCCCACTGCCATATCATCATTCATTGCCACAATGGCAGTGGGAAAGTCTTTTTTATTAAGAAGCTTTCCGGCCGCATCCTTTCCTTCCCGGTACTTCCAGTTTCCGCATACAATATTTTCAGGCTTCAGTTCTATTCCTGCCTCGTCCAGGGCCCGTTTAAAGCCTTTGAACCTGAGGGCAGCAGGCTCCGATTCCTTAAGCCCGTTGATCACTCCAAACTCTTTATGACCGTTGCCAATCAGCATCTGTGTCATCTGGTAAACCGTTTTCTCGTTACTGTAACGGACGGAAGACCCTTCCCCATCCGTATAGCAGTAACAGTATACCACCGGCTTTTTTATATCATGAAGCACATGGCTTATTTTGCGGTCATGCATGCCCACATAAATAATGCCATCCACCTGCATTCCAATTAAAACATCTACCGCCTTGTCAATATCCTTCTGATAATTTGAAATATGTTCAAACTGGGATTCTATTTTGCTGAGAAGCCTTAAATTATTTAATATGGTATTGTATCCTCTTGCTTCAGCAATTTCATTGATCCCGTCAATAATATGGGCCGTATGCCAAACCGTAATATCCTCAACAATCACACCGATCAGAAAGGATTCATTTGTCCGAAGACTCTTTGCCAGGATATTGGACCGGTATCCTGTTTCTTTTATGATCTTTTCCACCCGTTTCCTTGTTTCTTCACTTATCTGAGCCGTATTATTAAGCACATATGACACCGTTGCTACGGATACGCCGGCCATAGAAGCAATCTCTTTTAAAGTCATGGTAACATATACTCCCTCTTTATTAGTCTTTTCCGTTCCTTGAAACCATCGCCCTATGGCAGGATTTTGCCCATGAAAAACCAGCATCCATTTCCGCCTATCCTTTTAAGCCGGAGGTTTTAATTCCCTCCACCAGGAATCTGGAACCAAACAGATAAAGAAGCATGGGGGGCAAAATCATAAGGGAAGACGCTGCCATAATTGACGGCCAGTTAATGACAAATGCATTACCAGAAGTATACATAAATGTGGTCATTAATGCAATGGTCAGTGTTCTCCACTTATCGCTGTTAATATAGAACACCGGCTGGGTCAGCTCATTCCACCAGAATACACTGGACAGCACACCGATTGTAATGAAGGTGGATTTGGACAGGGGCAGCAGCACTTTGAAAAACACTCCCAGCTTGCTGCAGCCGTCAATGGTAGCCGCCTCATCCAGCTCCTTTGGTATGGACCGGAAAAACTGCCGGAACAGAAAAACATTATAGGGATAGGCAAAAAATGACGGAATGATCATGGGGAGAAGAGAATCCAGCCAGCCGATCTTCCCAAACATAATGTACTGGGGAATGATCAGGGCAATATTGGGGATCATCATAGTTCCCACGATCAAGGAAAATATCAGTTTCTTCCCGGGAAATTCCATTCTGGCAAGAGGATAAGCTACAAGAGATGAAGATATTAAAGTTCCCAAGGTTGTTCCTGCCATTAAAAGAACGGTATTCCGTACATATAAATAATAATTGGAATGAAAGAAGATATATTTAAAGTTTTCCAGTGTCGCAGCCTCAGGGATGATGTCAGAAGAGGTGGTAAACTCCGTCAAATTTTTAAAAGCCCCTGAAAATACCCATACAATCGGAGAAAACATGATAACAGCAACAAGGATCTTAAGAATAAATATAAGGATCCTGCCTGTTTTTTTCTTTGCTTTTGCTGAATTCATGACCTCTCCTCCTTAATTTTCATAATAGACCAGCTTCTTTGATACTGCAAATATACCGATACCAAAGCAGCAGGCGATCATAAACAGAACCACTGACAGTGCACATGCATATCCTACCTTCATATTGCTGAAGGCCTCCTTATAGATCAAAAGGCTCAGAACCTGGGTCATTCCGTTGGGGTCCCCGCTTTCCCCTGTCAAAGGGTATAGCAGTGCAAAGGAACCGTTTAACGCGCTGATGCAGCCCATGACCGCATTAAACAGCACAATGGGGGAGATCATGGGAAGGGTCACGCCAAAAAACTTCTTAAGGGGACTTGCTCCGTCAATGTCACAGGCTTCGTAAAGTTCCCGGGGAACATCATTTAAGCCTGACCGGAAGATCAGCATCATCTGCCCGGTGTTGTATGTGAACAGGGTAATAAAAAACACGGCAAGATAAATGGTACGCTTATCATACAGCCAGTTCACCGTAACATTCTTTGCAGCTAATTGTGAAATCACCGCATTTAAAAGGCCTGCCTCTTTTCCGAATATGGTACGGAACGTATACGCCAGTGCAACCGTGGGAATCACGGAAGGAAGAAAATAACAAAACTGGAAGACACCGTTTAACTTCTGTTTATAATTCAGCAGCATTGCCATGAGCACTGCCCATACCGTAGTAACTGCCATCATGACAACGGTAAAAAACAGGGTCACTTTTATGGAATTCCAAAAGGTTGGGCTTTGAAGCATATTAACGTAATTTGCCAATCCCACAAAATTTGAAATGCCGTTTAATTTCCGGTTTGTCAAACTGACCGCAAACATAAAGACGATGGGAAATAAGGTAAAACATATAAATCCTATAAACCATGGAGCACAAAAAGCATATGCAGTCAGATGATTCTTAAGCCGTTTCTTTTTCACCGGCTTTATTTTCTCATTTTTCATAGCATTCTCAGTCCTTTCGCTTAAGGCTCAAATAATCTCTGTTTGCGGCCGCTTCCCTTCCATTTCAGGCTGGTCTGCGGCCGCTTTTGTATCCGTGGAGCTTATTATATCTGGCCTTTTTGCAGCTTAACAGCTAATCTTAATAGCCAATCGTCTCTTTTGCATACTGAGAAGCATTCTTCACCGCATCTTCCGGAGTTTTCTGTCCCAATACCGCAGAATTGAATTCACTGATGGCATTATTCGTTACGCCGGAGGGTAAGCATGTATATCCGAATACCCCTGCTTTTAAGGAGTCTGTTATTGCCTCCCAGTTTTCGATTGTAGTAACACCTTCCACCTTCCAGGCGCCTTTTTCTGCTATGGATTTGATTGCAGAAGGATTTCCGCTTGCCTTTGAGTTAATGGCCTGCCCTTCTTCGCTCATCAGGTATTCGATTACTTTAAAAGCCCCATCCTGATTCTTGCTCTTTGCATTGATGCTGTAAAAGCCGGTATGTAAAGTGTTATATTTCAGTTTATCTGTGGGAATAGAGGCAATATCCCAGTTAAAGGCAAGCCCGCCGCCGTAAGTTCCTATATTCCAGCTTCCCTGCCAGCTCATAGCCGCTTTTCCGGCTGCAAAAAGATCTGCCGTATCGGAAGAAGGTTCAGGCATGGTGCCGTTTTTAACCAGTTGTGCCATATCAGAAACAAAAGAAACGGCACCGTCACCGATCACCATCTGTCCCTTGGCCGGGTCAAAAACCTGATCTCCTGCTCCGCCGATACCCGCCCACCAGGTCTGGGTGTTGGGAAGAGTACTGCCATACACCTCTGTAGTGCCGTCGGCTGCCTTCTTGGTAAGCTTCTCTGCTGCTGCTTTATAATCTGCGTAAGACCAGTCATTGGCGGGGTAGGCAATGCCTGCCGCATCAAACATATCCTGGTTGTAATACAGCAGCTCCGTAGCTGCACACCATGGCAAACCATAGGTGCCGCCCAGGCCTTCAGACAGCTTTGCTACTGCATCAATAAAATCATCTGTTTTAATGGTGGATTTGGCCAGATAATCATCAAGGGGAATGATTCCGTCCACCTGGGCAAAGTTGGAAATATCATTTTCCCAGATCACATAGATATCCACGGAATCGTTCCCTGTTGAGACCATCTGGTTCAGTTTAGAAGAATAATCACTTTCCGGGATCACTGTTACTTCCACATCAATGCCCGTTGCCTTTTCGGCCTGGACATACATATTAAGGGTCTCATCTTTATTAGGCTCATTCCAGACCGCAATGGTCACCTTATTCCCTGTTCCGGCGGAGTCCGTCTTACTGCTTTCCCCTGCCGTTGACCCGGTAGTCCCTGCCACAGTTCCTTCCGGCTTTTCCTGTCCCTTGCCGCCACAGCCGGCTAATGCGCCGTAAACCACGGCTGTTGACAGAAGCAATGCCAGTAATTTCTTCCTTCTCATAATAAACCCTCCAATAATATTATAATATTTTTTATTTAAACGTTTAAGTGATTTTTTTAAATTTTTGCCGATTGATATTAATATCTATCAGCCAAACATTGTCTACTTAAACGTTTAAATTAAATTCATAAAAAAATATACACTATAATGTACATTTTTACTATATATCCTTTTTATTTATTTGTCAATATTTAAATTAAATATTCTAAAAATATTTTATTATTGGTGATTTTTTATACTTAAAGGTTTAAGTAAAGGTAAGGTTTGTATTTTGATGCTGCAAGTTGTCATTTACAGGCTTAACAGGAAAATGAGGCAGGATTTCAAGGAATCCTGCCTCATCTTCCGGTATTGTTTTTTTATTTTATCTGCTCATCTCGCTCTGAGGGCCTTTGTCGTTGTGGTCTTTTATAACAGTATTGACCTCGCTTAAATCAGAGGTGGGAAGATCTCCGGGTATGGTATTCTTTAAGGCCGCTGTGGCATTGCCGTACCGGACTGCATTCATACAGTCGCCTCCGCTGCTTAACAGACCATAAAGGGCACCTGCAATATAAGCGTCTCCGCTCCCGATCCGGTCCACAACATCAATGTTATGGTAGGGTTCTTCCTCGTAATATTCCTTTCTGGAAGCATCGTAAATCACAGAGCCAAAGGTATGGCTTTTGGGGCTGTGGACGATCCTTTGTGTGGAAGCCACAACGGAAATCGGATATTCTTCCGTAAAGCTCTTCATCATCTCCTTAACAGTCCCCTCCTTCTTAAAGGTCAGTCTGGCCGTTTCTTCGGAGCAGAAGAAAATATCCACATAAGGTAAAATCTGTTCAATACTTTCTCTGGCTTCCTCTCCTGTCCAGAGATTGCCCCGGAAATTCACATCAAAGGAAATAATGGTTCCTGACTCCTTGAACTTTTTGATCATATCAACAGCTGTTTTCCTGGTATTCTCACACAAAGCAAGGGTAATTCCTGTGGTGTGGAAACAGGTGGTCGCCTGATACATTTCCTCCGGGAAAGAAGAAGTGCTGATCTGAACAAAGGAACTGTTCTTTCTGTCGTAAATGACCTTTGGCTTCCTCGGATATGCTCCGTATTCATAATAATAAAGCCCAAGCCTTGCGCTTAAGCTGCTGTCATAGACAAAATAGTCATCACTGATCCCATAGGAACGGACTTTATTCTTTACAAAATTTCCTATATCATTAAACGGAAGCTGGGTAACCACTCCGGTATGAAGCCCTAAAAGAGCAGCGCCCACGGCAACGTTTAATTCCGCACCGCCTACCTGCTTTTGAAAGGAATCTCCCCGGACAAGCCGTTCCACTCCTGCCGGAGACAGGCGTAACAGCAGTTCCCCCAGGCTCAGTAAATCAAAAGGTCTGTCACTCATCTTGAACTTTCCTCCATCATTTTCAAAAAGGGAGTCATTGCCCAATGACTCCCTCTCGTTATCTTATTGATTATCTCTGAACACGTCCTGAACCGTCGCCGCCTGCCAGAGTTTCCACGTCTTCTCTGGTTACCAGGTTAAAGTCTCCGGGAATGGTGTGCTTTAATGCGGAAGCTGCAACAGCATATTCCAAAGCGCCCTTAAAGTCCTTGCCGTCAACCAGGCCGCAGATCACGCCTGCTGCAAAGGAATCACCGCCGCCTACACGGTCAACAATAGGGGTAACGCGGTACTTTTTGGAGTGGTAGAATTCACGGGTTGCGCCATCCATGATGCATGCAGACCAGCCATTGTCAGAAGCAGAAAAACTCTCACGTAAGGAGCTGATCACATATTTGAAGTTAAACTTATCGATCATCTGGTTGAAGATATCTACATATCCCTGTAATTCCAGCTCGCCGGAAGTTACATCGGTGTTGCCCGGCTTAAAGCCAAGAACCTTTTCTGCATCCTCTTCGTTGCCGATGCACACGTCAACGTACTGCATTAAGTTTGTCATAACCCTCTGAGCCTTCTCAGAAGACCATAATTTCTTACGGAAGTTTAAGTCAACGGAAACCGTTACGCCGTGAGCCTTGGCTGCCTTTAAAGCTGCCTCAGTCAGCTCTGCCGCCTCATCACTTACTGCAGGTGTGATTCCTGTAAAATGGAACCATTCTGCATCCTTAAAGATCTCATCAAAGTCAAAATTTGCTGCGGTTGCCGTTGCAATGGAGGAATGAGCCCTGTCATATACAACTGCAGACGCTCTCATGGCGGAGCCTGTCTCTAAAAAGTAAATACCAAGTCTTTCTCCGCATCTTGCGATGTGTTTTGTTCCTACGTTGTATTTTCTTAAAGCTGCTACTGCACACTCGCCGATTGGGTTCTTGGGAACTGCTGTCACGAACTGAACGTCATGTCCATAGTTTGCCAGGGAAACAGCTACGTTAGCCTCGCCGCCGCCGTAGTTTACATCAAACTCATCTGCCTGGATAAATTTTTCATTATTTGGGGTAGATAATCTTAACATAATCTCGCCCATGGTCACAAGTTTTGCCATTTTCTATTTTCTCCCTAAGATTCTATTATTATTTTTTATTATGAGCTTTTCTTATTTGCGCCCCCCAGGGGGCCTTCTCTGCCGGCTTCGCCGCCATTTACCTTGCTGCGGCTACTGCCTCAACGAATTCCTTTGCCTTTGCTGTAACTGCAGCAAAATCACCGGTTTTAGCACCCTTTGTTAAGCTGCTGCCCGTACCAACGGCATAAGCTCCGGCCTTGATCCACTTATCCACGTTGTCAACGTCAACGCCGCCGGATGGCATGAAATCACCCTGAGGAAGGGGGCCTTTAAAGGAGCTGATCGCTTCCGGTCCCATGATGTTGCCTGGGAAGATCTTGATCACGTCACAGCCGCACTCCAGGGCTGTAATTGCTTCGGTAGGTGTCATAACTCCCGGAAGCATAGGCACTCTGTAGCGGTTGCACAGCTTGATGGTCTCAACGTTTAAGCCGGGGCTTACTACGTAATTGGCTCCTGCAAGGATTGCAGCTCTTGCTGTTTCCGGATCAAGAACAGTTCCTGCTCCAATAACCACATCTGCATTTTTACTATATTTTTCAGACATTTTTGCGATGAATTCAATTGGATTTCCTTCATCCATAGTCATAGTGATTTCAATGAAATTAATGCCGCCTGCAATGATGGCGTCAACTACCTTTTCGCCCTGCTCAAAGTCCTTTGCCCGAACAACAGCAACCAGACAGTCTTTTTTCATCTTTAATAAAACCTGTTCTTTTTTCATCATCCTTCTTCTCTCCTTCTTTATTTTCGCATATACGAATTGATTTCATATTTACGATTCCTATACCTGAAATATTAATCGTTTCCAGCCGTTTTGTCAACAGGTATTCCTTATATTTTTCCAAGAAAGCCTAACAAACGGGAAACCTCCATGCCCTTTTGGGAAACCAGGTTTCCAAGAGCCTCATAATCATCAGAAGGCTTATAGAGGCTGGAGATGCTGATGGCCCCCAGCACATTGCCATCCCGGTCAAAAACCGGCGCTCCCACGCACTGCATATGCTCCTCCATCTCCCTGGCATCAAAAGCATAGCCTCTTTCCCGGACCTTTTTCAGCTCTTCCAGAAGCTGTCCTCTGTTTTTAATGGTCCGTTCCGTGAACTGGGTGAATTTCAGCCGGCTGATGATCTGCTCTCTGGCCTCCTCACCGCTGTATGCAAGAATCACCTTTCCAAGGGAGGTGCAGTACATGGGATTTTTGGAACCAACGGTGGCCGTGGTAATAATAGGGTTCTCCGGTTCGAACTTACATATGTATACCACATGATGGTCCGACGGAATTCCAAAAAAGACTGTTTTCCCCACTTCCTTTGAAAATGCTTTGAGCAACGGCTCAATGATCCCGATAAAATCCAGATTATTGGTATAATTAACACCGATACGGTAGGCCATTAAGCCTATGGTAAATTTTTGCTTCTGTCCCCTTGTCACATTCACCATGCCCATTTCAGCAAGAGTGGTCACGATATCATAGGCGCTGGTCTTTGGCAGGTCCAGCTTTTCGCAGAGATCATCTAAAGTGGCCCCCTCGGGCGTTCTGGAGATCATTTTTAAAATCTCCACGGTTCTTTGGGTCGTTCTGTTTAGTTTCATGGTTTTGCCTCCATTTCTATGTCCTAGTATACTCCTGAAAGCAAAAAAAAAGCAAGATGAATTTCGCATATACGAAACATTTGTAAGCATTTACAAAATACCTGGGATTCTTTCGGATATTTTTTGAAAACCATAAATCAGGGATTGTAATATCTATCATAATTATGTATAATAAATTGGGTATGTAAATACTTACAATTACGGAGGTGATGTTTTTGAATATCTATGATGTTTCCGAACATGCTCACGTATCGATTGCCACCGTCTCCCGTGTCATCAACGGGAATCCCAATGTCAGCGAAAAGACCAGAAAGCGGGTTCTGGACGTTATGGAAGAGCTGGGCTATACTCCTAATGTATTTGCCAGAAGCCTGGGATTAAATACGATGAAGACTATCGGGATCATGTGCGCAGATTCTTCCGACCCATGGCTGGCGGAAGCCATCTATTATCTGGAAAAGGACTTAAGAGGCAACGGTTATGATTCCCTCCTCTGCTGCACCGGCTATCTTCCGGAAACAAAAAAGAAATATCTGGAGCTTTTGCGCTCTAAGAGGGTGGATGCCATCATACTGACCGGTTCCCATTATATAGAAGCAAAGCCAAAGGACAATGCCTATCTTTTAGAAGCGGCAAAGGATCTTCCCCTTATGCTGGTCAACGGAAGTCTTAACGGGGAACAGATCTACAGCACGGTTTGTGACGACCACGCCGCGGTTTACGATGCCACCTTGCGGCTTTACCACTCCGGCCGTTCCTCGGTGCTTTACCTCTATTCCGGAGGTTCCTTCAGCAATTTACGCAAGATTTCCGGCTACCGGGCTGCCGTAGAAGATGCGGGCTTTATGATCCGGGAAGAGCTAATGGTGCTCTGCCGCAAGGACTTAGATGCCGCCATGGAACGGTTGGAAACGCTCTCCCGCTCCGGAGTCCATTTTGATGCGGTGCTGGCTTCTGAAGATATTCTGGCTGTTGGAGCCGTAAAATATGCAGACAAGGCAGGGCTTAAGATCCCTCAGGATTTAAGCATCATCGGATACAACAACTCCATCCTGTCCAGGTGCACGACTCCTGAAATCACTTCCGTGGACAACAAGGTGGAGGCTCTTTGCACCACCACTGTAAACACCCTGATGAAGGTGCTGGAGGTGGGTAACGTACCAATGAAGACCACCATCACCCCGGAACTGATAAAACGAGGTACTACTAATTTCTAATTTCACATATTCAAGGAGGACTCTCTAACATGAAACAGTTTATGGACAAAGACTTTTTACTGTCTACCGACTCAGCCAAAGCTCTTTTTCACACCTATGGGGAAAATATGCCCATCGTAGATTATCACTGCCATATCAATCCCCAGGAGATCTACGAAGACCGTAAGTTTGATACCATCACCCAGGTATGGCTGGGGGGCGACCATTACAAATGGCGTCAAATGCGCTCCTGCGGCGTTGATGAAAGATACATTACCGGAGATGCTTCCGACCGTGAAAAATTCCAGAAGTGGGCGGAGACCCTGCCAAAGCTGATCGGCAATCCTCTCTATCACTGGAGCCACTTAGAACTTCAGAGATATTTCGGCTTTACCGGCCATTTAAACGGCAATACCGCGGAAGAGGTATGGAATTTATGCAATGAAAAGCTTCATGAGGATTCCATGAGTGTGCGCAATCTCATCAGACAGTCCAATGTCAAGCTGATCTGCACCACTGACGATCCTGCCGATACCCTGGAATGGCATCAGAAAATTGCCGCTGACTCCACCTTTGAAACAAAAGTCCTTCCCGCCTGGAGACCTGACAAGGCCATGAGCATTGAAAAGCCGGATTTTGCCGCCTATATGACAAAATTATCTGCTGCAAGCGGCGTGGAAATTAAGGATTTCGCTTCCTTAAAGACAGCCTTAAAGAACCGGATGGAATTTTTCGGAAGCCAGGGCTGCAGCGTATCCGACCATGCTCTTGAATATGTCATGTATGCCCCTGCCGATGAGGCGGAGCTTGATGCAATCTTTGCAAAGGGACTTGACTGCAAAACCATTTCAAAGGAGGATGAGTTGAAATACAAGACCGCCTTCATGGTGTTCGCTGCAAAGGAATACAACCGCATGGGCTGGGTGATGCAGCTTCATTATGGCTGCAAGCGTGACAACAACGCCATGATGTTTGAAAAGGTAGGTCCTGACACTGGTTTTGACTGTATCAACAACTACGCTCCTTCTGCACAGATGGCTGATTTCTTAAACGCATTAAGTGCAACCGACGAGATACCGAAGACCATCATCTACTCCTTAAATCCCAATGACAATGCTTCCATCGGCACCATTCTGGGCTGCTTCCAGAGTAAGTTCCCAGGTAAGATCCAGCAGGGCTCCGCATGGTGGTTCAACGATCACAAGACCGGCATGACGGAACAGATGACCTCTCTGGCAAACTTAGGATGCCTTGGAAACTTCATTGGAATGCTTACGGATTCCAGAAGCTTCTTATCCTATACAAGACACGAATACTTCCGCAGGATCCTTTGTGAACTCATCGGCGGATGGGTGGAAAACGGAGAGTATCCAGATGACCAGGAGGCCCTGAAAGAAATCATTGAGGGGATTTCCTATAACAATACGGTAAAATATTTTAATTTTGAAATCTGATGTCAGAAGCTGCGGCAGCCGGTATCCCATGCCGCATTGAAGACAGGCAGTATTTTAAGGAAAAAAGTGTCCGGTCTTTTTGAAAAAGACCGGACACTTTTTTCGTTTACTGAATTACCTTTACAGGACATTTTGCTGCGCATTTTCCGCAGTTGGTACATTTTTCATAATCAATTACCGCAACATTATTATCCATGTGAATGGCGTCGAATTCACACTGCTTTGTACACAGCATACAAGCGATACAGCCAACATCACATTTCGCCTTCACGTCCTTGCCCCTGTCATGAGAATTGCACTGAACCAGATGCTTTGCCTTATAGGGAACTAAGTCGATCAGGTTGTTGGGACAGGCAGAAACACATTTGCCGCAGGCTACGCACTTCTCCTTATCCACCACTGCCACTCCGTCTGTCACGTGGATGGCGTCAAATTCGCAGGCTTTCACACAGGAGCCGTACCCCATACATCCATAAACGCAGGCTTTTCCTCCTGAACCGGGAACCGCAGAGATCATCCGGCAGTCGTCAATTCCGTAATAATTGTACTTGACCCTTGTCTTATCACAGGTGCCTTTGCATTTAACAAATGCAATCTTCTTTTCCGCGGTACCGGCCGCAACTCCCATGATTTCGCCAATCCGTTCCGCTACTGCCGCACCGCCTACGGGACAGGCACCAACATCTGCCTGGCCTAAGGCAATGGCCTTAGCCAGGGCATCACAGCCTGCGTATCCGCAGCCGCCGCAGTTATTTCCCGGAAGCTCGTTACGGACAAGAATCTCTTTTTCATCTACTTCTACTTTAAACTTTTCGCTGGCAATTCCAAGGAACACACCGATTAAAATACCGATGACGCCCACAATGGCTGCCGCTAATAGAATACCTGTTACCATGCTTTCGTCTCCTCCTTATTTAATTAATCCGGAAAATCCGAAAAATGCGATTGCCATCAGGCCGGAGGTAATCAGGACAATTGGGGACCCCTTAAAAGAATGGGGAACGTCATTGTATTCGATTCTCTCACGGACACCCGCCAGCATAACAATGGCAATGGTAAAGCCTACGGAAATACCCACACCGTTGACAACACTTTCCAGAATGTTAAAACTCTTCTGCACGTTGGTTAAGGCTACGCCCAAAACCGCACAGTTGGTGGTGATCAAAGGAAGATATACTCCCAGCGCCTCATAAAGAGCAGGCATGGATTTCTTTAAAAACATTTCTACAAACTGCACCAGGGCCGCAATAACCAGGATGAATACGATGGTCTGCAAAAACTCCAGATGAAGTCCTACCAGGACTCCCTTGTAAATCACGCTGGTAGCAAATGCTGCAATGGTAATTACGAAAATAACGGCTGCGCCCATGCCGGCAGAGGTCTTCACATTTTTGGAAACTCCAAGGAATGGACAAAGGCCGAGAAACTGGCTGAGCACTACGTTGTTGACCAATGCGGAACCAATGGCAATCAATAACAATTCTTTCATCTATCCATCCTCCTATTCATCTTTCCTGGAAGCTGCCGCTTTTGCTTCTGCTTCCTTTTTTGCTGCCTGTGCCTTCTTTGCTGCCAGGGTCTCCTCTTCCATCTGCTTCTTTCTGGCCTGAATAACCTCATGATTGGACATGCAGGAGGAACCGGTACAGGAAGTGCAGTTGCCGCCGCATGCTAATTCAGACTTAGGAGCAGAGCCGTTGGTTGCAGAAGGCGCCTTAAACTTATTCTGAAGAGCCGTTAAGATAGACAGCACAAAGAACGCGCCCGGAGCAAGAACAAAAATAGCAATATGGAAATCTTCCGGAATAATGGTGTATCCGAACACGGCGCCGGAGCCTAACAGCTCACGGACAAGACCGATGCAGGTAAGGGCTATGGTAAAGCCAAGGCCCATACCGATTCCGTCAAAGGTAGATTCCATCACGCCGTTTTTGGAAGCATAGGATTCCGCGCGGCCTAAAATAATACAGTTTACCACGATCAGGGGGATATAAATGCCCAGTGCAGAATACAGGCTGGGTACATAGGCCTCTAACAGAAGCTGCACGATGGTAACCAGGGTCGCAACGACAACGATATAAGCCGGGATCCTCACCCTGTCCGGGATAATCTTACGAAGGGCAGAAATAAGCATATTGGAAAATAAAAGCACCACGGTAGTGGAAAGCCCCATGCCCACACCGTTCACCGCTGACGTGGTAACAGCCAGAGTCGGGCACATGCCAAGCATCAGGATAAAGGTCGGGTTTTCTTTTACAATACCGTTAAATAAACGTTCCATACATTTGTTGTTCATCTTCCCACCTCCTACCGTTCTATACTGTGATGCACGTAATACAATGCGGCATTGACTGCATTGGTTACCGCGCTTGATGTAATAGTTGCGCCGCTGATGGCATTGATCTCCCCGTCACCGGCATTGCCGGATTTGGTAACAGCCAGGGATTCCTTGTTCTTTCCCGCATACTGGCCCTTAAATGCCGGTTCTTTGGCCTTTAAGCCCAGTCCCGGAGTATCACTGATTGCCAGAAATTCAATGCCGTTAATGGTTCCGTCTTCCTTAATTCCTACGGAAATCTGCACAACACCGCTGTAACTGTCATCAGAACGGGAAGTGATCACGTATCCCATGACATTCCCGCTTCCATCCACTGCCCGAAGGGCATTGTCCACGGCTGCTTTTCCAAAATTCTGGGAAAGGAGTTCTGTGTTGCAGGCTTCCACGGCTGCCTTCATTTCATCATCCGATGTAAAATCAGTCGCTTCCGGAAATACCTTTTTATACGCTGCCTGATTCGCTGCCTCAGTTGCCTTTGCAATGGGCTCCTTTGTGATCTGATAAGCACCGCCCAGCAAAAAACCGGAAATCAGGGTAATCAGAAATAAAATCAACGCATCCTTCATATATCCGCCACTTTTCATCTTACTTTCCCTCCTTTCCAAATGCTACCGGAAGAGAGATCTTCTCAATCAAAGGCACCAGAATATTGCTGATGATGATTGCATAGGAAACGCCTTCCGCAGAGCCTCCGAAAAGACGGAACAATCCGGTCAGCACGCCTAAAAGAATGCCGAAAAGGATCTGCCCCCTTGGAGTGATAGGACTGGTCACATAATCGGTAGCCATGAAGAAGGCTCCGAAGATAAGGCCGCCGCCGCATAAATGAGTCAGGACATAGGTGAGATCATGACGGCCGAAAATAAATACGAATACGGCAAAGGTGATGAGATAAGCAGCCGGGATCCGGATGGAAATCACCCTTCTGAACAACAGATAGGCTGCACCCAGAAGCAGGGCGATCACAGACACCTCGCCGATGGTTCCTGAAATCTTTCCAATAAACATGGCTGTTAAGTCAACTGCCTCTCCTGCCTTTAATGCGGCAAGAGGAGTAGGGCCGGCAACCGCATCATTGTATGTAAAAGTGGTCATCTTGCCTGCAAAAGAAATGAGCAGGAAGCATCTTGCCGCCAGAGCCGGGTTCATGAAGTTCTGGCCCAGGCCGCCATAGAGCTGCTTCACCACGATGATGGCGAATACACCGCCCAGAAATGGGATCCACAGAGGGATCGCCGGAGGCATGTTAAGGCCCAGGATCAGCCCGGTCACCAGGGCACTTCCGTCGCTTATTGTAACTGGTTTTCCCATAAGGGATTCAAATACGTATTCACTGAGAACACAGGACAATACGCTGACAAACAAAATCAGCGCCGCTTTTAACCCAAACTGATATACACCATACGCAGTTGCAGGAATCATGGCAATGGCAACATCCAGCATAATATTCTGTGTTGTGACCTGATCCCTGGTATGAGGCGATGATGATACATTTAACAATTTACTCATGCTTCCTCCTCCTACGCTTTCTTTCTGCTTGCCGCAACTTCTTTGCGCATCTCTTTAAATGCCTGGGTAAGAGGCCTTCTGGCAGGGCAGATATATGCACAGCAGCCGCATTCGCAGCATTCCATGCCGTTTAATTTTATAAACCGCTCCATGTCAGACCGTTCCGCCGCTTCCATAATCATCTGGGGAACAATATTGCCCGGACATACCTTTACGCATCTTCCGCAGCGGATACAGGCGCTGGGCGCATTTTCCGCCACCTCATCCTTTGTCAGACAGGTAAGGGCAGAGGAGGTTTTTGTAACGGGAATATTGAAGTTGAACAAAGCCTGTCCCATCATCGGCCCTCCGGAGATCACCTTTGCCGGCTCTGTCCGAAAGCCGCCGGAAGCCTCTAAAAGCTCCGTATAGCTGGTCCCGATCCTCACATTGTAGTTCTGTGGATTGGTTATGGCATCCCCTGTCACTGTAATGATCCGGCGGATCAAAGGAATGCTCTTTGCAACAGCATTATAAATGGAAATCACCGTATCCACATTGTCTACCATACAGCCTGCATCTGCCGGAAGCATGGTGGAATTGATCTTCCTTCCTGTTACGGCATAAATAAGGGTGCGCTCGCCGCCCTGAGGGTATTTAGTCTGTAAAGGACAGACAGTGATCCTTGGCTCATCCTTTACAAGCTCTGTCATCAGCTTAATGGCTTCCGGCTTGTTGCTCTCAATGGCAATCACTCCCTTTGCATTGTCAAACAATTGAAGGATTATATTAAGTCCTTTAATGATACTTTCCGGCTCTTCCAACAGCATCCGGTAATCGGAAGTCAGGTACGGCTCACACTCCGCACCATTGACGATGACCGTATCAATCTTTGATTCGTCTTTTGGTGTCAGCTTCACATGGCTGGGAAATCCTGCACCCCCAAGTCCTACTACCCCAGCTTCTTTTACAAGGTTCCTGATCTCTTCCTTTGACAAAGTCTTTGGATCACGTTCTTTGCCAAATCCTTCTACCGTCTGATACTTCCCGTCGTTTTCAATGATAACCGACAGGACCAAAGAGCCGCCTGAAACCAGCCTTGGCTCAATGGTTTTTACCGTCCCTGAAACGGAACTGATCACGCAGGCGGAAATAAAGCCTCCCGGCTCTCCGATCTTCTGTCCAACCAGCACCTGATCACCTGCTGCCACCAAAGGCTTTGCCGGTGCGCCGATATGCTGGGACAGCGGGAACACCATCTCGCCTTTTGGCTGCAGCACTTGTACAGGTTTATTTTCCGACAATTCTTTTCCCTCGTAAGGGTGAATGCCGCCTTTAAATGTAGCCAGACCCATTTAACTAACCTTCTTTCTATACAATTCTTTGTCTTTCCTGGCAAAAATTCAGCATTTTGCCTCCTGAAACAGTATAACATAATTCCCAAACCGAAACAATGCATAAAAGATATTGTATACTGTGTTTTATATACAACTTTTTTTATTTATCAGTAATGAAACCTTGTTTTAGGCTGTTATCCTGTGTTAAATAATTAACATCTCTTACAAAAGAAGACCTTGTCTTGTTTTCATATAAATACAATTAATCCTGTTCCTTTTTCGTAAATCCCCATAACCCACCTTTTTTTGACAGTGTTCTTAATTTCATACACTCTTCTTTGTGAAATTTTTGTTAAAATATCATAATTTTCAAAGACTTCTCTTCCATTCCAAACGATTAATTTTATCACTTACCCCCTTTATTTATTAGAATTTTTAATAAATAAAAAGGGAGCATTTGAAAACGGAATCATGAATGACTGCATGACTGCCGTTTACTCCAATGCTCCCCTATGGGAATACAGGCCGTAGCCTTTGTTTAATCCAGTTCCACTGTCCCGTTATAAAGCTGATAATATCTGCCTTTCTGTTTCAGAAGATCCTCATGGTCTCCCCGCTCAATGATCTCCCCGTTTTCCAATACCATGATGGCATTGGCATTGCGTACCGTAGACAACCGGTGGGCGATGACAAATGTGGTCCGGTCCGCCATAAGACGGTCCATCCCCCGTTCAATATGCTTTTCTGTTCTGGTATCCACGGAGCTGGTCGCTTCATCCAGGATCAGAATCGGCGCTTGTGAAATAGCTGCCCTGGCAATGTTTAAAAGCTGCCTCTGCCCCTGGCTTAAGTTGGCCCCGTCACCTTCCAGCACCGTATCAAAACCGGCCGGAAGCCTCATAATAAAGGAATAGGCAGAAGCTGTCTTTGCCGCCTGGATCACCTCTTCATCTGTTGCATCAAGCCTTCCGTAACGGATGTTCTCCATAACGGTCCCAGTAAACAGATGGGTGTCCTGAAGGACCATGGCAATGTTATGCCGGAGGTTTTCCCGCTTGATATGCCGGATATCCACTTCGTCAATGGTAATTTCCCCGCTCTGGATATCATAAAAACGGTTTAATAAATTTGTGATGGTGGTTTTTCCCGCTCCCGTAGATCCTACAAAGGCAATCTTCTGGCCAGGCTTTGCATAAAGGCTCAAATCCTTTAATATCACCTTGTCAGGATTATAGCCAAAGGTTACATTCTTAAGCTCTACAAATCCGTTCATAGGCTCTAACTCTGCCGCGTCTTCATCGTCTGCCGGCTCCGGTTCTTCATCCATAATGGCAAATACCCGTTCCGCTCCTGCAAGGGCGGAAAAAACATTGCTCACCTGCATGGACATCTCGTTAATGGGCCGGCTAAACTGCCTGGAAAAGGTTAAAAACACAGTCAGTCCGCCTACATCAAAGCCCCGGAGCACACAAAGCAGCCCTCCGATGCATGCAGTCAGGATGTAGTTCAACTGGCTTAAATTTCCCATAACCGGCATCATCACTCCTCCGAAAAACTGCGCATGAATCATGTTGTTCCTTAAATCCTCATTGAGTATCTCAAATTCTTCCTCTGCCACGTCTTCATGACAGAACACCTTCACCACCTTCTGGCCGCTGATGATTTCTTCTATATATCCGTTGACAGCTCCAAGGGAGCTTTGCTGGGCAGAGAAAAACTTCTGGCTTCTGGAGGCCACAAAGCCGCCCACCTTCATCATCACCGGTATCATGATTATGGTCACCAGAGTGAGCCATATATTAGTATATATCATAAGCGCCAGAGTGCCGATGATGCTTAATACCCCGGTAAAAAGCTGGATCAAGGTATTGCTTAACATCTGGCCGATGGTATCCACATCGTTGCTGAACCGGCTCATAAGGTCTCCGGTGTTATTGGTATCATAAAACCTCACAGGAAGGGCCTGGATCTTGCCAAACAAGTCATCCCTTATCTTTTGCAGGGCATTTTGCGCCACCGTCAGCATGATCCTGGATTGGGCATAGTTGGCGATTACACCAATGAGATAAACGATTCCCATTATAATAAGACCTTTTGCAAGTCCTGTAACGCTTCCCCTTCCGCCGCCTGGAGGTGCAATATACTGATTGATGATGGGACGCAGCATATAAGAGCCGGCCAACATGGCAAGTGTGCCCACAAGGACACAGAAAAGCGCCGCTCCCATGAAAACCTTGTATTCATTTAAATAAGACATCAGACGGAAGATGGTTGCCTTGGTATTCTTCGGAAGACCGCCTTTTATCTGCCGGTTTCCTTCACGTCCGCCCATTGGTCCCCGGTTCTTGGCTGGCAGGGAAGACCGGCCGTAACGCTTTTTTAAGCTTTCTATTTGTTTCTGCTTATCCATTATGCACCTGCCTCCTCTTCTCGTTCTCTCTGGGAATAATAAATTTCCTGATAAGCTTCGCAGGACTCCAGCAGTTCTTCATGGGATCCAATGCCTGCGATCTGTCCATCATCAAGGACTATGATTTTATCCGCGCTTTCCACGGAGCCGATCCTCTGGGCAATGATGAATTTGGTGGTGTCCTTTAAGGTGGTCTGGAAGCATTGGCGGATACGGGCTTCCGTTGCCGTATCCACAGCAGAGGTGCTGTCATCCAGGATCAGTATTTTCGGTTTCTTTAACAGGGCCCTGGCAATACAAAGCCTTTGCTTCTGTCCGCCGGATACATTGGAACCACCCTGACCCAGATCCGTGTCATACCCATCCTTAAAACCGGAAACAAAGCCGTCGGCCTGGGCGCTTTCTGCCATAAGGACCACTTCTTCTATGGTTGCATCTTCGTCTCCCCACCGGAGATTCTCTTCAATGGTTCCTGAAAAAAGGATATTCTTCTGCAAAACCATCCCGACTCCCTTTCGAAGGTTCCTGATGGAATAATCTCTTACGTCAATGCCGTCCACCAGGACTTGTCCCTCATCCGCATCATAAAGGCGGGGGATCATCTGCACGAGAGATGTTTTTCCGCTTCCTGTGGAACCGATGATTCCAATGGTCTCTCCAGGCTCTGCAGTAAAATCAATGTGCTTTAAAACCATTTCATCGGTTTCCTTTGCATACTGGAAGGAAACGTTCCTGAATTCTACCTTTCCCCTTGTGACCTGGGCAGATTTTTCCGTCCCATGTTCATCGGTTAAATCGATTTCCGTATCCAGGACTTCTCTGACACGCCTTAAGGAAGCCATGGCGCGGGAAGCCTGTAAAAATACCATGGACAGCAGCATCAGGGACATGAGGATCTGGACAATATAGGTAGTAAAGGCAGTCAGATCACCTACCGGCATCTTTCCGTCGATGATTAAATTCCCTCCATACCATACCACGGCAAGTGTGGCGAAATTCATGGAAAGCATCATCACAGGCATGCTGGTTATGACGATCTTCATGGCATTTAAGCTGCTTTCCTTTAAATCCCTGTTAGTGACCTGAAATTTCTTTTCCTCATAATCTTCCCGGACAAAGGACTTGATCACCCGCACATTGGTCAAAGCCTCCTGCACCCCGGAATTTAAACGGTCGATCTTCTTCTGCATGGCCTCAAAACGGGGAAACGCCATCTTTAAAATGATGAAGATCGTCAGGATGAGTATGGGGACCACTGCCAGCAGCACCACCATTAACTGACGGTTCATGATATAGGCCATAATAAGGCCTCCGATCAGCATACCCGGTGCCCGGAACATCAGACGCAGGCTCAGCATAACCACATTCTGAATCTGCTGGATATCGTTGGTCAGCCTGGTGACCAGGGACCCTGTGCTGAACTCATCAATATTTTCAAAAGAAAACTGCTGGACTTTATGAAACACGTCCTTTCTTAAATCCGTGCTGAAGCAAATGGAAGCCTTGGAAGAAAAATAGGAGCCTCCGATTCCTCCTGCCGCCATAACAACGGCGATAGCAAGCATTCTCCCCCCCATACTTAAAATGTATCCTATGTCCCTTCCGGCGACTCCGTTGTTGATGATCATGGAGGTCAGCTTGGGGAGCATGATTTCCCCTAATACTTCTGTCAGCATCAGGAGGGGAGCCAGGATAAAGGCTCCCAGATATGGCCTGATATATTTCCAATATCGTTTCAAGTTATCAATCCTCTCTTTCTGTCATGTTCTTTTCTAAAGGGATCTGAGATAAATTGTCATAAATCCGGTCCAGATACTGCCCCATGACAGCCAATTCTTCCTTGGAAAAATCATGGAACATCCGCGCTTCCACATTGTGAAAAAAATCCCTGCTGTGCTCCACCATGTGTTTTCCCTTTTCTGTCAGGCAAAGCTTATTCATCCGGTTGTCTTCCTGGTCTACGGCCCGGGTGATGTATCCCCCTTTTTCCAGTTTCTTTACCGATACTGCGATGGTTGCGGTGGACACATAAAGGCGTTCTGCGATCTCCTTTTGGGATGCATTGGAGTGCTCGGAAAGCATCATAAGGATCTGGTGCTGGCTGCGGTATACCCCTGTCTCCCTTAAGCGTTCATCCAGAATGCAGCGGTGCAGCTTCATGATCCTCATATATCTTACCATCACGCCATGGGTCGGTGAAAGGTTCCCATTTAATCCTTTATCCCGGAACGGGCATATTGGTTTCATTTACAAACTATCCCCTTTCTGTTAGCCTGCTAATAATTAGCTAATTAACTATATGGCAGTATATCACCTTACGTCCCAGTTGACAACCCGGTAAATTTTGAAAATTTTGTGAATTTTCTTACTATCATAACCCATTTTTATTCTTCCATTCCCAGTCACAAAAACTTTCCGCCATGGCACCCATAAGGATTATGGATTTTTCATGGCGGTTAATGGAATAAGCAGGAGCTCATTCTCATTGCTTCACTTTTTCTATATCTTTGGGAAGTTTTACGGAATTGGATAGCTGAAGCATCTGATTCCACAGCTCCCGGTACTCTTTGCTGCTCATATCCCTGATGGGCCTTTGCATTTCGTATAATTCATGCATTTTCCCGCTCTTTATGGAAAAGCTCTCCGGCGTATGGTACTGTAATTCAAAAATCTGACCGTCAGGGGAACGAAGGATGGTGTTGATCCCCTTATAAGGACTCTGCCTGTCAAGCCAGTAATTTTTGATTTCAACCGTATCATAGCCTGATTCCCAATAAAGCTCCATGGCCTTTAAGGTCTTCTCCGCAAGCTCTTCGGCGGAAGCCGTATAAGTATATCTTAATATGTCCCTTACCTCGTAGACCTGGCAGCCTGGGCCGTATTTCCTTTGGATCTTTTTCAAATACGAATCCCTGGATTTTATGCGGTTTTCCATTCCTTCCATGTCCATTCCCGCCCGCTTTGCCATTGTCCAGACCTGCCTTGTAATCTTTGGTTCACACTCCGCAGCCCTGTTGTAACAGGATATCCCTTTTATCTGAGGCCTAAAGGCCCCATAATCATACTGCTTTCCATCTGAAAAGCGATTTCGCCACATTTTCTCCCTGCGCATTGTCCTGTATTTCCTTTGACACTTTTATCATATCATTCAGCATATGCCCCATCTCCGGAAATTGTGTCTGTATTATTTTCATAACCGGACCATAGGAATCCTGCACCCGGATATTTATGTAAAAGCGAAGGCCTGAATTCTATCCAGACCTCCGCTTTCCTATTTCTAGCAATTTTCATTTTCATTGCGCCAACGGCAGCGGGGATCATTGCACCCATCTCTGAAGCCAGCCCAGTATGCTCTCCTTTTTTCTTCTTCACAATTATCATTTCCGCCGCAATTATTGTTGCAATTGTTATTACACCAACAGTTGTTATTGCATCTACAGTTATTCCTACATCCTCCGAAAAAGCAACACATATTTTACACCCCTCTTTTTATTAATGTACTATATTATATGGGACACATAGACAAGATGTGAAAGAGGGGGTCTGTGCTGCTATCCGGGTGCAGTTTGTTCGTCTCAACACATAAACCGCAATAAAACCCGGCCATCGACGATTTATCATTTTCCTTCACAGGAAATCATATATTTATTAAAACTGAAATTTGTTGCATAGGAGGTCAGACATTAAAATATTAGATGAAAATTATATTGATCTGTTAATCAACAATGAATTTGCAAAAATCCTGGGGCAAACATACGATTTGACTTTTATAAACGACAGATACTCTGTACTTCATGCACCTGCCAGTGAGTTCCGTATGTGCCTTCTCGGAAACCAGCCTTACACAATATTTCCTCATATCTTCACCCTTAATTCTACCTATAGCCTGGAAAAATCCACTGTAAAATCCTTTCAATACAACCCTAATTTTTCTTTGTTTGGCCAGGGTGTTCTCATTGGATTTGTTGACACTGGAATCGATTATCGCCATCCGGCGTTTCTTAACAACGACGGTTCCACACGGATTTACTCCATATGGGATCAGGCCATAACAGACGGAACGCCTCCGGAAAATTTTACATTTGGCAGCGAATACAGAAAAGATTCCATTAACAATGCGTTGATGGACCATGATCCTCTTTCCATTGTTCCAACCTTTGACGAGAATGGACATGGCACGATGCTGGCCGGTATTGCTGCCGGATCCCCTGACTTAAGGGAAGATTTCAGCGGAGTGGCTTCTCAGGCAGAATTGGTAATTGTCAAGCTAAAACAGGCCAAATCATACAACCGCCAAATTTTTTGTGTCAGAAATGATATTGACTGCTATCTGGAAACCGATATCATGCTGGGCATCGAATACCTTCGTTCCGTAGCCTTAAAGCTGGATCGTCCTCTTGTTATATGCATTGGAGTGGGATCCAGCCAGGGCGATCACAGCGGAGTGGGAACCCTTCCTTCCTATATAAACAACTTAGCCACCTATCATGGAATGTCCGCATGCGTGGGTGCCGGAAATGAAGGGGGCAACAGCAGACATTATCAAGGGGTTCTTGAAGCTCCGGATTATACTAAAAATTTCGAACTGCGTATTGATCAATCAGACCCGGATTTCTTTTTTGAGCTATGGAACCATTCTCCATACCGGCTGTCTTTTTCCATTGCAACGCCATTTGGCGAAAATACCCAGATCATCCTTCCCAGATTTAATGAATGCCGGGAATTTAGATTTATTTACGGTTCTACCACCTTATACATCAATAATATCATTCTGGAAGAAGAAAGCAGCATGCAGCTTATTTTGGTACGTTTTAAACAAGCGGTAAGCGGCCTATGGAAGATCAGAGTCACAAACATGGATAAGCGTGCATCTGTCTTTCACGCATGGCTGCCTTCCGGTCCCATCATAACAACCGATACATACTTTCTTGAGGCAACAGCGGATGTCACCATTACAAATCCGGGGAATGCCGATAATCCTCTTACGGTAACTGCATATAATCAATATAATGACAGCATTCTCATAGAATCAAGCAGAGGATTTTCTGCCATCGGACTTCCCCTCCCCGATGTTGCCGCTCCCGGATTTCAGCTTACATGCCCATTACCGGACAAAGGCTATGGAAGTGCAACCGGTACCGGAGCCGCTGCCGCACACGTTGCAGGAATACAGGCCATGATCATGGAGTGGGCCATTCTTCGGGGCCATTATACCACCATTACCGGGAAGGATATTAATAAACTGATCATAAGAGGTGCCCATCGGAGTAATTACCTCTCATATCCAAATCCAACATGGGGCTACGGACAGGTCAGCGTCATGGGGGTTTTTAATCAACTGAGTCCTTAAATAAATAGGCTTACGTGTGGCGTGGCGTAAAAGCTGCGCCATTTCTTCATTCTTTTCAGAATTAAAGTAATCACATGCCATTAGTAAATACGTTTCCTAATTAACTTATTATCTGCCCAACAAGAAATGCAACACAAACAAAAAAGCCTGGTATCTACCAGACTTTTTTTAGTGGAGCAGACGGGAGTTGAACCCGTGTCCAAAAACCAATCCCCTGTTCTTCTACTATCATAGTCAGTTTATTGACATTCCCTCCACTGACCGGGAACTAACACCCTGACAGCTTCAGTAGCTTCATATTACGTCCGTATACTCAAAGCTTTGCACACGTCGTTTCTCACATCGTCGATGCCGGGATCTTAAAGTGTGAGTGCCTTAAGGCCGACAAGCTGCATTAAGCAGCCAATGCTAATTCGTTATTGTTAGCGTTTATATTTATTTTTGCCATTTAACGCATCGCATGCGGATAGCTTCACCAGCTTCATAGCCCCTGTCGAAACCAGTACTGCCCCTGACTGGTACTCTCCAAGAGAGCATTCTCATACTAACATGAATGAAACCAATTGTCAAGACCTGCCCTTTATCTGACAACATCACCTTGCAACATGATGCCTTCGGACCATTCCCCGCCGGGAATGATCCGGCACCTGCTTTTTTCCTTTAAAAACTCTCTTTTTCCAGATCTTGGATTTAACGCCTGATCCAGCCTATTTCGCCTGAAGCGCAGCCATCGTAAAATAATTATAGGGCTGATTAAAATGAGGCAGGAAGAAAATATCCGTCAGCTTTAACCGGTCAATGGTGACCTGCTCCTGGATCGCAAGGGAGAACATGTGTATTGCCATGGAAATATCATATTCTGAGCACAACTGGGCCCCCAGGATGATCCGGGTTTTCTTATCATAAACAATCCTGATTTTCACTTTGTAATTATCATGCTCAATAAAGGCCGGTTTCTGGGTATCCTCATAATCCGCTGCCGCCGCATCATACCCCAGCTTTTTGGCCTTTGCATAGGATATTCCTGTTGAAACCATTTTCAGGTTCCAGATACAGATCCCATTGGATCCCTGGACGCCGATGGATTCCAGGGGTGTGCCGCAGACGTTATGGGCAGCCACGATTCCGGAACGCACGGCATTGGTTGCCAGGGCAATGTAGTTTGTTTTCTGGATGGAATTGTCAAAAACAGTTGCACAGTCGCCGATGGCATATACATCAGGCTGGCTGGTCTGCTGCCGTTTGTCAACCAGATATGCTCCGTTGCAGAATAACTCCAGCTCGTCCTTTCCCAACTGATTGTTAGGCTTAAAGCCGATCCCCAGCACTACCATATCGGCACTGTATTCCTTTTTGTCGGTGACCACTTTTTCCACTTTGCCGTTTCCAGCCAGCTTTTTCACGGTTTCCCCATAAACCAGCTCAATGCCATGGCTCGTCAGGTTTTCGGACATAATATCTGAAAATTCCTGGTCATAATAGCCTGACAGGCAGGTATGCATGTTGTCGATCAGGGTGACCTTTTTCCCCACACGGCAAAAGGCTTCCGCCAATTCAACGCCGATATACCCTGCCCCTACCACAACCACATTTTTCAAAGAGTCATTGTGCAGTTTATCAATGACATCCTTGGCATTCTGAAACAGCTTTACAAATTGGACGTTGTCCAGCTCTTTCCCCTCAATATCAGGAGAAATGGGAAGAGAACCTGTTGCAAGAATCAGTTTATCATATTCCTGCTGGTATCTCTGGCCATACTTTCCCTCAGCGTAAACAAGCTTTTTATCATAATCAATGCGGTCTACTTTGGTTTCCATATAGACCTTCGCACCCTTTTTTTCAAAGATATCTTTGCTGCAATAAAACAGGCCTTCAGAGGAATGGATCTGATCCCCGATCCAAAGAGCCATACCACAGCCCAGAAAACTGATGTTGTCATTGGAATCAAATATAATGACTTCCTTGTCTTTATAAGTATCTAAAATTGTATTGATTGCTGCCGTTCCGGCATGGTTTGCGCCGATTACCACAATGCGTTCCATAAATAACCTCCTTAAGAATTGTTTTTCTTATTATAACACATTGTTAAAATAAAAACAATTATTATTATCGAAATTTATCAATTATTTATACCGCAAATTTTTATCTGCTACAGGTCATCCACCAGGGCACTGCTCTTGGCATAGGCCGTACTTTTCGCTTCAAAAAAGTCCGTTTTGATCAAATTGGCATTGCTGTACTGGTTGACCCATGTCATGCTTTCCGGCTCCCTGTCATGACCTTCATAAATATGGCCCCATCCAAGGCTTGCACACCGTAAATTTCCCAGATACATAATATAGTCCGTGATCATTTCCTTCGTAAGTCCGGGTACCTCATCTCCGATGGCATAACAGCCCCAGGCGATCTCCTGCTCACAGCCTTCCCTGATCATGCTCCGGTAAACCTCCACCCGTTCCCCGGTAAACAACTCCGGCTCCTCCTTTTCCAGTTCCAGAATGATATTGCGGAACAGCCACAAATGAGTGTTCTCGTCCCGGTTGATGTAACGGATCTCCTGGGAAGAGCCGATCATTTTATGATTTCGCCCCAGGTTATAAAAGAACATGAATCCGCTGTAAAAATACACGCCTTCCAGAATAAAATTAGCCATAACCGTCTTCATAAAGGCAAAGGCGCTTTTATCCTTTTGAAATTCATTATATAAATCCCCGATAAAAGTATTACGGGCAAGAAGATGAGAATCGCTCTTCCACTGATAGAGTACTTCATTCCGCGTCTGAGGTTCGCAGATGGTGTCCAGCATATAGCTGTAGCTCTGGCTGTGCACTGCCTCCTGAAATGTCTGAATGGAAAGGCAGAGATTGATCTCGTTGGCGGTCACATATTCCCCAATAGCCGGCAGATTGGCGGTCTGGATGCTGTCTAGAAACACCAGGAAAGACAATATCTTATCATAAGCTCTCCGCTCCTGGGGGCTTAATAAGGGATAATCCTTTCTGTCCCTGCTTAGATTAATTTCTTCAGGTATCCAGAAATTATTCATGGCCTGGCGGTACCAGTCGCTGACCCAGGTATATTTCATGTTGTTAAAATCATTGAGGTTTGTGGTGTTGCCGTTGATCATTCGCCGTTTCCTTACTTCAATCTCTCCATCGGGATGAAAAAGGGGCCTTTTTTTTAATTGTTCCATAATGGTCTTTTCACTTTCTCCTGTATTATTATTCTCAAGAAGGCCCCTTTAGCTGGAGCAGGCCTCGCACTCTTCCACTTCCAGGCTCTTGGACCGGATGTAATAAATGGTTTTCACACCGCATTCCCAGGCCAGGATATAGAGCCCCAGCACCTGGCGGAGAGTATAGTCATTGGTGATATAAAGGTTCATGCTCTGGGCCTGGTCCACATGGCGCTGGCGGACGCCTGCCGCCCGCACAGACCATTTCTGGTCAATGTAATGGGCGTTTTTATACTTCCAGAATGTCTCCGGCGACAGATCCGGAGCCACCCGGGGCACCAGGCCGCTCTTTTTTTCCTCCAGATAATACCGGTTTAAAACAGGGTCCAGCCCGGCCGTTGTTCCGGCGATCATGCTGGTGCTGCTGGTAGGCGCTATGGCAAGGAGCCAGCCGTTTCTCATGCCGCAGGCTGCCACCTTTTCCCGAAGGCCCTTCCATCTTTCAGAGCAATATCCCCGCTTGTCAAAATATGCTCCTGTCTGCCATTCACTGCCTTCATACAGGTCATATCTCCCTTTTTCCTTAGCAAAGTCACAACTGGCCTCTATTGCAGCATAATTGATCGCCTCAAACACCCGGTCGGAAAATTCCAGATGCTCCTGGGATTCCCAGGAGATCCCGTTCTTTGCCAGCATGTGGTGATATCCGCTCACTCCAAGCCCCACCGGGCGGTAGCGAAGGTTGGTGACCTTTGCATAGGGCACAGGGAAAAAGTTTAAATCGATCACATTGTCCAAAGCCCGGATGGCGCATCTGGTCAATTCCGCCAGTTCTTGGGTATCCTTTAAATCAATCTTTCCAAGGGAAAGGCTTGCCAGGTTACAAACTACAAAGTCTCCCGGCTTTGTCACAGTAACCACCACCGTTTCCCCATCCACACTGCGGATCTCCTGCTCTATTTGTTCCACACCGCTCATATTCTGGGCAATTTCCGTGCAAAGATTGCTACAGTAAATGATGCCGCAGTGGCTGTTGGGGTTGGCTTCATTTACGATATCCCGGTTAAAGGTAAAAGGCGTCCCGGTCTCCACCGCGCTCTTTAAAACCAGGCGGATGATATCTTTAATGGGGATGATCCGCTTGTGGATGCGGCTGTCACTTACACAATCCAGATAACGCTCCTCCCACTGGGTTCCATAAAAGTCTTCCAATGCCCAGCCCTTTATTGTCAGGATTTCATGAGGGCACATTAAATACCAGTCCCCCTCTATGTCTTCCTTTGCCTGCTTCCAGAACAGGTTGGGATAACAGACGGCAGGAAAAACATCATGGGCCTTCATGCGGTCATCTCCATTGTTTGTCCTAAGGGTGAGAAATTCCGGCAGATCCTTGTGCCACACATCTAAGTAAACCGCCACAGCCCCCTGCCGCATTCCCAACTGGTCCACTGCCACGGCAGTATCGTTGGCCAGCTTGATCCACCGGATCACGCCTCCCGCCGCTCCTTTAAAGCCGCGGATGTCGCTTCCTGCGGCACGGACCTTTCCAAAATAAAGGCCCATGCCTCCCCCGAATTTACTCACCTTTGCAAAGCTGTCAATGCTCTGGTAAATGCCATCCAGGCTGTCCGGTACTGTATCGATAAAGCAGGAGGAAAGCTGGTGGTAAGGCTTTCTGGCATTTGAAAGGGTGGGGGTTGCCATGGTGACCTTTAAGGTGCTGAGCATGTCGTAAAACCGTTTCACCCAGGACTCCCGGTCAACGGTCTCTTTCATGGCAAGATGCATGGCAATTCCCAGGAACATTTCCTGGGGAGTCTCCAAAGGCGCATTCTGACGGCTGCGGATCACATACCGGTTAAGCAGAAGCTCCAGCCCGGAATAATTGAACAGATGGTTTCTCGTCTGATCCATATACCTTTCAAACCGGTCGATTTCTTCCTTTTTATAATTTTCCAGGATGTAATCTCCATAGAGCCTCTCCTCTGTCAGATAACATATTTTATCATAAAGGCTTCCAATCTGCCTCCGGCCAAGTTCTGCCTTTAACCGGATATTAAACTCCACCATGAGAAGCCTTGCTCCTATATACTCCCAGTCCGGCGCTTCCTGGGTGGTCAGCTCCGCCGCCGCCTGGATCAGCGCTCCAAGGCGATCTTCAAGGCTCATGTTTTTCTTGCAGAATCCTGTAAATTTTACGGAGAGGTGTTCCAGACCATATGGCGCAAAATCCCACTCCTGCCGGATTTTTTCCAAAACCCCCTCCAGCTCAGGCACCTCTTCAAAGTATTCCAGAATTTCCTGTTTTCCGTTTCTCTTATCCATTTAAAATTCCCGCCATTCCACGATTTATATTAATACCAATAACTGTTATTAAATCTCACATGTAAAAATATACCACAACATATAGTTAATTTCAACCATTGACATACTAAATATTCGCTTCTTAAATATTTTCTTCTTTTTTACCACGAAAGTAAAGGCCGTGAAATGAAGCATAAAAAAACGCCTGAAGCCTCACAAAGTAAGAGTTCAAGCTTAAAATGCCAATTGATTCATTAAAAAAATTTATGATCATTTTATGTTTTTCTTATAAGCATGGATTTTATTCTTATTTTCCGTCAAAAGCCCCTCCGGACTCCTTGAAATCCAGCTCACCAAACAGGCTGTCCACTGCTGCCCGGTACTCTCCAAGGTGCTGGGACTTACGGATTTTTTTTCCATGTTTTTCGCCGCCCTCAAACATTTGGATCATATACGCCCACACCTCCTTCATCTTAAACAGGACATTGCGGTCCCCGGAGATGATCTCTTCGTATCCTCTTAAAACCTCATCATGAAAAGCCTTTAACTGTCCCTTTTCCATGTTTCCTTTGCCCTTTATTTCCCCTGCAAGGCCTGGATTTGCCACCAGCCCTCTCCCAAGCATGACACGGTCTACAGAGGGAAAGAACGTGGTGAATTTCTTATAATCTTCCACGGAAAACAGGTTTCCGTTATAGCATAAAGGATTTTTACTTAAGGAAACCGCCTCTTTCACAACCTCCCAGTTAGGTTCATTCTTATAAAAGTCCTTCTGGACCCGGGGATGAAGAATCAGCTCCTCTAGGGGATATTTGTTATAAATTTCCATAAGCCTTCCAAATTCCTCAGGACTGTTCATTCCGATCCTGGTCTTTACGGAAATTTTCATGTCCAGCTCAGAAAAAATCTGGTCAAAGAAAGCCTCCAGTAAGTCCGGTTCCCCAAGAAAGCCTGATCCGCGGCCCTTGGAAACCACCGTAGGAGAGGGGCAGCCTAAATTTAAATTCACTACCTCATATCCGTATTGCTTCAACTCCTTTGCCGCCCATATAAAATTATCTCCTTTATTGGTGAGAATCTGAGGAATGACATGAAATCCCTTGTTATTCTCCGGCAGAAAATCTTTTTTCTCTCTGGAGGTAAACTTCCGGTTCTGGGTCGGCACAATAAAAGGAGTAAAATACACATCTATCTGATTAAAAAACATATGATGAGCGTTCCGGTAAATATAGCCGGTGATCCCCTCCATGGGGGCAAAATAATACTTCATGTTTTAGTCTCCGTTATCTGTTATTTTATATCGGTACATTTTACCACAATAATTGACAAATTCATAGAAGGCCATTTACAGAATCTGCCGGGAAGTGTTATAATACAAGATAAAATGCCATTATTCTGGAGGATCAATCATGACACAATTAAAGAACTTATTTCCTGCAGCCGCAAAGGCCCTTTTACTTGCCGTCCTTATATCGGCCACTTCCTCTTCCGTCTCATGGGCAGAAGAAGAAACCGGACCGGCCTTTGCACCTCCCGTAACCAAAACAACAGCCCCTCAAATCGGACCAGGCGTACGAGGCACCTCCAACTTTGTGGTAGTCCTGGACCCTGGCCACGGCAAAACCGGCGGACATTATTCCGGATGCCACTTTGAATATAACGGAGTCACCTATTATGAAGATGAGATCACCATGAAGATCGCGTCCTACACAAAGCAGTATCTGGAACAGTTTTCCAACTATACGGTTTACTTAACAAAGGACAGTGTGGAAACAACTGTCGCCCTGGATCAGCGGGCTGCCTTTGCCGCCTCTGTGCAAGCGGACCTTTTTGTAAGCCAGCATGTGGACTCGGCTTTGGGGAACGGTACGGTGAAAAATGCTTACGGAGCCAGCTCCATGGCTCCCAGGACCGGCCGCTATAACAACGACCTGGCCCTCCAGTCCCAGGAAGCCGCCAATACCATTTTAAAGCAGTTAAACACTCTGGGGCTTCACAACCGGGGACTGCTCCTCCGGGATTCAGAGAACGGAACCTTATTTCCTGACGGAAGCCAGGCCGATTATTATGCCATTCCCCGCTATTCTCAAATGTACGGGATCCGAGGCTTTATCATTGAACACGGCTTTATAAACCACACCAGCGACTTGACCCTGTTCCTGTCAACGGAAGAACAGTATAAGGCACTGGGAGAGGCCGATGCAAAAGGGATCATGGAATATCTGCAAAAAGCGGGAAAATCGACATTTACCCAGACAGCCCAGGCAAATCAAACAGCTCAGGAATCCCAGACACCCCAGGATACCAACAGCCAGAATGCAGGAACTGCAACCCTTCCTCCTGTTTCTGAAAGCAAGGGACCGGGCGTGAGCTGAAAGCTGCCGGCCTAAGCCTCAGGGTTTAGAATCCATAACAAAAAACTTGTCCATAAAAAGTACTGCCGGCGTCTTCAAACCCCCTGCCCTCACTCATGAGGATCAGGGGGTTTTTAGCTTACCCAAATCCATTGATTCCCATTGGTCAAATCGTACTTTTTTTAACGAAAATTAACGGCATCTTTGTTGGAAATTCACATTAAACTGTACTATAATGGAATCATCAAAAATAAACTAGGAGGTATGAGTAAATGGATGCAATTTATTTTGTATCAATGGGGTCATTGTTGGGGATTATTTTTGCTTGGATCATGTACCGTCGTGTTAAAAAGCAACCGGAGGGCACCCCGGAAATGGCCCGGATCTCTGAAGCTGTAAGAAAAGGGGCCAACGCCTACTTAAAACGCCAGTATTCAGGGGTTGCTATATTTTTTATTGCAGTTTTTTGTATCTTATTAATTATGGCATTTAGCGGTTTCTTAAGCTTTTTTACCCCATTTGCATTTTTAACGGGTGGGTTCTTCTCAGGTCTGTCCGGATTCATCGGTATGCGGACAGCAACCATGGCTAACTGCAGAACTGCAGAAGCAGCTTCAAAAAGTCTGAATAAGGGGCTCCAGGTGGCATTCTCTGCCGGTTCAGTCATGGGATTTACCGTGGTTGGACTTGGTCTTCTGGATCTTTCCATATGGTATTTCATTTTAAACGGAGCCTTTCATCATCTTCCAGCAGACCAACGGATTACAGAAATAACAGCGAATATGCTGACCTTTGGAATGGGCGCATCCAGCATGGCCCTTTTCGCCAGGGTTGGAGGCGGTATTTTTACCAAGGCTGCCGATGTGGGAGCTGATCTTGTGGGTAAGGTGGAAGCCGGTATTCCCGAAGATGATCCCCGTAATCCGGCTGTTATTGCCGATAATGTAGGGGATAATGTAGGGGACGTAGCCGGAATGGGCGCTGATCTCTATGAATCCTATGTAGGTTCCATCGTATCAACAGCGGCTCTTGCCGTTGCTGCAGGATACGGGATCAAGGGCGTGTCCATCCCCATGCTGCTGGCGGCGCTGGGTGTTATAGCCTCCATCATTGGTACTTTTTTTGTCAAGACAGGGGAAGGTGCCTCTCAGAAGAATCTTCTCAAGGCTCTTAGGACCGGTACCTATATTAGTGCGGCAATCATTATTATTGCAGCGTTTTTCATCATAAAGCTGCTGCTTCCCGGTCAAATGGGACTTTATGCTGCTGTTCTTTCAGGATTGATTGCAGGAGTTTTAATCGGGGCGATCACAGAATATTACACATCTGATTCATATAGTCCAACCAAAAAATTAGCACAATCCAGTGAAACAGGAGCAGCAACCGTCATCATCAGCGGATTGTCCCTTGGCATGCTTTCTACTGTTGCACCGGTCGTCATTGTAAGTATTTCTGTACTTGTAAGTTACTATTGTTCCGGTGGTGCCAATGATTTTAACCTTGGACTTTATGGCATCGGTTTATCTGCTGTAGGAATGTTGTCCACCTTAGGCATTACACTGGCTACGGATGCTTACGGACCAATTGCTGATAATGCCGGCGGCATTGCCGAGATGACACATATGGATGCTTCCGTAAGACAGAGAACAGACGCCCTGGACTCTCTTGGCAATACCACCGCTGCCACAGGAAAAGGATTTGCCATCGGCTCCGCAGCCCTGACCGCTCTTGCGCTGATCGCTTCCTATGTTGACAAAGTACATCAAATCCAACCGGAATTAAATCTGGATCTCACCATAACCAATCCAAAAGTACTGGTGGGACTGTTAATTGGCGGTGTATTACCGTTTTTATTCGCAGCACTCACCATGGATGCCGTAGGCAGAGCCGCACAATCCATTGTATTGGAAGTCCGCCGTCAATTTAAGACCATAGCTGGAATTATGGAAGGAAAAACGGAACCGGATTATGCTTCCTGCGTTGATATGTGTACAAGATCCGCTCAAAAGCTGATGATTGCACCGGCCATGATAGCGGTTGTCATTCCAATTGCTATTGGCTTTTTATTAGGGCCGGAAGGTGTATCAGCTCTTCTTGCCGGCAATACTGTTACGGGGTTTGTTCTTGCTGTTATGATGGCTAACTCCGGAGGAGCATGGGACAATGCAAAGAAGTATATTGAACAGGGCGCACATGGGGGAAAAGGGAGCAGCCAGCATAAAGCTGCTGTAGTAGGCGACACCGTGGGCGATCCCTTCAAGGATACTTCCGGGCCATCCATCAACATTCTGATAAAACTCACTTCCATGGTCTCCATTGTATTTGCATCACTTGTTCTGACCTTCCATTTATTATAATGAAAGCTGCATACTCACCCAAGTATGATTCATGATACTGGAAAAAAACCTTCAAGCCCGGCAGATTACCTGCCGGGCTTGAAGGTTTTTATTTGTGCAAGCAATGAACCGTACGAATATGCCTGCATATTCATTCGGCAAATGCCGCAATCTTATTCCGCAACAAACATGTCCTTACCAACTCCGCAAACTGGGCAAACCCAATCTTCGGGTAAATCTTCAAATGCAGTACCTGGCTCAATGCCAGAATCTGGATCACCGATTTCAGGATCGTACACATATCCGCATGGTTCACAAACATACTTTCCCATCCCTATCACCTCCTTTAATTTCAATGTGCTTTCTTTATAGCATATTATACCATTTTTATCAATAGATTTATTTCACATGTCCCATATTTATATCCCAGTGGATAGGGAAGAAGGATTTCTTCTTTCAGCCTTTCCATCTTCTGAGAACCTGTTATTTATAGAAAATCTTCTCTCATAGGCGTAAAAATATCCACTAAGATCCCCTTTTCAAGACATAGGCAGCCATGAACAATTCCATCCTGCTTTAAAAGGCTGTCTCCAGTTTCTACAACCTTTGTTTCATCTCCTATGGTAAACTCAAACTTTCCGCTGGCAACATAGGTGATCTGGGTATGAGGGTGGCTGTGAAGTTTTCCCACTGCCCCCTTCTCAAACTTGTTTTCCACACACATCAAACCATCACAGTATGCCAGAATCTTTCTGACAACACCTTCTGCTGCCTGTTCTCCTTCTATCTCCTGATTGAATACCCATTTTTGATCTTTCTCTGGTTTTCTCATTCCGTTCTCTCCTTGTTCTTTGTTTACATCAAAATTCTAGTTCCAATTCTTCCAAACCTCCGGCCGGTATCCAACCGCAGCCAGCCTTCCGTTTCTGACAATAGGGGTTTTTAATACCTGCTGGTTCTCCAGGATCTTTTCATCCTTATCCTCACCGGCAATGTATCTGATAAGAGCCAGGGTTTCCTGGTCCCTGCAGTTTTCATCAAGCATAGCCTCAAGTCCTCCCACGGCCTGCTTAACACCCTGGTACTCGCCTTTGCTCATTCCTTTTTCTTTCATATCAATAAACTGGTACTTGATTCCCCGTTCCTTGAAATAGCGCTCTGCCTTCCTGGTGTCAAAGCACTTTTTGGTTCCAAAAATCTGTATGTTCATGGGCCTTGTCCGCCTTTCTGGTACTGTCCTTTTGATAGGCCCATTTTAACACAGGGAACCGCTGATTTCAATCCATAATCAGCGGTTCCCCATTTTCAAAATCTTATTTTACATATAGATGCAAAGTCTTTCTCACCGCTCCGGGACCTTTAAGCATTTCATAAAGCATGGCTTCGATCTTTCCTGACAGACCCGCTTTAACCAAATCCGTTCCAAAAAGAAGGGGATTGGACAGGATCTCTTCAAGCCCTTCCTCTCCATCAGGTTTTTCTCCCAGCCTAATTCCCTTTAACTGTTCCTTTAATTCCGAAAGCATGGGATCGCTGCTGATTTCCATGGGATTTCCCTCATCATCCACGCCCAGGAGATAACGGAGCCAGCCGGCAATGGAGAGGGGGATAGCCGTCAGAGTCTGCACATCAAGGGTATCATCCGCCAGATAAGCCTTTATGGTTTCTCCAAATCGGATGGGGATCTTCTGGCTGGTATCGGTTGCAATTCTCTGGGGAGCATCCGGGATAAAGGGATTGGGCAGACGGTATTCAATAACCTCTCTGATAAAATCCTCCGGACTTAAGATCCCAGGATCCGTAACCACCGGAAGGCCTTCCCTATAGCCGATCCGTTCCACAAGAGCTGTTAAATCCTCGTCCCTCATTTCTGCGGCAATGCTGTTATATCCCAGCAGGCAGCCAAACACCGCCAGGGCCGTGTGCAGGGGATTTAAGCAGGTGGTAACCTTCATTCGCTCTGTTTTATTTACCGTATCCCGGTCCGTCATGTATACCCCTGCCTTTTCAAGATCAGGGCGTCCGTTTGGAAAACGGTCCTCCACTACCAGATACTGAGGAATCTCTGCATTGACAAAGGGCGCAATATACGTATTTTTACTGGTGATGATAGGCGCCATGTCTTCGATCCCGTCCTCCTCCAGCAGCTTCTGCACTACCTCTGCAGGCCGGGGAGTGATCTTGTCGATCATGGACCAGGGGAAGGATACCTTATTTTCATCCAGAATCCAGGAAAGGAAGCTTTCGGGAGCATACCCTTTTTTCGTCCATGCTCCTGCAATGGAAACGATGCTGTCCTTTAACTTCTCCCCGTTATGGCTGCAATTGTCCATGCTGACCAATGCCAGAGGAAAGCCTCCTGCCAGATACCGCTTAAGAAGAAGAGCAGTTACTACGCTCATGGCATGACAGGCTTTTTCCGGTCCTTCTTCCATGTCCTTTTCCACCACCGGAAAAAGCTCTCCCCGGAAGTTTGCCAGGGCATATCCTTTTTCCGTAATGGTAAAGCTTACCATCTGAAGAGACGGATTTTTAAAAGCCTCCGCCAGATATCCGAAATCCTTTTCATTGCCCACATCGGCCTTTACGCCTCTGGCAACACTGGCAATCACCTCCCGGTCCATGGTTCCGTCCGGTTTTAAGCTGACCATCATGGTCATATTGTCAAAAGGAGTATATATTTTATCAATAATATCATAATCAAAGGTATCTGCCGCTATGATGCCGCTTTCCTCAAGGCCGCCCTCCAGCAGGCGCTGCTGCAGCACTGCGATAAATCCACGGAAAATATTCCCTGCCCCAAAATGGATCCATTTCGGCGACTTGTCCGTGATCTCTGTCATTTTTTCCCAGTCAAATTCCGGCAGCTTTACAGAAGCCTTTTCCCAGGCTTCCCGGTTTGTTAAACAGGACCGATTCAGTTTCATTAATCCATGCCTCCTATTTTCTGTTTTTATGGGTTCTATCAATGGCTTCCCAAAGACCTAAGAGATAATTTGCTCCAATGGCCCGGTCGTATAAACCATATCCGGGACGGGCCTGTTCTCCCCAGATCATACGGCCGTGATCCGGCCGGATATATCCGTCAAAGCCGGACTCATACAGTGCCTCTACAATGGCAAACATATCTAAATCTCCGCAGGAAGAAAGATGTGCAGCCTCATCAAAATCCTTTTCCGAAATATGACGGACATTCCTGATATGGGCGAAATGAATCCGCTTCATGGCTCCAAACTCCCCCATCATGGCAGGAAGGTCATTGTTTAAATCGCTTCCCAGGCTGCCGGTACATAAGGTCAGCCCATTATGGGGACTGGTGTTTAAGGCAAGAAATGTCCTGATATTTTCCGCGTTGGTAATGACCTTTGGAAGCCCATAAAGAGGCCATGGCGGATCATCGGGATGAATTGCCATCTTAATGTCATACTTTTCCGCATAGGGAACCACTGCATCCAGAAAATATTTCATATTATCCCAATACTGCTCCCTTGTCATTGACTGGTAAAACTCAATATCAAGGGCCATGGCATAAAGCCTCTCCGGTTCCCAGCCTGGAAGGGAAAATCCTCTGGCTTTTCCCTCCATGGCCTTTGCCATCTTTTCCGGGTTCATCTGAAGCACTTCATCATGACGGTAAGCCATGACATAACTTCCGTCTTCTGCCGGAAATGCAAGATCGCTCCGGGCCCAATCCATGACCGGCATAAAATTATAGCAGAGACACTTAACACCTGCCATGCTTAAATGCTCCAAGGTCTTAATATAAGCATCAATATACTTGTCTCTGGTAGAAAGGCCTTTCTTTATATCCTCATGGATATTGACGCTTTCGATGACTTCCATCTCAAGGCCTGCCTCTTTGATCTCCTCTTTCAGGGCTTTTAAGGTTTCCAGGGGCCAGACTTCTCCCACAGGCACCTTGGGCAGACAAGTCGCCACGCCGGAAACTCCCGGTGTCTGGCGGATCTGGTCAAGGGTCACGCTGTCATCCCCAAAGGGAAACCAACGCATAATCATTTTCATGGTGTAATACCTCCGTTTCCTTGCTCCTAATTCTTTTTTCAATGCTATTATTATGGCTTTTTAATCCTGCTTTTAGTATATATCTAGTATACTAGTAGTTCAATCAGCACTTTCTATAAATATTTATTTTTTTTTTGTATGTTGTGCACAAAAACCGGATATTTCTCAATGATCCTGCCAGATCTGCACATAAAAAAGCGGTAATAAAAGATAAATGCCTTTTCATCTTTTATTACCGCTTTTTTCATTGGGCCTATTGCTGGCGCAAAATAAAATCACCGGAAATACCCGGGATATTCTTTCCGTAAGGCTTCCTCATCGATTTTATATCTGGATAAATGCTTTTCCATCACTTCTTTTGCTGTTTCTCCGTCTTTTGCAGCAATGGCCTCCACGATGGCCTGATGGTCGGAAATTGTTTTCAAATCCTTTACCGCCATCAGGGACATGCTGCGTATCCGGTCAAAATGAATGGTAATACTGTCCATGAGCTGATAAACCTGGTCTTTGCCGGTTATGTGAAACAGCAGCCGGTGAAATTCATCATCCAGATTAAGAAGCCGCTCAGGAGAACGGTTCTCCATGTAAAACTCCTGAAGCTTCACATTTTCCCTCAGCTCCATGACCGCTTCTTCCCCTGCCATCTTGCAGGCCAGCTCCACCACCGCACATTCCAGGACATTGCGCATAAAACGAGCCTCTTCCACCAGATTATAATCGATCAAAGCCACCGCGCTTCCCTTTTGAGGGTAGATTTCCACGATTTTCACCTTTGACAGCTCAATCAAGGCCTCCCTCACCGGGGTCCGGGACAAATGCATTTCTGAAGATAGTTCATTTTCGCTCAGCATGCTTCCGGGAATCAGATCGAGATGTATGATATTATCCTTTAACATCCTGAGGGCATATTCCCTTCCTGTCTCTTTGGAATACCGTTCTGTCAACCGCATACCATGACCTCTTTTCTCAAATTCTGTTTATACATAGAATAAGCGAAATCCCTGTCATTGTCAAGCACTAGTATACAAGTACGCTGTGGCCCGGAAGCTTAAGCCTCCGGGCCACTACAAATCTGTCTGCAAGGGTAATTTTAATATCTCATAGGAATGATTTCCAGATATTCCTTAACAGTGGCTCCTGCCAGAAACATATCAATGATCTGCTTTCCTAATGGATTTAAATCATCCGTATAATATTTCATCAGCTCCTGCTTAAAGAATTCTGTCAATATTTTTGCTCCGGCATCGTACCCCTGGGTTCCTACCTCCTGCTGGGTTTCCGGTCTTAAAAATGCTCTTCTGATGTACTGGCCGTCAATCTTTAAGGAATCAAGGCCAAAGCCCATAAGCGGACAGCGGGCTTCTACCAGATGCTCCGGTTTAAACTTAGCGCTGCCCCTGCGTGCAATATACTCCCTGGCAACCCACTGGGGCATAAAACTCACCTCATAGGCGCCGATGTGCTGGTTGGGGATCAGAACATACCGGGTATTGGTTGAATGTAAAATCTGATCAAGAAGCAGATTTGCCTGAGTCACCATTTTACCGGTTGCAAAGGGCCAATAAGAGCCTACTCCTTCACTGGTCATTTCCAGAGAATCGATAATGCTTGGATTGTTGAATCCCCTGGGGGCAACCAGACGCCATAACCAGGCCAGGGCCGGAGGCAGTATGTGGAGGATTCCAAGAATACCGTAGGTGGGGTTTTCCTTTGTACAGGCAGGGGTCCGCACGCCAAAACTTCTCACATCCACTTCCACTGGCATGTCAATGGCCTTGGGAACCAGCCTTCTCGGTAAAATAACACGGGGATTGGGACAAGGCTTTCCGTTCTGATCCAGGGTATGTTCCCAAACCAGGCAGGTGGCGCCAGGCACTGCCTGCATGTTTAAGAAAATAAGGGGCTCTTCCGGCTGAATCAGTATTTTTTCATATTGGGGGGAAGTACCGTAGCATTTAATATTATCCAACCGCAGAAACCATGCGGATTCCGCATCCTTGACAACCAGCTTTTTGCTGTCATTCTGCATTTTGGGATGACATAATGCCATATCATCAGTGACCGGTATCAGATCACATGTTTCATTTAATACCAGGTAATTCTTTTCACCTGTCACCGTATTTCTGCCCAATATGGCCCTGCCATCCATTTCCTTGTGGATGTCCTCAATCATTTCGCTTTTTCCGCCTCCGGAGGCGCCTTCGTGCATGATGACGATCTCATTGTCATATGGGGTAATCACTTTTACCGTTGATGCGTGAGCCGTTACCCAGCCTTCCTCTTCTCCGATATTGAGAAGAACTCCGTAAATACCCTTTTTGGCACTTGGGCCTGGATATAGATTATAGGAATAAACTTCATGAATTTCCTCCAGACGGTTATGAACCACGATCTGCTTTCCGTCAAAATGAGTATGCCTGAATGGGGGCGCCAGGAAAACTACCGCTCTTGGCTTAAAATCAGAAGAAATCTCGTCAATATTTAAAAAACCCTGTAAATCTGCAAGTCCGGCAGCAAAAAAACCTGCGTTTAACGGTGCGATCAGGATGGAATCGTATCCATATTCAAGTCCGCCTGACTTAAATGGGAAAAAAATCAACTCCTGATTTTTCAGCCAGCCAAAGGTTTCATCTCTCAGGGACTGGAAATCAGAGTGATAAACCTCTTCGTATCTGGGTTTATCTGTTGGCTTCTCATCTGCAATCAGCAGACAGTCCGGATCACGCCTTCTCATATAGTCGTCTGTATAATTGACTACAACACCGTTTTTACACTTTGCAGCGGTTGCTTCCAATACTGTGCCTTTGCCTTCTACTTCATATTCAATGCGAAATTCAGAATTTTCTTCATTCCCCATTGCCAGCGTCAGCAAATCTTCCCTTGTCTTTGGAATGACCACACCTTTTGACTGAACCAGTATATCCTGTACATACTCCGGTAAATTCATATCACGTAAAGATTCCAGCATATTTTCCTCCGTTCCTGCGCACGCCCTTATGCACATCTAAAGTTTGCACCGAACATGGGGCGGCACAAACCATGTAATTAATAATGATCTTCTTCAACCTTTGTTTCCCAATTTTATTAAGTATTACATAGTTTCTATTTTAATATTCCAGGCATGGGATCATTCTGTGGTTTTCCAGAAAATCCTTTACCGTCTCATGCCGGATACCTTCTGCTATAATGGGTAAATCCCCGGGATTTCCCGTCATTGCTGTGTTTTTTCCATTTACCGCCTCCCTCCGTGATATATATAAAGCCGATATCCAATTCATGGATATCGGCTTACTTACAACTTAGAATGTTTTTTCTACTTTGTGACGTCTTCCGGTGTTATTTAACTGTATAAAGCTCTTCTAAATTCCTATCAACAGTAATGACAATGATTTTTTCACCTGTTTTCGTACTGATATCAGAGTGAGTACTGACAATTGTGGCATCCATAACACCTGCTAATAATTTATCAAGATATTCTCTGCCACCCTCAAATAATGAAATACGGACCTTTTTTAGTAATTCAACGCCCTGTGAACTTTCCGCCAACTTTTTCTCAGAAGGGCTTAAAAACCCTATTAATCTGACAATGATCATGTCACTTAAAATATAGGTACGGATGGTCTTTGGACCTCTTCCCATATATTCAACTTCAAATTTACTGACGATTTCACTAATCCTGGCTTCTAACTGACCCTTTGTCATACTTGCATCACCTGTCAGATACAATATCATGAAAAACCGGTCATGTCAATGGTTTTTTCATAAACGCAAATCCTCTTCTTTTTCTTATTTTAAGAAGTTTCATATGAAATACTTCCAAAATATCCCATAATAGGACCCTGTGAGGGTTAATTTGCCTTTCCAGTCATTATAACAAGTGATTTCACCATTCCACTTCTCAGTTTTACGGCAGGAGCGCCAGACAGACCTGCTTCCTTCACTACTTCCGTCTGTCCATCCCAATATTCCAGCTCCATCCCTTCAATGTGATAGGAACCTGGAACCATATCCTGCTTTTGGAAGAACTTATAGACCACCTTTGTTTTTCCTAAAAATCTGGCTTCCACGGTTTTCTCCTCCGGGATCAGATACCCGGGAATCGCCGGCTCAAAAAAACAGCAAAGCTGTCCTCCCACCATTCGGAAGGGCTTTTCTCCAAACATCATGATCTGCCACATCTGCAAGAATTCGGCTGTGGAACCGCTGAGTCTCGCTACAAAACCTCTTCCATGAAGCTTCTCATCGGCATTTGCGCTACTTACGATAAAGGAGGAATTCTCCAGGAGACTTCTTCCATATGTATTTTCATTTAGAAAGGGAATGCAGGCATTGTAAAAATCCCGGAAAAATTCCTCATATAATTTTGATTTGAGCAATTCCAGCAGATACTTATATTCCATATGGAGCCAGATGGATTCATTTTCCAGCCAGCCCGGGGAAAATGCCTTTGCTCTTCCGATCTCAAAGGAGGCATTTTCCAGGGATTCGTTGACCTTGTACATATTTAATTTAGAATCGTATAACCCGGTCTGCTTAACCTTTTGATAAAGGAATTGTTTTTCTTCCTTTGATGCCGGCAGTTTCATATACCGGACAAACCCTTCTAAAAATAAAGGCAAAGGGGTGACCCGCAGATTTTCAGGAATGATATGATTCCCATCCATTTCATAGCCCTCAAGCAGATGGGTGTAATAGGTGGGAATCTTCCCGTCTTTCCCACAGGCTGACTTTATGCCCTCTTCCACGTAGGAGATCCACTTCCCAAGAATTCCCCTGAAAATCTCCCCGGACATGGAGATCTCATTTCCCCGGACCCCCTTGGCAGTAAGCGCTCTGTAGCGCTCCTTATAACCGTTGCACTCATTCCATACCCACAGCTTGGTCTTGCCGCCTTCTTCGTAGCAGGTAAAGGTTTTATCCAGACCTTTGATAAAATCATACAGTTCAGCCGGTACCGTAACCGTTTCTTCAAACCTATCCAGAGCGCTTTCCATAAAGTTCAGCAGCCGGTACAGCTCAAAGGTTTCCGCCATGGAGGAGCCCAACAGGCCGGGCAGGCCGTTTAAGGCATCATACCAGCCCGGCTTACCTGCTTCCATTTCTATGCCTAAACCGGACATGTCTAAGGAAGCGGTTTTATTGGCGGCCAGCACCACCAGCTTTGTCATCAGGTTTGTGATATAAACCGTTCCCTTACCATAATCAATGGAAACGGTTTCCTTTAAGACCTCTTCTTTCCGGTCCTCATAAAGGGCATGGTACTGCCTGATTCCCTGTTTTGTCTTCACATAACGCTCACACCGGGGCTTCACTGCTGCCCTTGATTCATAATACGTGTAGCTTTTATCAAAAAACAGCAGGTATTCTTCCATTTCAGGATAAACGGATAGGTAGGACTCAATCAGATCAAGGTGATACGTCCAGTGATCAGTCCAATATCCTTCGCCAAAATCAGCATGAAATCTTGCCGTGCTGTGGTCCACCACCGTACTTAGGAATTCTTCCCGGCTGCAATCCAGGGAAATGGAATTCTGTTCCAGAAAAGCAAACAGGCTTCCCGGCGAAAACTCTTTCTGAAAAAATGCTTTCATAAGGCTTTTGCCGCCCTCTTCCACATGCTCCAGTATCCTATCCGTCCGGAGAGCCTCATAGGCAACCTGCTTTACCACCAGCGGATTATATCCATCCAACTGGAGCAGATTAAAAAACAGCTTGATGTTGTGGTCCTTCACGTAGGGCGTGAACAAAACATCGCTTCTCCGGTTCTGGTTTACATCCCTGAAATTTCCGTTTCCCTGGGAGTAATATTCCGGAATCATGGAAAAGTCATTATAATCCCGCTCCATATCCCCATGCTTCCTGGAATACACGTAAAAGACAGCGTCCTTTCCTGTTTTTATGGGAAATCCGCCCCGCAGTACGTTATCCACATAGGTCTGCTTACAGTAGGCGTCAAAAACCGGATCAGAGGTTTTCGTGTCAATAAAGCTTCCCAGTTCCCGTGTCTTTTCTGCCGCAAGGTTGTATTTATCCTGAAAATAGTTCCTGTCCAGGGTCCGTGACCCATAGTCTGCCAGGATCTTTTTGGTTGACGCCTGGCCTGTCACACTGTTCCACTCCATGACCTCCCCGGCAGAAAGAATCCTGATCAGGCCGGAAAAGCCGCAAGGCACAAGATTTTGGGTGATCTGCTTTTTTTCCATAAGTTCCACAAGGCTGTGCCGGATCAATCCCATGGGCTGTTCAAATGCCGTATCATATTCAAACACAACTTCAGGATCAGCGATCATGGGCAGCAATTGGCCGGACTCTGAACAGGACAGCATAAAGTTTCCTTTTTCCACCCTGGAAACCACTGCCGAATCCCCGGTGCTATACCGCACCCGGTAATAAGGCCTCCTCTTTTCCACGTCCTCCACCTGCATCCATGCTTTCATGGTCTGGGCCATTTCCTTCATTTCTTTTAGCCCGATTCCATAAGGAAGGATTCCAGGCATTCCATCTAAGACCTGCAGACGCATCTGCTGCCTGGAGATGTTTTTTACGGTAACCCTTCTCACCAGACCGGCAACTGTTTCATCGGGAAGGGTGTAATAGAGAACATTGGTTTTTAACCCTTTTTCTTCATTGATCTCTTCCAACTCCAGCTCATTCATGCCCACATACATTCGGGTTTTCACGGTATCCTGGCGGAAAGGTTCGTATACTTCATTTCCCAGTCTGATAAAGGTGCGAAAGCCCATGTTCCGTACCATCTGATAGGCCTGATGGGCCGGGTAAAATTCCATAATGGAATGATTCTTGTTTTCTACCCCAAAGCTTGCAATTGCCTGACCCCGGTTGGTATAAAAGCACCAGAGAGGGATCCCGTAAATCCCGCTGATCCCGGGCAAAAAGCTGGAAAATACCGGCTTCCTGTGATAATCTTCTATGATAAATCTTCCTTTTGAATCAAACATTATCCTGCTATCCTTTCACTGCGCCTGCAACCAGACTGTCCTGGATCTGATTGCTTAGCAAAAAGTAAATGACAATGGTGGGCAGTGTGGCAATTACCATGCCCGCTCCGATAAGCCCCCAATCCGTGGAATATTGGCCTGCAAAGGACATAATTCCTACTGGCAGAGTCCGGTACCGGTCGCTGTCCACAAAGGTATTGGCCAGCATCAGCTCGTTCCATGTCCCTAAAAAGGTGAAAATAGAGGCAGTGGCAAGAGCCGGCTTGATGATGGGAAGTATGATGGCTCCAAAGCACCGGAAAATCCCACAGCCGTCAATGCAGGCAGCCTCTTCAATTTCCATGGGAATGCTTTTGTAAAATCCGATTAATATCATAATGCTCATGGGAATCGCCCCTGCAATATAAGGAATGAGGAGTCCCAGATACCCTCCCTTTAATCCTGTCTTGTCAAGGACCTGAAACAGGGGCAGAAGGGCTGCCTGAGCCGGGATCATAATCCCCAATGCAAAGGCTCCGAACACCAGGGATTTAAGCTTCCATCTCATTCTGGCTATGGCATAAGCAGCCATGGCAGACAGCAGTCCGGCAACGGCAACAGTTACCATGGAATAGAATACGGAGTTTAAAAAATACCGGATCAGGCTGGTCTGGGTAAAAGCATTTCCATAGTTTTCCCATCTCCAGACCTGGGGAATCCCTATGATGTTTTCTCCAAAAATTTCTCCATTGCTTTTTAAGGAAAAGGTTAAAAGCCAGTATAAGGGAAAAATCTGAGTCAGTGCGATCAGGCACAGCAGCAAAAATTTTATCTTTTTTTTCATTTTCATATGACTGCCTCCATTTATATTGCAGATGCATTTTCTTCTGCTTTTTTAAACAGTCTGCTGACTATAAAGGTAAAAAGCAGACACTCCACTACAATAAAAAATGCCTGTGCGCTTCCATAGCCATATAGGCCCCTGCGGAATAAATTATTGTACATCAGGGTTGCGGGCACTTCACTGGCATGGTTTGGCCCGCCTCCTGTCATGACGTAAATAAGGTCAAAAGCCCTTAAGGAGCCGGTGATGGAAAATATGACGCAGGTCTTGACCACCGGAGCCAGCAAGGGCAGGGTGATCCTGGTATTCACCTGCCACTTACTGGCTCCGTCAATTTGGGCCGCCTCATAATAGTCTTGGGAAATGGACTTGATTCCCGCATAAAAGATCAATAAGTGGTAGCCGATGTATTGCCACACAGCAGGAACCAGGGTGGAGAAAAATGCGGTTTTGGGATTTGAAAGCCAGGAGTATTTGAAATCAGAGGCTCCCAGGGCCCGGATCAAGTGGTTTAAAAGCCCGTATTCGCTGTTAAACATCTTCATCCATAGCTGGCCGATTACCATACTGGATATTACCACCGGCAAAAAGTAAACGGTTCTGAAAAATTTTTCTCCTTTTACTCCCCTTGCCAGAACCATGGCCAGAAAAAGGGAGATGGGCAACTGAATGAACAAGGAGGCACCTACTAAAAGGAGGGAATTTAAAATGGCTTTTACAAAGTAACGGTCCTCACCGAACATCCTTATATAATTTCCAAGTCCGATAAACTCCATTGTCCCGATGCCGTCGTACTGAAAAAGGCTGTAGGTTCCCGAAATAAAGAGCGGTATAATAGTAAAGCTGACAAACAGAATGAGCGCAGGCAGCACAAAGCAGGCCACATAACTCTTTTTCCCCAACATTTTATTCATGATCAATCTTCCTTTCCTTATTTCTGCCCATGGTCTCTGGGCATAAAGGTATACCCGAAGGGTGTTTCCATACTTTTGCCCATGGTCTCTGGGCATAAAGGTATACCCGTAGGGTGTTTCCTTATTTTTGCCCATGGTATAACAATATTTGGACAAAAAAGGGGGATCGCCTGTTTCCGTAAGCGATACCCCTTTGCTCTTACTTACTTATTGATAGCCGCTTCATGCTCTTTTATAAACTCACTGATGTCAGCATTGGGAGCGAACAGTGTCTGAACCTGTTCATTGTGAATGGTGGCAGGTTCTGCATCCAGTGAAGTATCCCAGGCAAGAACGGAAGTCTTTCCTTGGGAAAGAAGATCCTTGATCTGTATGAAGAGAGGATTCAAGCCTTTTTCATCCACCTCTGTTTTCCAGGCGCTGAAACCTGTTCCTGTCTCGTAAGCAGCCTCTCCCATTTTTTCATTTATGTAGATTGCGAATTTTGCCGCTTCATCCGGGTTCTTTGTATTTTTATTTACCCAGAAAGATTCTACAAAGCCGCCGCAGTAGTCAGTTTCATTTCCTTTGCCGGTGATCATGGGGATTTTCATTGCCACTACATCTTCCGGTTTGATGGTAACGGTTTTATCTGAATAAATGCTGTTTGCAAACCAGCTTCCCATAAGCCTCATGGCAGCCCTTCCTGTTCCAAAAGCTGCATTGGCGTCATCATTGCTCTGCTCCAGTGGATTTGCTCCAAACGCACCCATCTTATATAATTCCTGCACTTTATTGGAAGCCTCTTCATACCCATCTCCTTCAAACGGAGCTTTTCCGGAGAGCATCTTATTGATTCCCTCTGCCCCCACGGTACGCAGCGCCAGTGCCTGATAGATAAATGCCGCATTCCACCCATCCTTTGCCCCGGAGGCCAAAGGTGTTACCCCGTCAAGCTTTGACAGCTTTTCAACTGCTAAAACCAGCTTGTCATAGGTATCCGGAAGCTCTGCACCTGCCTGATCGAACAAGTCCTTATTGCAATATAAGGTCATGTACCAGGAAAAGGAAGGCAGAGAATAGGTTTTATCATTGTATTCAAAGGCTGCCGTAGATCCCTCCAGCAGTTTCCCCTTGACCTCATCTGTGATATAAGGATCCAGAGGAAGCAATTTATCCGCATTGACCAGCTTTCTTGCTGTTCCGGCTCCCCAGTAATAGAAAACGTCGATTCCCTTTGCATCTCCTGCAAACTCTGCAGAGATTTTAGTCTTATAGGCCTCCGTATCCAGGGTCTGGCTGCTGATTTCCACATTGGGATTTTCCGCCATGTAAGCAGAAACCACCTCGTCATATTTTTTCTTCAATTCATTGGTATCATTGGACCACTGGTGCCAGACATTTAATACCACCTTTCCAGATCCGGAACCGCCTTCCACAGAGGCGCTGCCTTTGCTTGCGCACCCTGTCATTCCTGCTGCCAGGGCTGCCGTCAATACCACGGCTGAAACCCTTTTTAACATTCTTTTTTTCATCTCAAACTCCTCCTGGGTTTTCTTTGTTTCATGCTGATCTTAGTATACTGAAACTCCCGTTTTTACTCAATTTAATATTTTGACCCAAAAGGTTAGAAATTTTACTATCTTTGCTTAAATTCCTTTACAGTTACGCCTACATGCTTTTTAAAGCAGATGCTAAAGTAATGGGAATCCCGAAACCCTACTTTTTCCGCTATTTCATATACTTTCAAATCCGTCGTATTAAGGAGGCGGATGCTCTCTTCTATCCTTTTTTTCAAAACGTATTCGATCAGGCTCTGTCCCACCTCTTTTTTAAACACCCTGCTTAAGTAGCTTTCATTAGAAAAGACCACAGAGGCCACCGTTTTGAGAGACAAGCCTGGATCACAAAAGTTTTTGTTGATATAATCCAGGGCCTCGTTTACCACCTTATTTCCCTGCTTTGCTTTTTTGCTGTTGTGATAGTTTAAAATGACAGGGATGTATTCTTCTAAAAACTGGCGGCATTCCTCCACCGTCTGTATGGACCGTATGGATTCATACAGCTTTTCTTCTCCTATGAGCTGCTCTAAGCTGTCTCCATACTTATTAAGGGTGTTGCCCGCCTTGGACATTAAATCCATAGTCATAAGCCTTAAATATTCTACTTCTGTTACCCTGGAATTTCTGATCCCGTTTATATAGTCTTCCATTGCTGCAGATACCCTGTCGGAAATTCCGTTGGTAAGGGAAAAAAGGAAATCCTCCCAATCAAACACCAGCTTATCCGGATTTTTTTCCATAACACGAAGATATTCCTCATAAGTGATGATCCGGTTTCCCCCTAACAGCACCGATGCGCTGAGGGCATTTTCCGACTCAGCAAAGGCCGTTGCAATTCCGGCATGGCCCGCATGGATGCGGCTGATCCCAATGGTGGAATCAATATGGTTTTCCTCCAGCCTAAGATGGATCTGCCGGGCAATTTCTCCGCTGTTATTTAAACTTTCGCCGGTACAAAACAGCACGATATTTTTCATATAGTGAAGAAAGGATATGGTCCCTGCAATGGGATTATCCCCAAGGAGGTCCATAGCCCTTTTATGGAGCCTGCCGTCTCCTTCCCCTTCCGCTTCTTCCTTTAAGTGGATGTTAAGACAGCAGCACGCTTCCAGCAGCGCTTCACAGCCATAGGCAAGGAGCTTTTTCGCCGCTTCCTCTTCACCGGCCCGTTTTTCCACCAGCCTTTGAAAGAAGCTTTCCATTAAAATGTCCTGGTCGGCAGAAACGCTCTGCTTCAGCAACTCCACTTCCTGCTGGTGGGTCTTTTCCTTTTTGATTTTTTCCTTGATCTTAAGGGTGATTTCTTTCAGCTCATTCATATCAATCGGCTTTAAGAGAAAATCCTCCACCCCCAGTTTGACTGCCCGCCTTGCATATTCAAACTCCCGGTATCCGGTGATCATAATTACATGAACGTTCTCATCAAGAGCCGAAATATGTTCCGCAAGCTCTAAGCCATCCATATGAGGCATGCTGATATCGGTCAATACCAGCTCCGGCTTTCTGTGCTTGATAAATTCCAATGCCTCCATGCCGGAAGAGGCCTCCCCAATGACCGAAAATCCATGGTCTTCCCACGGAAATCCCCGTTTGATCAGCACACGTTCCAGTTTTTCATCATCAACAATCAGCACTTTGATCTGCATGTTCCAACCCCTTCGTTTCCATACGCTTCACTCTTACTGCTATTTCCGTACCATTTCCGATTTCACTGTGTATGAGAACCGGCTGCTTGATTCCATGGTAAAGAGTAATCCGCTGCATCAGGTTATAAAGGCCGAATCCAGACTTGCCTGTCACTGTCCTGCCTTCCATAATCTCTTCGATCTTTTCCTCACTCATTCCCACCCCGTCATCGGACACCAGAAATATGATTTCATCCTCATCGGAAAAGACCTTGATGGAAATGGTGCCCTTTCCTTCCCTTGGCTTGATTCCATGGTGGACGGCATTTTCCACCAAAGGCTGTAAAAGCAGCTTTAAAATTCTGCACTCCTTTTCCTTTTCTTCCACATCCACTTCCAGCTTTATTTCATTGTCATAGCGGATATTTAAAATGGTCAGATAGCTTTCTATACAACTGATCTCATCCTTTACCGTTATGAAATCCATTCCGCTGTTTAAGCTGTTCCTGTAAAAGCTGCCTAAGGCCTGAGTCATTTTAAAGCAATTGTCATAATCCTGCATAAGGGCAAGGGCAGATACCGCATCAAGGGTGTTATACAGAAAATGGGGATTAATCTGGGCCTGGAGCAGGTCAAGTTCCCCCTTTGCAATGATCTGTTCTTCTTCCTTTACCTTTATAATCAGGTTTTTGATGGACCTTGTCATATGGTTAAATACTCGCTTTAGATTATTGATTTCATTTTTCTGGGGACCCACTTCCATTTCGTTAAACTGCCCTGTTTCCACCAGCATCATATGGCTTTCCACCTTTAACAGAGGATGGAAGATAAAACGGGTAAGCATAATGGAACAGAAAAATACAAAGGCCACATTGATGCACATGATCAGAAGGATGACCGTGGAATAATAGGGCGCCAGGGCCGTCATATTATCCATCTGAAACGATCCGGCCAGCTTCCAGTTTTCTATGCCGATATCCTGGGTGATCACCAGCCGGTTCTCCCCTGAAAGCTGCCCGTCGTTTTGGGGAGCAACAATGTATTCATCCTGATCCCCTAAAATATAAAAGTCGCTGTCATGGGATTTGCTTACCCCATTAAAGTAATTGCGTATGGTTTCCTCATTGACCGTAACCAGCAGGACAGCCAAAGGCTTATATGTATTTTCATCCCGGATTTCCCGGATATAGGTTATGTATGGGGTATCTCCGTAAAATTCAATGACTCCCTCGCTGCCTTTCATGAAAAACCCATTCCCCCTGTGTTCCCCAAGGTGCCGGTACCACTCAGACTCCAGCGCCTTATCCCCGTGAATGCCTTTGGGGGTCTTTTTATAGGAGCTGTATACATTATGGTAAGAATCCATGATCAGGACGCTGGAAATATACTCCCCCGACAGGATCATATTGACCAGGCTCTGCTTGATCGTCCTCTGGATGGATGGGTCAATGGCTGCATTATTAACATTTCTCAATGCCTCCTGAACATTTTTATCAAAATAAATCAGGTTTGAAAACTGGGTCACATTATCAAAGATCAGGGACAGATTTCCTTTCAGGGCGCTGACCGTCTGTGTGCCCGCATTGAAAATCTCATTTTTCGTATAGGAGCTGTTAATGACGGATATGACGGAAAAGGTGATCACAAAGGATAATAATAAGATTGTCAAATATGTAATCAGGATTTTTGTCTTGATCCTCATATTGTTCCACGAAAACCTCAAACCAGCCATAGCCGCCTCCCATTAAAACGATTTTAATACCTTTATTCTAGCGGTTCCGCCGGAAAATGTCAAAGAGAGAAGGAGACCTGCTTTTGAATCATCTGGATCTGCTCCCTGCTTAAGATCTCTGTAGATGAATTCTTATCACAGGTATCCTGGTTCTCAATAATAAGGACGCTTCCTTCCTCATCCAGGGCATGAGTATGCCAGACGCCTTTTTTCACATTATAAAGCTGGTTTCTTACCATTCTTACGTACTTCACTTCTCCCGGCCGGTCTCCGTCCCCGCCTGAAATCAGCACACAGTTTCCTTCCAGCAATACAAACACCTCATCGGTTTCCAGATGTTTCTGCATGGAGTCCAGACGTTCCACTTTCACGTCATCGCAATGCCGCAGCACGGCCACTCTCCATGTCTGATAATCAACAAGAGGAGTATATCCCTCTTGCTGGATCTTCACGATTTCAATTAATTCTTTTTCCATTCTGCCCTCCTAATTCAGCTCAACCGTAATGGTATGAAGCTCCTGGTCCGGTAATTTTAAAAGCTTCTCTCTTTCAATCCCCCAATCTCCATTAAGGTGATGACAGGGAACTCCATTCACCGTAACACCGGTTATCCCATAGGCATCCGGGTCTAAATTCCGGGGATTCCTGTAAATGACCTTTAAACTTTTTCCGGCAAACACCATGGATACCCAGGCCTGATGGTGCTCATCAAACTGTTCTTTTAACAACTGAGGTTTAAAAACCAGATCTCCATAATGTCCTCTGATCCCAAACATCTCAGTGACAACCGTAACCAGATACCAACTGGCGGCCCCTGTGAGATAGTGATACACTCCTCTTCCCCTGGCATCCACATATTCTGGAATTCCCGGGTATATCCTGCTCTTTTCAGAATCGCTGCAATGGTCAAACAAGGACAGGAGGGCATGGTACCCTTCCTTTGATGCATTTCGCTTATACAAGGCATTTCCAAACATAGTGGCCATATGGGAGAATACCGCCCCGTTTTCCTTATGTCCGTAGGCAAAGCCAAACATCCTGCCTAAATCCATTTTTACCTCGTTAAAATCCGTATTCAGCCGGTATCCTCCGATTTCCTTTCGGTACAGGAGGGTATGGGAAGCCTTTACAATCTCCTTGACCTGGGGATCCGCTGCAACTCCTGACATGAGAGAAAACACCTGGCTGGTGAGCATCATGCGCACCCCTGCTTCTGTTTCACCCTCCACTTTGTTTCCGGAATTGTCATAATATCCGTTATACCAGCCATACCCTTCCTTGGAATCAATCCATTCCGTTTCCCTTATATGATTATAAATCCAGGAGGCTTTTGCCAATAAATCCGCCTGTAATTCCTCGCCCTTTATGATCACCTTTTTTCCCGAAACACGGTGAGAGCAGCTTCTGCAATAACCGTTGAGTATTTCCTGCTTCCTCCTGATGTCATCATAAACAGCCCGGTCCTCTGACAGCAAGTTCCTAACTTCCTGGGCGACTTCAAATTCCTCTGCTCCCTGGGCTTTCAGCGCTTCTAAAAAGCCGGCCAGACCTTTTAAATTATATCCATACATACAGGTAAAAGCCACGCTCTCTCCCCTCTGGGAAGCCATATCCAGCGCATCGTTCCAGTCTGCGCCCCTGATCCTCATATGGTTGTGTTCTCCCACATCATAAAAGGATGTGAGATTCTGGACCAGAAGATGCTCCAGGACTGTTCCTGAATAAATCTGGTCCCGGCCATCCCGCAGCAATTCCCCGTCTTCTGTTTTCCATTGGAGATCCTTTTCCTCCCCGCGGCACACCTGCATATCCTTAAAGTAGCTGTTGTTTTCCAGCAAAATCCCAAGATCCCCGGTCTGATGGATATACAATTCCGTAGTCAAAAAAGGCCAGACTCCATGATCCATCCAGACTCTTGTAATGTTGTTTCTATCTGCAATAAACTCTCCCTGCCCGCTTCCGATGATCGTGGCGTTGGTTCCATCCATCCGCACTCCGCCGAAATTATCAATTAACATCTGTCGGACTCCTGACGGATTCATCATCAGCAGGGCCAGGCAGTCCTGCCACAAATCTCTCCATCCACGTCCGCCTTTCCCATAGTCATGATGGGGCAAAAAGGAGCAGCCGTAAATTCTCCGCAGCATGGGCTGAAAGCCTACCCACCGCATCCAGAGGTCAAAAACAGGATTGCCCGTTTTAAATCTGACGTTCACCTTGTGGTTCCAATATTCTGCGGTCTGTTCCCAGGATCTGTCAAATGCCCTTTCACTAAGAAATTGGCCGCAGTTTTGTATCAGCTCTTCTTCCGTATTTCCATAGCCCAGAGCCACAACATAGGTTATTTTTTCCTTAGGCCCCACCCTGCATTCCTGAAAGCAAAGCCCTCCCAGGGCTTCATAGCCTCCGGTCTCAAAATCCTCGTTCTGAGGCTTTAGCGGGTTTTCATGCAAGGCTTTTGGGTTTTCAAGGCTGCCCCCTTCTCCGATGTAATCCTCCAAAACCGGATAATATCCCACAGGCCCCTGGGATTCACTGCCGCCAAACACGCCGTAAGCCCGGTGATTGCACTTATGGCCCCGTTCATCAAAGGTCATGGCAGGCGTCACAATGACTCCGGAAGACTTTGTCTTAATTCTATGGAGAAGCGCCGTCACATGCCGGTGGTCCCTGATGTTATCCGCGGAACGGGCATAGAGGGGAATGGCTGTGACTACCTGAAAGTTTTTATATTGGGAAGAGGTATTTTCAATCTGGATCTTCATCAGCTCCACACTCTCTCCGGTGGACGGCACAACGCTGCTGATTTCACCTTTTATTCCTATCTGTTCTGAAGTTCTTGTGATCTTATGATGCATGAAGCCTGCTTCCACAGCCATTGGCTCCTTGTTTTCGGAAAACATCTGGGCCTGCTGCCAGGAGGAACGGCCGGTCAGGGACCATACTACGGTGCCGTCAATCCTGCACCATACATTTCTGGAGGATTTGTCGTTATGTAGATTTTCGCAACTGACTGGAGGCATTAAAAAGGAATTCTGGTCCATCTTGCTGTCCCCTCCCAGATCAGGGGATACGCAGCTCATTACCCCGGACTCATTTGCCAGTGGAAAGTATAAATAGCTGGTCAGATCCGGATTTTCCATATAAAAATCGCCCTGATTTCCTTTAAATTCATATTTCATCCCAATTTCCCATCCTTTCATACCGGTAAGTTTCTTAAAGTATATCCCAAGTGGATGGATTACTGAATTTAAATATTTTGCTGAATAGGTAACTTTTTTTACTTTCTCAGGGAAAGTGTGCATCCATAGCAAAGGTTTTTTCATATAGCAGGGAATCCCAGAGACATTTCCTGCTATATGAAAAACAGGACAAAAACAGGCTGCCGCTGCCTGTTTTTGTCCTGCTGTCACTGTTTTTCCATATCCCACAGCAGATCATCTGCTGATGGTAACCCTTACCCGTCACAATGAAGCTCTGCATCAAACATACTCTGAGAACGATCTGACCATGGGATTTTTTATCCTTCCTCAATCCCCTTGCCAATATCCCGCCTCATATACTTATTCTCAAAAGAGACCCATTTAACCGCCTCATAGGCATGTTCCCCGGCCTCTTTTAAATCCATGCCAACTGCCGTCACTCCCAGCACTCTTCCGCCGTCGGTCACCACAGTTCCGTTGCCATCCAATTTACTTCCGGCATGAAAGGCAAAATATCCATCCTGGCCTTTAAATGCTTCCAGCCCTGCAATGGGAAATCCTTTTTCATACTTCTCCGGATATCCCTCTGACGCAAGGACCACACAGACCGCCGCGTTTTCTTCAAACTGCAGGTCAATCTGGTCCAAAGTCCCGTCAATGCAGGCTTCAAAAACCTCCACAATGTCATTCTTCATCCGCGGAAGCACCACCTGTGTCTCAGGATCCCCGAACCTGGCATTGTACTCCAAAACCCTGGGGCCTTTTTCCGTCAGCATCAGTCCAAAGAATATGATTCCCTTAAATTCCCGGCCCTCTGCTTTCATGGCATCCACAGTGGCCTGATAAATATAGGCTTTACAGAACGCATCCACCTCTTCCGTATAAAACGGACTTGGAGAAAAGGTTCCCATTCCTCCTGTATTAAGGCCCTGGTCCCCGTCCTTTGCCCGCTTATGGTCCTGGGCGGATGTCATAATTTTAACAGTCTTTCCATCTACAAAGGAAAGCACCGATACTTCCCGGCCAATCATGAATTCTTCCGCCACGATCCGGTCCCCTGCAGAGCCAAAGCGCTTATCAAGCATCAGAGCCTTCACTCCGTTTTCAGCCTCTTCCCTTGTGCTGCATATTAAAACTCCCTTTCCCAAAGCCAGGCCGTCAGCCTTTAAAACAATGGGCATTTGGGCTGTCTTTAGATAGGATAAAGCTGCCTCCGGGGAATCAAAGACTTGGTATCCTGCTGTGGGAATCCCGTATTTCTTCATCAGATCCTTGGAAAATGACTTGGAGCCTTCCAGCAAAGCCGCAGATTTCCGGGGACCGAACACCCGAAGCCCTGCTGCCTCAAAGGCATCCACCGCTCCTGCCACCAGAGGATCATCCGGGCCTATGACGGTGAGATCGATCTCCTTCTCCCTGGCAAAAGCCACCTGCCTGTCAAAATCCATGACACCAATGTCCACGCATTCCGCAATTTCCCTGATTCCTGCATTTCCTGGGGCACAATATAATTTGTCAACCTTAGGGCTTTGGGATATTTTCCATGCGATTGCATGCTCACGCCCGCCGCCGCCTATGATCAAGACCTTCATTCCGGTTCCTCCTGTCCGTTTGCAATAAGCTGTATGGCCTTTGGAAGGATCAGCCATTCCGCCTCTTCCATGACACGCCGCTGCAAAATCTCCGGCGTATCTCCTTCCAGAACCTCAACTGCCTTCTGCAAAAGAATCGGCCCCGTATCCATCCCATCATCCACATAGTGGACCGTAGCTCCCGTAACCTTCACGCCCCTGGCCAGGGCAGCTTCATGGACCTTAAGTCCATAATACCCCTTTCCGCAAAAAGACGGGATGAGGGAAGGATGAACGTTGATGATACGGTTCCTGTACTTTTGTATCATGGCCTCTGGAACAGTAACCAAATATCCGGCAAGGACGATTAAGTCAAGGCAGTATTGGTCTACCTTTAAAAGAAGGGCTTCGTAAAACTCCTCTCTCCCCTTGAAATCCCCGGGAGAAATGGAGAAAGCTTCAATCCCATGATTCCTGGCCCGTTCCAGGGCATAAGCATTCCGGTTATTGCTGATGACCACCTTTACCTCCGCATTGGTGATCTTTCCACAGTCTATGGCATCTAAAACCGCCTGAAGATTGGTTCCCCCGCCGGAAACCAACACGCCGATTCTCAGCATAAAGTCACGCCCTTCTCTCCTCTTTCCGTACGGCCGATGACGTATGGAATCTCCCCTGCCTTGCGGATGGCCTCCATGACTGTATCCGCATCTGACGGGCTCACTGCAAGAACCATTCCGATTCCCATATTATAGGTATTGTACATGGTTTCTTCCCCAATAGCGCCTTTTTTTGCCAGCAGACGGAAGATGGCAGGCACCTGATAGCTGCTGGTTTCAACCACCCCACGAATGCCTTCCGGAAGCATACGGGGGATGTTCTCATAAAAACCGCCTCCTGTGATGTGGCTGCAGGCTTTGATCACGGCTCCGCTTTCTTTTACACGTTTTAAGGCATTTACGTAGATCTTGGTAGGAGTGATTAACGCCTCGCCAAGAGTTTTCCCCAATTCCTCATAATAAGTGTCCAGGCTTTCTTTTGTCATGTCAAACACCTTGCGCACCAGGGAAAATCCATTGCTGTGAATGCCGGAAGAAGCCATTCCAATGAGCACATCCCCCTCCTTAACGTCAGCCCCGGTGATAAGATCCTTCTCATCCACCACACCTACTGAAAAGCCAGCCAGATCGTACTCATCTTCCGGATAAAACCCAGGCATCTCCGCTGTCTCACCGCCGATCAAGGCGGCATTGGCCTGTTTGCAGCCATTTGCCACACCGCTTACGATCTGAGCGATCTTTTCCGGGTAATTCCTTCCGCAGGCAATATAGTCCAGGAAGAATAAGGGTTCACCGCCAGCACAGGCGATATCATTGACACACATGGCCACACAGTCGATTCCAATGGTATCGTGCCTGTCCATTAAAAATGCAAGCTTCAGCTTTGTGCCCACTCCGTCGGTTCCTGACACCAAGGTGGGTTTTTCCATATTTTTAAAGGCTGACATGGAAAATGCCCCTGAAAATCCTCCGATCCCTCCAAGAACCTCCGGCCTCATGGTTTCCTGCACATGCTTTTTCATCAATTCCACCGATCTGTATCCGGCTTCAATGTCCACTCCGGCATTCTTATAATCCATTTTTCTCCTCGCCTCCGACTTTCTCATTTCTTCATCTGGGATAAATATTCCTCATAACCGACCTGATCCAGCTTTTCCGCTTTTTGTGCAATCTCATTTTTTAAATTTTCCGAGTATTCCTTCAGTTTTCCCAAAAGTGCTTCATCACTCACTGCTAAAATCTTAGCCGCAAGGATCCCCGCATTGGTTCCTCCGTTAATGGCAACAGTGGCAACCGGAACTCCGGAAGGCATCTGAACGATGGAATAAAGAGAATCCACGCCGCCAAGATCTGAGGTCTTCATGGGAATTCCGATCACAGGCATGGAAAACAGGGCGGCACACATTCCGGGAAGATGGGCTGCCTTGCCTGCCCCGGCAATGATGACCTTCACGCCTCTTGCTTCCGCCGTTTTGGCATATTCGAAAAATATATCCGGTTCCCTGTGGGCAGAGATCACAGTCATTTCAAACTCCACCCCGAATTTTTTCAAAACATCTGCCGCCTGAGCCATAACAGGCATATCAGAATCACTTCCCATAACAATGGATACCTTTGCCATAGTAAATTCTCCTTTTGATTTTATTTGTTGTGATTACTCATTATTTGCAGTAATGGAATTTATTAGTTTAACTAATAAATATTGCATATTAATTAACTCACGCTTATCAATATAATACTAGCTTTTTTCTGCTGCGTCAATGGTTTTTCTTTAAAAATTTATGTCTCCCCAGAAGGATACAAAAAGGGCGGGAAAACCGGAAAGATAATTTCCTCTTTCCCGGCCCTCCCGCCTGACTATGTATGGTTAATACTTTCCGCCTCCAAATGAGGATTGCTCTTCAAAATAAACAGGATCAATGGTGAGAACCGGGTCCTCCTGGTCTCCTCCGTAAACCTGAATTTCCGGCTGAAAATCCCTGGATCTTGTTTTTGCTTTGGATTGAGGCGCCTTTTCTTCCTTCTCTCCGTCATAAAGCTTAAAGCCCTGGACAAGTCCCTTCATGATCTGGGCCTGACCTGACAGCTCCTCACTTGCTGCGGCGCTTTGTTCCGCTGTGGCAGAGTTGGTCTGAACCACACAGGATATCTGGTCAATTCCCTGAGCCACCTGGTCAACTGCCACTGCCTGTTTGTCAGAAGCCAATGCGATCTCCTCAATGATCGCATTAATCCGCTGGCTGCCTTCCACAACCGCCCGCATAGCCTGTGTCGTCTCAGCGGTAATCCTGGTTCCGTTTTCCACCGCCTGCATGCTTTCCTCAATGAGCAGGGTGGTGTTCTTTGCCGCTTCTCCTGATTTGCTTGCAAGATTACGCACTTCATCAGCCACAACCGCAAAGCCCTTTCCTGCTTCCCCGGCACGGGCGGCCTCAACAGCCGCATTCAATGCCAGGATATTGGTCTGGAAAGCAATATCTTCAATGGTCTTTATGATCTTTCCAATTTCATTGGACTTATCGCTGATCTCCATCATAGCCCGGTTCATTTCAGACATTTTCTCATTGCTCTTTGATACGTTCCCGGCTGATTCTTCTGACTTAAAACGTGCCTCTTTTGCATTTTGGGCATTGGTGTTTATCTGGTTTGATATATCGCTAACAGCAGCAGCAAGCTCCTGGATAGAAGAAGCCTGTTCCGCAGCTCCCTGAGACAATGCCTGGGCGCCGGAGGATACCTGCTCCGAACCATTGGCCACCAGATCGGCCGACTGGTTAATGCGGAAAAGGGCTTCGCTTAAGTTGTTCCTGATTCCCCGCATAGCCAGAAGAATGGGTTCATAATCCAGGACATACTGTTCCCGGTGCTTGGAGCCAACCTGGAAATCACCCATTGCCAGCGCTCCCAGCAGGCTGCTGATATCATCAATCATGTTTCCAATATTGGAAATGGTGGCCCGCATGCTGTCGGCCAAGGAGCCAAGCTCATCCTTTGACTGGTAATTTAAAAGGACATGGAGACTTCCCTTTGACATTTCCTCTGCCGCCTTTTCGATCTCTTTTACAGGTGCCACGATGCTCCTGGTGGTGAAAAGGGAAAAGCCCAAGGTAACCAGTACGGCAAGGATCTGCAAAGCAACCACTGTGGTCTGGGTGATCCCTACCAGCTTCTGAGCGTTCTCATAATTATCATCAGCATATTCATTGGCGGAATCACTGATCCTGACCAGATCTTCCTGAACCTTGGTGAAATAAGGGTCTAATGATTCAAAGAATATATCCGCCGCCTGTCTGGTCTTATTTTCCCTTGCCAGGCCAAACACCTTGTCCTTGTAAGGCAGGGCTTCATTCAAGGTTTTTTCAACGCTGCTCACCAGGGCCTGGTCCCCCCGGTAGTTTTCCTTTAAGAACTGCATTCTTTTCTGGAAATCCTCCAGATCTGCCTCCGCAGCATCCACATAACCTCCGGTAGTCTTTAAATCAAGGCTCATGGTGGCATACCCTACATTCTTTGCCGCAGACTGGATATCACGTCTCATCTCAAGAACCTGTACACTGACCTGGTGTCCATTATTAAAAAAATCCACAAATTTACCGTTGCTTTGTCTTAAGCTTACCACAGAAATGGTGGAAACTATTAAAAACAGCATCAGAATAGCTCCAAAAGCAAGTCCAATTCTTACACCAATCTTTAAACTCTTCACCTTTGTCCTCCATTCACTTTATCTATCATATTTTTATATACCAATGAATCAACGGAATATGCAGGCATATCCGCCTGATTCATAAATTTAAGGTTGAAAGAAGTTTTTCTTTCAACCTTAACCTTCGTATATTTTATCGGCAAGCACTTTTATTATATAAGCATTTTCATATAATTTGTCAAATATTTGCATATTTTTTCGTTTTTTCAAACTTTTTCGCAATTAATCCTCAGATAAAGGGATATTTAATTCCTCCGTGCCTTTTAATATGAACCTTCCGTCGTCAATGATCAATATCCGTTTTCCCGAAGCCGTGACAGCCTCTATCTTATCCAGCTCCGCATAAGGAATGGTTATATCCGTATGACAGCTAAAATAAGCCTTTGATGGATCCTCTTTCCTCAGCATGGATACTTCATTATCTCTTGCGATCACTTCTTTGCCGTTGGGGTTATAAACCGGGCTTTCCTCCGCCCAGCTATAACAGGTGTCGCCCACTGCAAAATGAGGTCCCATTTTTTCCACGATCAAAATGGGAAGCTTATCAATGATTCCGAATTTTCTGGCCATGGCGTAAGCCGTAGTATTGGTGCCTATGGCAAATTCCCCCATGGGAAGGGTGTCGTGGTTCTTTAAGATTACCTGTTTTACCAGCGCCTTTCCCTCATCCGGATCTTCAAAGTTGCTGCAGGAATAATCTTTTATCATGCCATTTTCAAAAGTCATGATAAGATCTTTAAACTGGAAATCCGTAATATACACGGAACTGACTGACAGAGTCCCTTCCGTTCCTGTAAGCCTTGGGGATGTGAACACCTCTCCAAGGGGAATGTTTACATCAGCCACACAGTTTTCAAACTTTGTTTCCTTATCCCTGTCTGCCAGCGGATAAAGAGCCACCTTAAGACGGGTCCTGTTGTTTCCTTTTCCAGTCACCTCCACATATTCCGCCTCATCCAGAACATCAATAACCGCCTGCTGGATCGCCTTATATTTTTCGTAATCCAGGGTGTTGATGGCAATGGTTTCTTCGAAGATCTTTTCAAAATCCTCTCCGATTTCAGGCACCGGGAAAGCAATGATGGTAAAGCTGGTCTCATCTCCAGGCACATACTGATTGAGGATTCTTGAGGTCTCATTGGACATTTCCGCTGAAAGCTTTTCCTGTCTGACATCCAGACGGTTGGCTTCCGGCTTATTTACCGGCTCAAAGCCTTCTTTTCCAAAGGTTTCAAGGACCGCAGGACCGGCAAAGGCTGCCGCCTGCTCTTTGTAGGTTTCATAAGCCACCTTTAAAACCGCTGCCTTCCGGTCCTTAAACGCTTTGTTTAAATAAAGGGCATCATCATAACGGTGGTCATAATTATACTGCCTGTTGGGAGATGTGCTGTAATAACCGGATTTCCGGCCGGCATTGGTGTTGACCATCCAGACGGCCGCACGGCAAAGGATCACTTTAAGGCCAAGCTTCTCAAAATTCTCCATGGCATACTTCACCATACGCTCAAAGCCCAGCTCATAGCGGATCTGCACTGCACTCTTTTTCTTTAAATCCCTTCCCATCACCTCAAAGCCTTTGCGGTACCCTTCTGTATAGGTATCCGCCATAAGGCGCACCGTTTCCTCAGGAAGGGAGTTTAAAAACTCTGCAGTTTTTAACTCTGAGTCGGAAATATACTCTCCAAAATAATACAAATACCGAAGATCCCCTAAATCATTCTCCCGGATGATATCCACGGCAAAAGAAAGGGTGGGATCAAGTCCTTCCCTGACACGGAAGGTAACTGTATGATCCGTATAATCGCTGACAAACCAGTAAATCACTTCTTTTATTGCGGAAACCTCAGGGATTCCCTCTTCAAACATATTGTAAATTTCAATCAGTGTTTCATTTAAAATGGTAAAATCAATAAGCCTCCACTCATGGACGAAAACAATGTCTCCCCGTATCTCCTTATACAAATACGAAAGAAGCTGGCCGTAACCTTCTCCCAGTTTTGATACTGCATACGCCGGGTTTGCATAGCTTTCTTCATAATGGCCGGGTAAAATATCCTGATAAAGCTTCTGGTTCCATTCTTTTAAGACCTCTGCAGAAGCGGTCTTCTGATCTCCGGCCTCAAGGAACCGGAGATACTCCTCCATCATGCCGATAAAGGATGCCGTCCTGGCAAAATAATCACGGTACGGTTCCTCCACGGTACGCTCTGATGCCATCTGCCTGATCCGTTCCATGGACAGCTCAAAACGTTCCATAATATTCTCATTTTCCTGCTGAAACATCACTCGATAATCCATAATTTTTACCCCTTTATTCCTATAATGATGAGAACTGCCCAAAGAATGATCAGGCTCAAACTGATCCCCATCCCAATCTTAGACAGTATGTATTTTTTTTCCCTTTCAAAAAAAGAAAGGACACCGTAAATCAGTGAAAAAACGGAAATCATCAGGCTGCAGAAGCAGACGGCCGCCACATTAAGCTGTGCCTGGCCTTCTGCCATTACAGAGCTGACAATTCCGATGATCCCGAGGGCCAATGCCCCAATCGCAAGTCCCAGAGAGAGAAAGCTTCGCTTTGCAAAGGACTTTCTAATGTAGGACACTCTTTTCTGCTTTTGCACGCCTTTTCCTCCTAACTCTTACTCTTATGTGCTGAACGATTTTATACAGGATGTACCCTAAGATACCTCCCAGTGTATTCAGTATCATGTCATCCACATCAAAGCTGCCAACCTTGAAAACAAGCTGGATGGTCTCGATGCTTAAGCTGAAGAGAAAGCTTAACAGCACCGTATTAAACCAGCGGCGGCTCCTGCGGCTGATGACAGGAAGAAAGAAACCGCAGGGCATAAAGCCCACAATATTGCCTACGATATTCAGCAGAAAGGACTCCATTCCAACCACATGGCGGTAAATGATAAAACGCCGTATTTCCTTAAATGGGGTCAGATTGTATGCATATTCCTCCTGAGCATGGCTGCCCCTGCCAAAATAATCGGAAAAAAATAAAAAGTATGCCAAAAAGATCAGGTAAAATATGAAGATTACCCAACCCATTTTCTGCCGTTTAGTCGTATTTTTAATCATAACAGCTCCATCTATACGCGGAAAAAGGGAGAGGCTGCATAAAGCCACACCCTTTTAGCAGCATCCTCTCCAATAATAACAGTTAAAATGTGATTTCAGATTTTCTCTTCAGCAGAAGCGCTCCGTTTATAATTGATACGGTTCCGGCTGCAAGTCCGATCACGGTCACTACAATCCCAACAGCAATGTTTAAGGCTCCAATATTTCTCATCGTCTTATAAACTCTTTCCATATCAAACTCTCCTCTCTTTATTCCTGCCCATGCATTTTGGGCATAAAGGTATCCCTGGAAGGGGTCTCTTTATTCCTGCCCATGTTCTTTGGGCATAAAGGCATCCCTGGAAGGGGTTTCCTTATTCCCGCCCATGCTCTTTGGGTATAAAGGTATCCCTGGAAGGGGCTATTTTACGCCATAGACTTGGTAATAAGCGTCAATTGCCCCTTTGATGGCATCATCGATCATAACCTTTCCATCGTACTCCCTGTTATGCAGATGTTCAATGACCTCTGCCATAGAAACAATGGCAGCCGCTTTAAACCCATACTTTTCCTGAATCTCATCCAAGGCTCCCTTGTCTCCTTTTCCCTTTTCCATACGGTTTAAGGAAACCATAAGTCCTAAGATCTCCACATTTCCCTGGCCCTTGATGATGGGGAAGGTCTCTTCAATGGATTTTCCCGAGGTGGTCACATCCTCAATGATCACAACCCGGTCTCCATCCTTAATGGGGCTTCCAAGAAGGATGCCTGCATCACCGCCGTGATCCTTCTCCTCTTTTCTGTTTGAGCAGTATTTGATTTCCTTTCCGTACAGCTCATGAAAGGCAATGGAAGTGGCAACGCTTAATGGGATCCCCTTATAAGCAGGTCCAAACAGGACATCAAAATCATCCCCAAAATTATCGTGGATGGCCTTTGCATAATATTCTCCCAGCTTTTTAAGCTGTGCCCCTGTCACATAGGAGCCTGCGTTCATAAAAAACGGAGATTTTCTTCCGCTTTTCAGTGTGAAGTCGCCAAATTTCAGGACATTGCTGTCCACCATAAATTCAATAAATTCCTGCTTATACTGTTCCATTTTTTTATCCTCTCTATTCAAAATCATGGGATTACCGTACAGCCCCTATCAGTTCCCTGATGTTTTCGATCTGATATTTCTTCATATAATCTTCTATGCCACTGACTACCTCTTCCGCTGCATAGGGATTCCGGAAATTGGCCGTTCCCACGGAAACAGCCGTAGCTCCTGCCAGAATGAATTCCACTGCATCCTCTGCATTCATAATTCCGCCCATGCCGATAATGGGAAGTTTTACCGCATTGGCCGCCTGATATACCATGCGCACCGCAATGGGCTTAATGGCCGGGCCTGATAAGCCTCCTGTTTTATTGGCCACCGCAAAGGTGCGGCGGTTAATGTCGATTTTCATACCGGTTAAGGTGTTAATAAGGGACAGCACATCTGCGCCTCCGGCTTCAGCCGCCTTTGCCATTACCCCAATGTCCGTTACGTTGGGACTCAGCTTCATAATAACCGGCTGCTTTGCATACTTTTTCACTTCCCTTGTTATGGCTTCCACTGCTTTTGGATCCTGCCCGAAGGCAATTCCTCCCTCTTTGACGTTGGGGCAGGAAATATTGATCTCCAGCATGTCCACCGGCTCATCTGCCAGCCTCTCCACAACTTGGATATAATCCTCTGTGGTCTTTCCGCAGACATTGACAATGATTTTCGTATCGTACTGCTTTAAAAACGGAATGTCTCTCTTAATGAAGACCTCCATTCCCGGATTCTGCAGGCCGATGGCATTGATCATGCCTCCGTAGGTTTCCGCGATTCTGGGCGTCGGGTTACCAGGCCATGGCACATTGGCCACACCCTTTGTAACCACAGCTCCCAAATGATTCAAATTGATCATCTCGCTGTATTCCTCACCGGAACCAAAGGTGCCGGAAGCAGTCATAACCGGATTCTTAAGCTCCACTCCGGCCAGATTCACTTTCGTATTCATCTAAAATTCTACCTCCTCAGCCTTAAATACCGGACCATCCTTGCAGATACGCTTGTTATTGACCATGGAATGTTCATCTACCTGGGAACTTTTACAGACACAGGCAAGGCAGGCCCCAATGCCGCAGGCCATCTTTTCCTCTAAAGAAAGATAACATTCCATTTCATTTTCAAAAGCATAAGCCTTAAGCGCCTTAAGCATGGGAGTAGGACCGCAGGCAAAGATCACATCCCCTTTTAAGCCATGCTCCCGGATGGCATCCAGGACATTTCCCTTTGTTCCGGCGCTTCCATCCTCAGTGGCAACATAGGTATCCCCATAGGGACAGAATTCTTCATTTAAAAACAAGGCATCCCGGTATCCAAGAATCACCTGCTTCTGACAAGGCAAATGCTTTGCCAGCTCCAGCATGGGAGGAATCCCGATTCCCCCGCCGATCAAAAAAGCTTTTTTCCCTTTTTCTCCGGCTTCCAGTGGAAATCCATTGCCCAAGGGCCCCAGGATCTCAATGGTGTCCCCTGCCTTGTAATGGGAAAACTCTTCCGTTCCCCCTCCAACGACCCGGTATACCAGCCTTAAAAGACCCTTTTCCTTATCAATCTCGCAAATGCTGATAGGGCGGGGCATAAGCTTTGATCCATCCTTTGTATATAAGTCAACAAACTGTCCCGGCGCTGCCTGGGCAGTAATTTCTTTTGTCTCGATCCACATACTGTATACATCATCGCCAAGCCATGTCTGGCTTGCAACCACTGCGTTTTCCTTAACTTTTGCCATTACCTCTCTCCTATAATACCCTGTTGATATCGGAAACCATGTCAATGACCGCCTGTCTGGAGGCTTCACCGAAATGCTCCCCGCCAAACCGGGCGTAGCTTTCAGATTTATAAGCTGCAATGATTCCTCTGGAGGAGTTTACAATGGCTCCTAAGCCATCCTCATTAAAGCAGGGCTTTAAATCCTCTGCCGTTCCCCCCTGGGCGCCGTATCCAGGCACCAGGAAATAGGTGTTGGGCATGAGCTTTCGGAGAATCCTGCTCATCTCCGGATAAGTAGCTCCCACAACAGCCCCTACATTGCTGTAAACGCCATCCATGGAGTCCGCTCCCCATTCAACCACTTTTTCTGCAACCAGCTCGTACAATGGTCTTCCGTCGATCAGCCTGTCCTGGAATTCCCCGCTGGAAGGATTGGAGGTTTTCACCAGAACGAAAAGGCCCTTGTCCTCTTCCCTGCACACATCCACAAAGGGCTTCACGCCATCGGTCCCCAAATAAGGATTGACCGTAAGGAAATCTGTACCGAAAGCAGAAAAGCTTTTGTTTCCAACCTTCACATGGCCGATGTGAGCCGCAGCATAAGCGGCTGAGGTGGAACCAATGTCTCCTCTCTTAGCATCTCCAATGACGAAAAGCCCCTTTTCCTGGCAATAGTTTACAGTCTTTGTATACGCTTTCAGGCCTTCGATGCCAAACTGCTCGTACATGGCGATCTGAGGCTTAACGGATGGGATCAGATCATATACATGATCAACGATTTCTTTATTGAACTGCCAGATAGCTTCCGCAGCGCCTTCTAAGGTTTCACCGAATTCTTCAAACGCCCTCTTTGTTACATGCTCCGGTATATAGTTTAACATCGGGTCCAAACCTACACAGATCGGTGCCTTTGTTTTCTGAATTTTGTCTATTAACTGCCTGATCATAGCTTCCTCCTTGGATCTCTTCGCCCTTGTTTTTCTCTATTCTTTCCAATTCTATCATAAGAAGGAACTGGCTTCAAGCCTTTTGCCAAACTGATCGTAAAAATCCTGCTCCCTGTCATAAGGCGTAAGATAGAACTGTTTTAAAACATACATGCTGACCTTATTTGCATATATCTGGTCCCCGTTTTCCTCAATCTTTCCTTCCAGCCGCTTCAGGAAGAAATGCCAGTCAGACACAAACTTCTCATACCTTTTTACATCAGGGGTATCGATCCATTTGCGCACCTTTACCTTAGCCCTGCTTTCCCGCCTGCACTCATGTACCTGGAGAAAATATTGAAACCCCTGTTCTCCATAGATCCGCCCTAAGGGAAACAGACGGCAGACACCGGGACGGAAGCTGTGGATCCCGCATCGTCCCTCATGATCCAGAAACCCGCACCTTTCCTCTTTTCCTCCCATTTTTAAATTGGGAAGTACGATCCCATCCACCACATTGAGCTCCAGATTATGATCCAGCAGCGCCTCCAGGGTACAGCGGAGATTTTCTGTCAGCCGGAAGCAGTCGAGGGGATCCAGGATGACGGACTGCCCCATCCCCTGGCAGCAGGCCGAACAGCCCGTGCAGTCACCGCAGTCCGCCTTTACCATATCGTTTAAACCATATAATTTTCCATCTGATATCTCTTTCCAATGGATTTCCCGTTTCATGAATGATTTCCTCATTTCCGCCCATGTTCTTTGGGCATAAAGGTATACCCGCAGGGTGTTTCCTCATTTCCGCCCATGCTCTTTGGGCATAAAGGTATACCCGCAGGGTGTTTCCTCATTTCCGCCCATGCTCTTTGGGCAGTGCCCACCCCGCTTTATCGGGTGTAAAGGTATACCCGCAGGGTGTTTTTTCAACTTTCTTTTTAACAAACATGGTTATTCTACCATCTCTTGTTCCCACATTCAATGGGGATTTCTCTCTTTTTTATTCGTTAACGCGGCATTGGTTAAAGGAATATGCAAGTGTATTCCTTCGGCTCATCACTTATAAGAAATTAGCACTCACCTCTTGACAGTGCTGATAACGTGTGTTATATTACATGTATAACAAACAAAAAGACACCGGAAATACCGGTGGCATATAAATAATTCAAAAAAGGAGGAACTTTTTATGTTATTAACCAGAAGAAACAACTTATTTGATGAATTTTTCAATGATCCATTTTTCACGGATGCCTATCACAACAGACAGGCTCTCATGAAGACAGACATTGAGGATGACGGAACCAGCTATGTCATTGAAATGGAGCTTCCGGGATATAAAAAGGAAGATGTACGGGCCGAATTAAAAGAAGGATATCTGACCATTTACGCGGACACTGTTTCCGAAAACGAAGTAAAGGACCAGAAAAATTATATCCGCCGGGAACGCTACAGCGGCTCTGTGAAAAGAAGCTTTTATGTAGGCTCCGGCTTAAGGCAGGAAGATATCAAGGCGGCCTTTGAAAACGGCATCTTAAAGCTGGTCGTACCAAAAGAAGCTCCAAAGCAGATTGAGGAAAACCACTACATCACCATTGAATAAAACACCTGTTGAACATGGACAAAAAGGGAAGGTCTCAAATAGAGGACCTTCCCTTTTTGTCTGTACCAGTAAAAGAAGTTGATCAGACTTTATACTCATTAAAAAATGCCGTAGTCACATAGGCACCGCTTTTATAAGACTTTTTCTCCATGGCTTTCTCTGCTTCCAGCTTCACATTCATCCACATTTCTTCCGCAGCAATGGTCAGATGAGAAAGCATGATCCCTGTGCCGATCTCCCGCATGGATGCAAGAGCAGACGACGGCAGAAATTCCCTGCAGGAAAAAACATAAATTCTGTCATGATATATGATAAAACGCCAGGGCTGGGTATTCATGGCCGACGGAGCAAGGCGGACAGCCCTTAAAATATTCTTCATGGATTCCCCGGCTTCTTCCTTAAACACGCACAATTCCTTTAAAGGAAGCCGCTTGGCCGTTGCAGGGTCACGGTAAAGCAGGGTCTTGGGATAGCCGAAGGCAACTACGATCACCTGCTTCATTCCTGACGGCCCAGGCTCCGGAACCTTGGTGTTTCCCAGATAACAGGTTCCAAGCCCCTTTCCTGTCATATACAAAAGAACATGTTCCATTACATATCCTGCATTTGCCAGATATCCTTCCTTTTCCTCGGAATAAAATACCAGGTAATAAGGAGCTTCCACCTTCCACAGCCCCTTGACAGGCAGATGGTCATCCAGATTTTCACTTATCTCCATTTTGATCTGAATATCCCCATGAAGCCTTGGTACATTTTCCCCGAAAAAAAGAATGTCCTTTATCAACTGGTCCGGCACCGGTTCCTTCTTAAATTTCCTGATGGATCTTCTTTTAAATATCATCTGATACAGATTCATACCTGCTCCCCTCTCCTCTATCCAACAATCAGACCTAAATAAGCCGGCTCATTTCCTCCAAAAGTCCGGCAAATACCTTCAACGCATCCTTTACCGGCTCTGCCGTCCCCATGTCAACGCCGCACAGCTTTAAAAGGTCTATGGGAGTCATGGAATTTCCGCCGCTTAAAAATTCATAATAGCCTTTGACCGCATTCTCATCTCCTTTGAGAATCCTGCTGCTGATGGCAATGGCTGCCGAAAAACCTGTAGCGTACTGGTATACGTAAAACGGTGTATAAAAATGGGGGATCCTGGACCATTCATAACCGATTTCCGGATCAACCACCATATCCGGGCCAAAATATTCCTGATTCAGCCGCTGGTATATCCTGCAAAGGACTTCCCCGGTAAGAACCTCGCCTTCCCCTGCCCGGCGGTGAGTCTCCGCTTCAAATTCTGCAAACATGGCCTGCCGGTAAAGAGTGCCCCGGAAACTGTCCATAAAATGATTTACAAGATAGGCTCGTTCCTTCTTATCTGACGTAATTTCCAATAAGTGCCGGATGAGCAGTGCTTCATTGCAGGTAGAAGCCACCTCTGCCACAAAGATCTTGTAGCCTGCATCAACATAAGTCTGGTTTTTATCGGAAAACCAACTGTGGAGGGCATGCCCCATCTCATGAGCCAGGGTGAAAACACTGTCCAATGTCCCGTTAAAGTTTAACAGCACATAGGGATGGATCCCGTAAACTCCCCAGGAATAAGCACCGCTGCGCTTTCCCTCATTCTCATATACATCGATCCACCGGTTATCAAACCCTTCTCTTAAAAGAGATAAATATTCTTCCCCCAAAGGTCTAAGGCCTTCCAGAACCATGGCCTTTGCTTCTTCAAAGGTGATTTTACGTTCTTCCCTTGAAACCAGGGGCACATAAAGGTCATACATATGAAGTTCTTCTACTCCAAGGGCCTTTTTTCTGATGGATATATATTCATGGAGAAAGGGAAGTTCCTCATGAACCGCCTTTATAAGATTGTCATACACGTCCTCCGGAATCTCATTTTCCCCAAGGGAATGGGCTCTGGCTGAAAGATAATTTCTTGCCTTGGCATAAAAGGCCGCCTGTTTTATATTGGAAGAAAAGGTGGCTGCCAGGGTATTGACAAACTGCCCGTAGACGCCGTACAGAGCTTCAAATGCGGACTTTCTCACACTCCTGTCCTGCTTTTCCATGAGTGCAATATAATTTCCATGGGTGATCCTTATGGGCTGATTCTTTTCATCCATGATTTCGGGGAATTTCACATCAGCATTGTTAAACATATGAAAGATCTCCGAAGAGCCGGAGGTGGCTTCCATGGACTTTGCCAGCAGGGCTTCCATAGGGGCTGACAGAGTATGGGCCTTTTTCTTTAAGATAATTTCAAAGGTCCTGTCGTAACGCTTAAGCTCAGGCGTATTCTTCCGGTACTCAGAAAGGGTCTCCTGGGGTATGGCCAGGATTTCCGGTACTAAAAAGGAGGACAGCCCGGCCGCCTCATAAGAAAGGGACTTTGCCCTGGAGGAAAATTCCTGATATCTGGCATTGCCCGTATCTTCATCGGATTTCTGTTTTCCGTAGACAAACAATGTTTCTATGTTCAGGGACATCTCCTCGTCAAACCTTAAGCAGGAAAAAAGCATCTCGCCGGAATCGGCCAGATGTCCTTCGTAACGCTTATAACCTGAAAGCGAGCTTTCTGTTTCACGGAACAGATCCTCCCAAGCACTCTCTGACGGCAGAATGTCCGCCAGGTTCCAGGTATCGCAAACCGGTATTTCTTCTCTCTTTTTCAAATCGATCCCTCCAACTGTTCACTTGTGTTTATTCTATCACCCATATTTCAAAGAGACAATCAGCAATATGGAAAATATTTTATTGAATTTTCACGTTTTTTTATTGTATTATATTATCGGAAGCAAAAAACCCTTCCAATAATCGGATGGACGGGGCACAGAACGCCCCTTTTATCTTCACTTGCGTTGCAAGTTCAGATAAACTATACTAACTATACTATACGAAAACGAACCAGGAGTACTGCCATGAATATCATACGAACGAAAACCCCCAGCGAAACCCAGATAAGCAACCTGCTTCACCTGCAGGAAACCTGCAGAAAGCATGACCATATTTCCCTCACCTTTCCCATGGAAGAGGATTGCACTTTTTACTTATTATACGACGAAGACGGCCTCTTATCCGCCCTTTCCGCCTTTTTTAATGAAAACGGGGCGTATGAATCCTGCGCCTATACCCTTCCCGCAGACAGGCGGAAGGGATATTTTACGCTGCTTCTGGAAGAGCTCCTAAAGGATGCGGCCGACAGTGATCTGGTCTTTCCTGTAGATGAAACCTGTGAGGATACGGTCCGGACTCTTGACTCCATGGGAGCCGGACTCTGGTACCGGGAACACTTAATGGAGCTTTCATCCTCTGACCTTTCAGAAACCGGCCTGACAAAAAGCAGCCGCTTTTTTAAGGCTCTTACCCTTTCTACGACCCATGACCCGGAAGAAGGCCCCTGCCAGTGGACGTTTTTGATGGAAGGCAGCCCGGTGGGCTTCTGTTATCTGGATTTTAGGGGACCAGCCGTTTATTTTTACGGATTTGAAATTGCAGAGAATTTACGGAACCAGGGACTAGGAAGTGCCTGTCTTCTTCTGCTTTTGGAAACCTGCTTTTCACTGCCAGATCCGGAAAGACCGGAAAGGCTGTTTTTACAGGTATCCGGCCAAAACGCGCCTGCTATGGCCTTATACAAAAAGGCAGGCTTCCAGATTACAGAAAGCCTGTCATATTATGTGTATTAGAACTTATTTTATATCCCGGACCATGCAGTACTGTTTTAAATGGAGATGCTTTTCCACAATGGTGAAAACCTTAAAACCGAAATGCTCATAAAACGGCACATTGTTCTTATTGTGTGTTTCCAGGGAGATCATGAGTTTCTTCCTGTCTGCGTAGTCTATGGCCTCCTTTAACAGGAGAGAGGATAATCCATGATGCTGCATGGCAGGCCGCACCGCCAGATAAATGATGTGCAGCCGTTTCTCCTGTTCAAGCTGGTCCGTCCACTTAGAATTTAAATAATCCCTTCCCTGAAAAAAGTTCCAGAACGTTTTTAAGGAAGGATCCTCCTTAATCAGATAGCCGTCTGTTTTTAAAAGGGCGGCTGCTTCCGCCAGATAGTAATGAAAGGCATTATAAGGCTGGGATTCGTCATCCACTACAAGGATCCCGTTGATTTCCGGGCTGTCGGCATATATTTCACAAGTCTCAAAAAATTCTTCCATATCGCATTCAAATAATTCCGGGAGCAGGCGGCTCCTGGTCTTTCCGTCAGGAATCAGCCTGCAATAAAGGGGATCTCCTGCAAAGCATTCTGTCAGCAATTCCTTTAATTTTTCCACATCTTCTTTTTGTACCCGGTACAATCGACCGCTATCCATAATCTCAAACCTCTTCCATTCCTTAAACTCCGTACCATTTTTCATAACGTGCATCTAATTCTCTTCTCTTTGGCTCAACTAGCTGCTTGTAATTCCTCCTTCATTATTATATAATATTATATAGAATAATTGTACAGCACTTTACTACAGAAAGGGCGGCAAAATGAGTATGACTGATATCAAAAAATTCCTTGACCGAAACGCCTTGCAGAAAATCCAGGATCAATTTTATGAATCCACCGGCCTGGCGGCCGTTGTGACGGATGCAGAGGGGAATTACATAACAAAAGGAAGTGGTTTTTCCGGGTCCTCCCATGTAAGTCTCACGGACTTTTCTACCGACATTATCATAAACGGGGAGAAGGTGGGGGCCATCATCGGAGGGTTTCCAAAGGAGCTTCAGGAAGAGACGTTCCAAAGCGCTGCAAGGGGGACCGGCGTCAATGAAGACCCCTGGGGGGAGGAGTTTAAAACGGCCCCGGCACGGTCCGAGCACATGATCCAGGCTTCTGCACAAATGCTGGGAAACGTTGTAAACCAGTTAGTCAATCTGGAATATATAAAAACCATCACCCAGAAAAGAAATGATATTTTTGATTCGGAGATAGGTAAAATCCAGAGATCCTTAAGCGAGGTAACAAACAAGACCCACGATCTCCAGAAGGTCGCTTCCATGGAAAGCATCCTCTCCATCAATGCCTCTATCGAAGCCGCCAGGGCAGGAGAAGCAGGGGTGGGCTTTGCCGTGGTAGCCAGAGAATTCGGAGATATTTCAAAGAATTCAGGAGCCGTCTATCAAAGGATCCATGAGCTTGTTAAAGAAATGGAAGACGCCGTAAAGAATTTAACGGAAATCGGCTAAAATAAAAAAGTGAGGAAAGCCCGCCGCAAAGCTCTTTCCTCACTTTTATCATCTATTATTCATCCCAGTTATGGTAAGTGGCCTGTACGTCATCCTCTACATCAAGAAGGTCCATAAGCCGGTTCATCTTTTTAATGGAATCTTCATCCGTCAGTTCCACCCATGTCTGAGGAATCATGGTAACGCCTGCTTCCACCATGGGAACGCCTGCCGCTTCCAATGCTTCACGCACCCCGCTGAATTCCTCAGGTCCGGTAATTACTTCAAAGCTGTCCTCTTCCTCAGCAAAATCTTCTGCCCCTGCCTCTAAGGAAATCATCATCAGCTCGTCAGGATCCATCTCACACTCTTCCTTATCAATGATGATCTGGCCTTTTTTATCAAACATAAAGGACACGCAGCCGGGAGTTCCCACATTGCCGCCGCCTTTGGTAAATGCGTTTCTTACGTTTGCTGCAGTCCGGTTCTTGTTGTCTGTCAGCGTATCTACGATGATTGCAACCCCGTTGGGGCCGTATCCTTCGTATGTAATGGTTTCATAATTAACGGAACCTGCATCGCCGGCTGCTTTCTTAATACCGCGGTCAATGGTATCATTGGGCATATTGCTGGCCTTCGCCTTTGCGATAATATCACGGAGCCTACTGTTGTTTGCAGGGTCTGGTCCGCCTTCTTTCACCGCTACCGCCAATTCTCTTCCGATGATAGTGAAAATCTTGCCTTTTGCAGCATCATTTCTCTCTTTTTTGTGCTTAATATTTGCGAACTTTGAATGTCCTGACATTGTTTCCAACACTCCTTTTCTTTCTCTATTTCGTCCTTATGATCTCTTAAAAATCAACATCTTTTCTATTTTAGCACTATTTTTTTCATCTTGCAAGAAAAAATAATGCACAGCCGCCGATTCTCCCCCTTTTACCGGGAATCTCTGACAACTGTGCCTGTTTTACATTTTTGCATACTAATGAATCAAACGGATATACTTACATATTCAGTTGACGCCCGGTGAAACGGGGCACACGGTTCACAAACTCAAGGGGAAAGGCTGGGTTTCTTTCAACCTTCTCCTGAGGATTCCGAATGGGCCTCCATTTTTCTAAGCTCCGGATCTTCCTCCCGTTTCTCTTCCGGCTCCTCTTTCCAGACCCGGATGGTATGAATGATCTTATTCTCCACCCGAAGGATCTTGAAACGGTATCCCCGAATGGATACCTCCGTCTCCTCCCCTTCCTGGGGGATTCGGTCCAGCCTGGAAATCAACAGGCCGTTGACGGTATCATAGGAGTCATAATCTTCCTCGTCAAATTCAATGTTCAGGGTTTTTTCCACTTCTTCTAAAGGGGTCATGCCGCTGACGCAAAAGGAACCGTCCTCTGAGGGGACAATGTATTCTTCATCCACGTCATATTCGTCCATAATATTGCCCACGATCTCTTCCAAAATGTCTTCCATGGTCACGATCCCTGCGGTCTGCCCATATTCATCCACCACGATCACCATATGGATCTTTCTGGACTGCATCTCCTTAAACAGGGTATCGATATTCCTGGTTTCCGGAATAAAATGAGCCTCTCTGAGAAGACCCTCAATTTCCCATATCTGTCGGGACGCATTCCGTTTATTTTCTACGGCAATCAACGCATCCTTCATATGAAGGATCCCCACGATGTCATCCACATCCTTATTATAAACCGGGTAACGGGAATTAAATCCCTCTTTCAGTATGAAATTCACCGCCTCCCGGAGAGTGATCTCTCCGTCCAAAGCCACCAGGTTTTTCCGGTGGGTCATAATATCTCCGGCGTCCTTATCATTCAGTTCAAAGATGTTTGTAATCATCTCTGCTTCCCTGGCCTCTAAAACGCCCTGCTCATGGCCCTCATTCACCATGGACATGATGTCCTCTTCCGTAACGTTCTCATTATCCGTTGCCATATCAATTCCCAGAAGCTTTAAGACGAAGTAAGCCACCACATTTGCCAGCCAGGTAAAAGGGATAAGGGGTATCATGATGAGGGATACTGCAGGCAGCATCCGATAGCCCCATTTTTCAGGATTCTTTGCCGCACAGCGTTTTGGAATAATGATGCCAAAGCTGATCAAAAGCACAATCAGCGCAACAGAAACCAACAGCAGGCTGAATAAAGATATCCACTGGCTGGGATAAACCCTGCCTTTGGTAAAGATCGTTTCCAGCCTTGCTCCCAGTTCTTCCAAAACAAAAGCCCCTGTTACCATACCGATTAAATTGGTGGTGATCTGGATAGTATTTACAAACCTGGTAGGCCTGTTCACAATATGTAACAGCTTCCTGGCTTTTTCACTACCCTCTTCCATCTGGTGCTCCAGTTCGCTTGTATTCACGTTTTGGATCGCCGCTCCAAACCCATAGAATATTGCGTCCAGCACGATAAAAGCAATAAAAATAATCACGCGTATAAGCGGATTGCCATCGTCCATTCTAAAAATCTACTCCTTTTGTCCATTATCATTCGTATTTTTTCTTGTAACTATTTAGAAATATACCATTTTCTCAGTAATCCGTCAAGGAAGTTCGATTCGCCTTTGGCTCACCGAACGGCGAATCTGCTAAATTAAAACTGCACTTCCCTTGCTTTTATGAAGCAACTTCTGCCAATGGTGAACTATGTATCCAGTTCCAGGCTCACCCTTAATGCACAGTCCACTTCCTGTTGAAGTTCCTCATCGATATGACAGATCTTTTCCTTCAGCCTCTGCTTATCTATGGTGCGAAGCTGCTCCAGAAGGATCACTGAATCCTTGATCATATCGCATTTTTTTGTGTCCAGCTCCACATGGGTTGGTAGCTTTGCCTTGTTCATTCTTGAGGTAATTGCCGCACAGATTACGGTAGGGCTGTGCTTGTTACCTATGTCGTTCTGTATAATAAGAACCGGACGGATACCGCCCTGCTCAGAGCCCACGACTGGCCTTAAATCGGCATAATAAATGTCTCCACGTCTGATTATCACACTCTCACACTCCGTCAATTATTTAGGAAGTCCGATTTGCCTCACGGCTCACCGAACGGCTAATCCGCCAGATTCAGACTGCGCAATTCCTGTCTTCACTAAGCAAATTATGCCTAAGTCTAGTATTGACCTTCTTTGACTCGTGTATTCACTTAAGTTTTTCCGCCGCATACCTTATCATATGTTTTGGACATAGAGTATGTTATCAGACCCGGTAAAACCCTTCATAACAATCATTGAAATAATCTTTCGTACCAATGACCCGGCCGTTTTCCAGGTAGATCCGGGGTACCCGTTTGCCAATGTCACAGACGATTTCATAGTGAAAGCCGCCGCCGGCCATGGCCAGCTCTTCCACCGTAATCTCTTCCTTCCCCTGCCTGCCGATCAAAACCACCTCATCCTCTTCCTCTGCCCCGTGGATTCCGGTCACATCTACCATGAACTGGTCCATGCACACACGGCCTAATATCCTGGCACGCTGCCCTCTGATAAGCACCTCCCCTTTTCCGGAAAGGTTCCTTGGATAGCCATCACCATATCCTACGGGGATGGTAGCCACCGTCATTTCCCGGTCAGCAGTAAAGGTTCCTCCATAGCTTACAGAGGTTCCCGGCTCAATTTTTTTTACATAGGAAATAAAGCTTTTTAATTCCATGGCAGGCTGAAGCTTTACCGTATCCCTGTCAACCTCTCCTGAGGGATAAATGCCGTAAATGGATATCCCGGCCCGCACTGCATGAAAGTTGGCCTTCTGCAGATCCAGGATCCCGGCGCTGTTGGAACAGTGAAGAATTGGGATGGTGATCCCGCGGTCTGAAAGCATTGTCACGAATTTTTGGTACCTTTCCAACTGTTGATCCGTGGCCTCTTTGTCCCTTTCATCTGCCTTTGCAAAATGAGTGAACAATCCTTCCACATAAATTCCCGGAAGGCTGCAGATTTTCACGGCCTCATCTGCCGCTTCCTCTGTGACCGGATATCCGATCCGGCTCATACCAGTATCCAGTACCAGGTGGACGACTGCCTTTTTCCCTTCCTTTTCCGCCAGGCTGGAAAGGCGCTCTGCCCGTTTCAACTGAAATACTGCACAACTGATCCCGTATTCCACCAAAAGGCCGTATCCTTCGTAAGGTACCACTCCCAGGACCAGTATGGGCTTTCTGATCCCGTGCTTTCTCAGGATCACTCCTTCTTCCACGGTGGCTACCCCATAGCCCCACACATAGGGATCTATGGCCCAGGCTACGGGAACCGCTCCGTGGCCGTATCCGTCGGATTTCACAACGCCGATCATCCTGGTCCCTTCCTTTAGATTTGCCTTCATGGCCTCCATGTTGTGCCCAATGGCATCTAAATCCACTGTTTCATAAACCCTGCTGTATAATTTCATCTCTTTGTTCCTCTTTTCAACCATGCTTTCTGGACAAAGCCCGCCCCGCTTTAGAGCCTGCCCCGCTTTAGGGCCTGCCCCGCTTTATCGGGCATCGGGCATCGGGCGTAAAGGTATCCTCAAAGGGTGTTACCTCCTTTGTCCCTGCCATATTGAATGTATCTCTTCCGCCAGTTCCCTGGCAAGAAGGCTGTGATCTCCCTGTTTCTCTCTTATTATGTCTCCGGCGCGGCCATGAAGCCACACGCCGAAAGCAGCCGCATCTGACTCTTCCAGACCAAGAGCCAGAAGCCCGGCTATGATGCCGGTCAGCACATCTCCTGCCCCGGCCTTTGCCATGGCGCTGTTTCCGCTTCCATTGATATAGGTCCTCTGGTCCTTTAATGCCCCAATGGTCACCGCATCCTTTAACACACAGGTGATGCCGAACCGGTCCGCATATTCCCTGGCAACGGCCACCAGATGTTTCTTTATGGTTTCTGCAGAGCTTCCCGTAAGCCTGGCCATCTCTCCCAAATGAGGCGTTACAATGATGTTTTCCGTGAAATAACTGGTCAGTTCCGGGTATGAGGCAATGATCCCCAGCCCATCGGCATCCAGAATAATAGGAACATAAGCACTTGCAAGGACTTCCTCCACCAGATTCCTTACATAGCTTTCCTGCCCAAGCCCCGGCCCCAGAACAATGACGGTGGCCCACTCACACTGCTTTACCAGAAGCTTTTTAAATTCCTCTGTTCCCGCTTCTGCCTCCCCGGCTTCATAGGTGGTGATAATGGCTTCCGGAAGCCCTGTCTGAAGGATGGTCCTGTTTTCCTTCACTGTGAAAATTTTCACTAAGCCTGCTCCTGTCCGATAAGCAGCCAGGGCGCTTAAATACGCGGCTCCACTCATGTTTTCAGATCCGGCCACCACAAGAACTTTTCCAAAGCTTCCCTTATTGGAATAGGCCGGACGTTTTGGAAGGTGTTCCTCATCCCCCGGCTCCAGGGTAAAATATTCTGTCCTAATGCGTTCTAAGCCCTCATTTGGAAAACCGATATCAGCCACAACCACCTTTCCGCAGTATTCTTTGCCGGGATACAGCATGGACCCCAGCTTTTCATAGCCAAAGGTAATTGTCACGTCTGCCCTTAAAGCAATGCCCATGATCTGTCCGGTATCGGAATGGATTCCAGAAGGAATATCCACTGCCACCGTAAATTTGGGCCGGCTGAGAAGAACCGCCTCCATGATCTCCCGGTATCTTCCAAGGATCTCCCGGTCCAGCCCCACGCCGAAAAGTCCATCAATGAGAATATCACAGACGCCGGGAATGAAATCAGAAAATTCCACCAGACTGACCCCAGTATGCTCCGCGATGGAAATCTGGGTAACATATTCCCTGCTACCCTTTTCCTTTCCGCCCGCAAGTAAAGCAGACACCGTGTATCCTTTTAAATGCAGCATTCTGGCCGCTGCGACTCCATCCGCCCCATTATTGCCGTTTCCGCATAAGACCCATATCCGGTCCGTCTTTTTTCCATGTTTTACAACTTCTTCTGTAACCGCCAGGGCGGCCCGTTCCATAAGCACCAGAGATGGAATCCCTATATTCTCTATGGTGTAGCGGTCCACCTCCTTCATCTGTCCTCCTGTTACCAGATATCTCATAATTTCTCCCGCCTTTCCTTTTTCCTGCCCACGCTTTCTGGGCATAGAGGGATACCCGAAGGGTGTTTCCTTTTCCCCGCCCATGCATTCTGGGCATAAAGGGATACCCGAAGGGTGTTTCCTTTTTCCTGCTTTAAACCCTGTCATAGAAAAACTACCGGCAGCGAAGAGTCTCCCCTTCATCTGCCGGCAGGCATGCTACCCCTTTTTTTCAGATTGCTTGTTCTTTTCTTCCTCGGTCTTATCCTGCATACTGCAGACCCGGTAAGACAGCCGCATCAGACTTTCCGATAAATGGACATTTTCCACAACCACATCATCGGGCACGCTTAAATCCGTATGGGCAAAATTCCAGATCGCCTTGATCCCTGCCCTTACAAGGCGGTCTGCAATCTCCGGAGCTTTGGTCTTGGGAATGGTCAGAGCTGCAATCTGAACATCATTGTCCTTTACAAACTGCTCCAAATCATCTACGCTGCGAATCTCAATTCCGCGGACCACAAGGCCGATCAGCCGCGGATTGATATCAAACATTCCTTTAATGAGGAATCCCCGTCTTTCAAAATTCGCATAATTGGCAATTGCCTGTCCTAAATTTCCAGCGCCTATGATAACGATATTGTGCTGCCTGTCTATTCCCAGTATCTTCCCGATTTCTGCATATAAGTATTTTACATTATAACCATAACCCTGTTGGCCGAATCCACCGAAATTATTCAAATCCTGGCGGATTTGGGAAGCCGTCACTTTCATTCGGATACTTAACTCATTGGAGGAAATACGTTCCACTCCATCTTCCATTAACTCGCCCAGATACCGGTAATACCTTGGAAGCCTGGTAATCACTGCTTTGGAAATTTCTTTCTCTGACACTTCTTCACCTTCTTTAACTTAGAATCAAACTAAGATTATTATAACTGCATGACAAAATAATGTCAAACAGGTTTTGTGATTGTGTCCTTGAAAAAAAGAGGGACCTATATTATACTAGTCCTGTTGCCTTATATTCATTCAGGAAGAAACACCATTCAGGCATACCTTTATGCCCTGAAATACAGGCAGGAAAGAGGAAACACCCTTCGGGCATACCTTTATGCCCTGAAATACGGGCAGGAAAGAGGAAACACCCTTCGGGTATACCTTTATGCCCTGAAATACAGGCAGGAAAGAGGAAACGAGATATGATTTTGTCATGCAGTAATATAAGCAAAGCATTTGGAAGCAACCAGGTGATCAAGCACGCTTCCTTTCATATAGAAGACCATGAAAAAGCCGCCATTGTGGGAATCAACGGTGCCGGAAAATCCACTCTTTTAAAGATCATCATGGGAGAGCTTCCGGCAGACGAAGGAGACGTGGTGGTTTCCAAAGGAAAATCCATCGGTTACCTGGCACAGCACCAGGATTTATCCGGAAACCGGACCGTTTACGAGGAAGTTCTGGAAATCAAGCGGCCAGTCATAGAAATGGAAGCAAGGATCCGCCGGCTTGAAGTGGATATGAAACACGCCTCCGGAGAAGATCTGGATGCCATGCTCACCACCTACAGCCGTTTAAACCACGAATTTGAGCTGTTAAACGGCTATGCCTATCAAAGCGAAGTAACAGGAGTGTTAAAAGGTCTGGGATTTACGGAAGAGGAATTTCATAAACCTGTCACGTCATTATCCGGAGGCCAGAAGACCCGGGTGTCCTTAGGCCGGCTTCTCCTTACCAAGCCGGATATCATCCTTCTTGACGAGCCTACCAACCACCTGGACATGGAATCCATTGCCTGGCTGGAAGGATATCTGATCAACTATGACGGAAGTGTCATTATCGTGGCTCATGACCGCTATTTCCTGGACCGGGTGGTCACAAAGATCATTGAACTGGATAACGGCCTTATGGCCACATATCAGGGAAATTACACTGATTACAGTGGCAAGCGGGCCATGATCCGGGACGCCCAGATGAAAGCATATTTAAACCAGCAGCAGGAAATCAGGCACCAGGAAGAGGTCATTGCCAAATTAAAGTCTTTTAACCGGGAGAAATCCATCCGGCGGGCGGAAAGCCGGGAAAAGATGCTGGAAAAAGTCGAGATTCTGGATAAGCCATCGGAAATAAACGACGAAATGCGGATCCGCCTGGAGCCCAATATCATCAGCGGAAACGATGTCCTCACCGTCCGGGAGCTGAAAAAAGCATTCCCCCAGAACCTGCTTTTTGAAAACATTAATTTTGAAATCAAGCGTGGGGAACGGGTGGCAGTCATCGGCGGCAACGGAACAGGAAAAACCACCATGCTTAAAATATTAAACGGTATTTTACAACCGGATGAAGGAGAAATTTCTCTTGGCTCCAAGGTACATATCGGCTATTATGACCAGGAGCATCAGGTGCTTCATATGGAAAAAACACTGTTTGATGAGCTGCAGGATACTTATCCTTCCATGAACAACACCCAGATCCGGAACATCCTGGCTGCCTTTCTCTTTACCGGAGACGATGTGTTCAAACGGGTAAAAGACTTAAGCGGCGGGGAACGGGGCCGGGTATCCCTGGCAAAGCTGATGCTTTCCGAAGCCAACTTCCTCATACTGGACGAGCCTACCAACCATTTGGATATTACATCAAAAGAAATACTGGAGGATGCTCTTGTCAATTATACGGGAACCATCCTTTACGTGTCCCATGACCGTTACTTCATCAACAAAACCGCTACCAGGATCCTGGATCTGACCAATCAGACCCTGGTCAATTATATCGGAAACTACGACTATTATCTGGAAAAGAAAGAGATCATGACGAATTTATATGCGGCCCCCCCTTCTGTAAAGTCTGTTTTCCAGGAAGACACCTCTGAGACCAAGCTGGACTGGAAGGCCCAGAAGGAAGAACAGGCCCGTCTTCGCAAACGCCAGAATGATTTAAAGAAAACAGAGGATGAGATCCACCAGTTAGAAACCAGGGACGGGGAAATTGATGAAGCCCTGGGAAAAGAAGAGATTTTTACCGATGTTTCAAAGCTGTTGGAGCTAAATAACGAGAAAGAAACCATCAGGCTGCGGCTGGAAGAACTATATGAGTTGTGGGAAGAGCTGGCGGAATAATGGATCAAAAAATGGAAAGCAGTTAATCGCCGCTTTCCATTTTCTTAATCCGTCTTACCGGCCATATAATATCCTTTTTAAAATCTCCGCCACCTGAGGGGATTCCTCTTCCATCTCTTCTCTGACAGTGGAACTCCCTACATAAGCCGCCACCAGCTTTCCAAAATAAAACTTCATGTCATCGGAAAAATAATCGGGGATGTCCACGAATTCCTCCACTGAAACTCTGCTCATATGCAGGTCCGTGGCATCCTGGCTGGAACTGCCGTAGCAGCCGGAGGCATAACCGATATATTCCCCAAAAGCTGCTGTCAAATCTTCCGGCTGGCATATTTTGATTTTTTTATAATTGGTATCCAGTTTATGGCATACGTAATAAACGCCGCTTCCAGTCATCGGAGCAGAAAAATACTGTTTTCCCGGATAATAGATAATCTCCCATCCCTGATCCGTAAACTTCTTAACCCAATCCCTTGGGAGGTTCTTGGACGCCTCCGTAAAGGCCTCTTTCGCCTCAGAAGACACGGAAGAAGAAGTTTTCTTTCCATCAAGGGTGATATCGAATTCTTTGTTTCTCTGGCCGGTTTCGTCCATATAGAAAAGGCCGACGTACTGATTGGCTGCCAACTGTCCGTTTTCAAAGAAATAATACCGTTTCCCTGATATGTTCTTATAACCGGAGGCCGCCATCTCTCCTTTTAAGGAAAACCAGTACCAGCTTCCGTTTGTCTCCTGATACCAGCCCTTCTGAGCCGTGCCGTCTTCGTTATAATAATGCCACTTCTCTTCCTCATCGTTGTAACACCAGCCAAGCATTTGCTCCCCTGTCTCAGAAAAGCAGTAGTTTATTCCGCCGATCCTTGTCCAGTCAGAAGCCATATATCCTTCATAATTAAAATAATACCAATATCCGTTGATTTCTCCCCAGCCGTTTTTCTTAAATTCCCCGGCTCCATTAACATATCTCCAACCGTCAGGCTCCTCCTGCCACTGCCAGTCCGGCACTGCCGCCTGTTGGCTTTCGCTCTCTTCCGGCATCTTTACTTCCCCAGCCATGGAAGTCATCATGGTTCCAATGCTGAGTATGATTCCTGCCGCCGCTATCCATCGTTTCCTCAAGAGTATTGCACTCCTTCCAGGCCTTCCGTTTTTTATAATTAAAATATTACTATATTTCCATGGAAAAGTACAGGTTTCAAATTTAAAGTTTTTATGAACAATGAAAAGGCCTTCTTTCTATTTTTCCTTTTATAGGCTATAATAGTAGGTAATAAACATGTTCAGAAAGCGAGGTAATTTCTGTGAAATGGAAACGTCTCCTGGCAATGGCAGGATTGTTCATCATCCTCTCCATGTACGTCATAGCCCTTATAGCCGCCTTTTCCCATAGTCCGGAATCAAAAAACTGGCTCATGGCAGCTATTATTTCTTCCGCCGTTATCCCCATCCTTCTTTATGCCGCTCAATTGGCCGCCCGGATGGTCAGACGGGACAACGCTGATCCGGACCCTTCCGGAAAAAGCGGAAAACAATAAAAAACGGAGAACAGAAAAAAGCAGGTGCTCTTTTCCTTGTTCTCCATTTTTTATTCTTCCCCGTCAGATTATCAGCGGTAAATGATTTCGTCTCTTCCAGGTCCGTTGGAAACCATGGTAATTGGCGTTTCCAGTTCTTTTTCAATAAATTCAATATAATTCCTGCAGTTTTCCGGAAGGTCCTCGTAGTTCTTAATTCCCTTGATCTCACATTTCCAGCCAGGAAGTGTAGTGTATACCGGCTTTGCCCTGTTAAGATCTACAGTGGTTGGGAAATCCTTTGTGACCTTTCCGTCAATCTCATAGCCCACGCAGATTTGAAGCTCATCAAGATATCCCAGCACGTCAAGAACGGTGAGGGCAACCTCTGTAGAACCCTGGATCCGGCAGCCGTACCTGGATGCAACCGCATCAAACCAGCCCATACGTCTGGGCCTTCCGGTGGTTGCCCCGTATTCGCCTCCATCGCCTCCGCGGCGTCTCAGCTCATCAGCTTCATCTCCGAATATCTCGCTGACAAAGGCTCCTGCTCCTACTGCACTGGAATAAGCCTTTACCACGGTAGTGATGTTCTTAATCTCATAGGGCGGAATGCCTGCGCCGATGGCGCCGTATGCCGCAAGGGTGGAGGAAGAAGTAACCATGGGATAAATGCCATGGTCAGGATCCTTTAAAGATCCAAGCTGGCCTTCCAAAAGAATGTTCTTGCCTGCTTTGATGGCCTCATGAAGGTATTTAGATACATCGCATACATAAGGCTTCACCATATCCCGGTATTCCAGCAGGGTCTGAAATAACTCCTCTGAATTAATGGCCGGCTTGTGATAAAGGTGCTCCATTAAAACATTCTTTGTTTCACAAACCCGTTCCACCTTTTCTTTTAAAGCTTCTTCATCAAAAAGCTCGCTGACCTGGAATCCGATCTTCGCATATTTATCTGAATAAAATGGTGCAATCCCTGATTTTGTGGAACCAAAGGACTTCTTGCCAAGACGCTCCTCCTCATACTGGTCAAACAGAATGTGGTACGGCATCAGAATCTGGGCGCGGTCAGAAACCAGAATATCCGGCTTGGGAACGCCCTTGCTTACCAGCTCCTGGATTTCCTTTACCAGGAACGGGATATTTAATGCCACACCATTGCCGATGACGCTGGTAGTATGATGATAGAATACACCTGACGGCAGAAGGTGAAGGGCGAATTTGCCATAATTGTTGATGATCGTGTGCCCGGCGTTGCTGCCTCCCTGGTAACGGATGATGATATCCGATTCCTTTGCCAGCATATCCGTGATCTTACCTTTTCCTTCGTCGCCCCAGTTGGCGCCTACGATTGCTCTTACCATTTGATTGTTCCTCCTTCGAGTGAAAAAAAATGCCTTTTACTTACCTATGATAGCGCAGGAGACCACATAAGTAAAGTCAATATTATTTATGTTCGATATAAGCTCAAATTATATCACCTGTCATTAACTGCAAAAGGCGCTTCCCGGCAGGAGATACGGGCGTCTTGTTGTCCGTGACAATGGTAAAATGGCGTTTCGGCATTTCATCACGGAACTTTAACTCCACAAGATTCCCCTTTTCCAGCTCCATCTGTGCAAATCCTGACATTACACAGCCTATTCCCAGATTCCGCATGGCAAACTGAACGATCATGTCACTGGTGGAAAGCTCAAACTCCGGTTCTACCCCTATGTCCCGGCCTGCCAGATATTCATCCATAAACGTCCTGGTGCTGGTATTTCTTTCAAGGAAGATACAGGGCAGTTCTTTTAAAATCTCATAATCCAGTTCCTGATCCTTTAAATAGCGGAATTTATCTCCTGCCACAAACACGTTTTTTATTTCCTTTACATCCCTGCGCATGACCTGGCTCTTTGCTTCAAAGGGAGTGCTGACCACCCCGAAATCAATCTTACCGTCGTATAAATAGCGAAGAGTCTCAGGCGTGGGCCCGTTGGAAACACTTACCTTGATACTGGGATACAGCTCATGGAATTTCTCCAGATAAGGCAGCAGATAAAACTGAAGAGTCATATCACTGGCCCCGATCCGCACCTCGCCCGTCTCCAGATCCTTCAGTCTTTTTAACATACTTTCTCCATGCCAGATGCTTTCTAAACCGGATTTTACATATCCGTAAAAAAATTCCCCCTCCCGGGTCAAACGGACGCCTTTGGAAGTCCGCAAAAAAAGCTGGCTGTCCAGAGACCGTTCCAACTGCCTTACCGCCTGGCTCACGGCCGGCTGGGAGATACACAGCTTCTCCGCCGCCAGGGTAATGCTTTTAAACTGGGCCACATAATAAAACACCTTATAGTATTCCAAATTGCTGCTCATGAATCCCTCCTGCTATGAAAAATCAAGAAAAACACAGGCAGACTTCACAAAATTTCTGACGTCTGCCTGTAAGCCCCTATACCTGAATTTCTGCTTTCATTCCAAGAATCTTCCTGTTTTCATCAAGAAGGGGCTTTACCACCTCTTCCAGATAAGCGGTCACCTGGGCCGGAGCGCAGCCAACATATCGTTTGGGATCCATGCTCTTTTTTAAATCTTCCAGAGAAAGATTAAAGGATGGGTCTGCTGCAATCAGCTCCAGCAAATTGTTATCAAGGCCGTTGACCTTCACATTCCTGCCTGCTTCCATGGAAAGCTCCCTGATCCGTTCATGAAGCTCCTGCCTGTCTCCTCCGGCCTTAACCGCATCCATCATGATGTTTTCCGTGGCCATGAAGGGAAGCTCGGCCATCATATGTTTCTCAATGACCTTTGGATAAACCACAAGCCCATCAACCACATTTAAATAAAGGTCCAAAATTCCGTCCACCGCCAAAAAGCCTTCCGGAATGCTCAGCCTTTTATTGGCGGAATCGTCAAGTGTTCTCTCAAACCACTGGGTGGAAGAAACCAGCATGGGGTTCATCACATCTGCCATAACATAATTAGACAGGGAGGCCATCCGCTCACTTCTCATGGGATTGCGCTTGTAGGCCATGGCGGAAGAACCGATCTGGCTCTTTTCAAAAGGCTCTTCCACTTCTTTTAAATGCTGCAGGAGGCGGATATCATTGGAGAATTTATGGGCGCTTTGGGCAATGCCTGCCAGCACATTGACCACACGGCTGTCCACCTTTCTGGAATAGGTCTGGCCGGAAACCGGATAGCAGCCGGAAAATTCCAGCTTCTCTGCGATCATGGCATCCGCCTTTCTCACCTTGTCCATATCACCGTCAAACAGTTCCAGGAAGCTGGCCTGGGTCCCTGTGGTGCCCTTGGAACCAAGAAGGCGGAGGGAGCCGAGAATATAATCCAAATCTTCCAAATCCATGGTTAAATCGTGAAGCCAGAGAGTGGCTCTTTTCCCAACCGTGGTTGGCTGGGCCGGCTGGAAGTGGGTGAACGCCAGGGTAGGCAGTTCCTTATAGGCCTCAGCGAACCGGGCCAGTTCATCAATGACATTCAGAAGCTTTCTGCGGACCAGTTTCAGGGCTGATCTCATAACAATAAGATCCGTATTATCCCCCACATAACAGGAGGTTGCTCCCAAATGAATGATACCCTTGGCCTTTGGACACTGGACGCCATATGCATATACATGGGACATGACATCATGGCGTACTTCTTTTTCCCTCTGTATCGCCACATCGTAATTGATCTCATCCTGATGGGCCTTTAATTCCTCTATCTGCTCTGAACTAATGGGAAGTCCCAGTTCCTTTTCCACTTCCGCCAGGGCAACCCACAGCTTTCTCCATGTCTTAAATTTTCTGTCCGGGGAAAAGATGTACTGCATCTCCTTGCTGGCATAGCGCTCAGACAGGGGGCTTTGGTATCTATCTGTCATGGTTGTTAAATTCCTCCTTGGGTTTCGTTATAGATTTATGATAACATATTTTTTATTTCATGGGAAGAGAAACCGGGGACCTCCTGGCTGAATAAGCCCAGCCGGACCGGAGGTCCCCGGTTCTAATCATTCATATTCCTACTCACTGTATTCTCCCCTGATATCCTCTTTTGGCGGCTCTATGGGATAATTTCCGCTAAAGCAGGCGGTGCAGATAGGAAGCCCTTCCGCCATTTCTTTCAGCCGGTCAAGCTTTAAATAAGACAGGGAATCCGCTCCCAGAACCTTCCGGATCTCCTCAACGGACCTGTTATGTGCGATCAACTGATCCTCGTTGGGTATGTCGGTTCCAAAATAGCAGGGGTGAAGAAAGGGAGGAGAACTGATCCTGACATGGACTTCCTTTGCCCCGGCCTCCCGAAGCATATTGACAATAAGGGCGCTGGTGGTTCCCCTGACAATGGAATCGTCGATCATAATAACACGCCTCCCCACTACAGCTTCCTTTAATACATTCAGCTTAATCCTTACCGATGATTCCCGGTTGCTTTGCTTTGGCTTTATAAATGTCCTGCCCACATAGGAATTCTTTATAAAAGCGGTTCCATAAGGAATCCCGGACTGAAGGGAATATCCCAGGGCAGCCGCATTCCCCGATTCCGGAACCCCCACGACTAAGTCCGCTTCCACAGGGGAATCAATGGCAAGGGCACGGCCTGCACACAGTCTGGAATGATAGACGCTTACACCGTCAAAGACGCTGTCCGGCCTTGCAAAATAAATATATTCAAAAATACATCTGGCTTCCTTTGACTTATCTCCAGGGCAGAGTCTGGTATCGGAAACAATCCCCTTCTTTGTAATGGTCACAATTTCCCCCGGACGGACATCCCTGACAAACTCTGCACCAATGGTATCAAGGGCGCAGCTTTCCGATACCAGGATATAGGCATTATCACGTTTTCCAATGCACAGCGGCTTAAATCCATAAGGATCCCTGGCTCCGATCATTTTACGGGGGCTCATAATGACAAGGGAATAGGCCCCCTGGAGCTTTTTCATGGCATTTGCCACTGCGGCTTCCACTGTGGCAGCTTTCACTCTCTCCCTGGCAATGTGATAAGCGATCACCTCTGAATCAATGGTCGTCTGGAAAATGGCTCCGTTATATTCAAGCTCACGTCTCAGCTCCGGCGCATTGACCAGATTGCCGTTATGAGCCATGGCCAGAGTCCCTTTTAAGTAATTGAGTACAAGAGGCTGGGCATTTTCCCGGGTGCTGCTGCCTGCAGTAGAATAACGAACATGGCCCACGCCGATATTGCCTGGGAGGTTTTCCAGTATTTCAGGTGTAAATACCTCGTTACATAACCCCATCCCCTTATGGGCGCTTACCTTTCCCATAGGGCCTTCTGTATCACTGACTGCGATTCCACAGCTTTCCTGGCCTCTGTGCTGTAACGCAAACAATCCATAATAAATGGTGGAAGCAACGTCGCCGCCGTCAAAATCATACATTCCGAATACGCCGCACTCCTCATGCAACTCTTCCTCAAAATTGAAATCCCATTCGTTATTCATCTAATGTCTTTCCTCTTTCCTGCTCATGCTTTTTGGGCAAAGCCCGCCCCGCTTTAGGGTCTGCCCAGCTTTATGGGGCATCGGGCGCAAAGGTATACCCGTAGGATGTTTCCTCTTTGTGCTGTTTACCTGATGCCAAGGCGGCGGAATACTTCCTCGTATGCGTCCTCCACACCTCCTAAATCCCTGCGGAAGCGGTCCTTATCCAGCTTTTCGTAGGTATCCTTGTCCCACAACCTGCATGTGTCAGGGGAGATCTCGTCAGCCAGGATGACCTGATCATGGTAACGGCCGAATTCAATCTTAAAATCGATCAAATCAATGTTTAAACCGTCAAAATAATCTTTAAGCACTTCATTTACCTTAAAGGCATATTCCGTGATCTTGTCCATCTCTTCCTGAGTCGCCAGCTCCAGGGCCAAGGCATAATAGCTGTTGATGAACGGATCGCCCAGATCGTCATTTTTATAACTGAATTCAAGAGTGGGACAGGGGAATTTTACGCCCTCTTCCATACCCATTTTCTTGGCAAAGCTTCCTGCGGAATAGTTTCTGATGATCACCTCAAGAGGAATGATCTCCACTTTCCTCACCACCGTCTCACGGTCGTTTAACTCTTCCACCAGATGGGTGGGAACACCTTTGGCTTCCAGCTTCTGAAAGATAAAGTTGGTCATCCGGTTATTGACCGCACCCTTACCCACAATGGTTCCTTTTTTAAGGCCATTAAATGCTGTGGCATCGTCTTTGTATGAAACAATCAATACATCCGGGTCTTCGGTCGTATAAACCTTTTTTGCTTTTCCCTCATACAGCAATTCTTTTTTCTCCACGGTATCCACCTGTCCTTTTCTGAATTAATTTATAAGTTTTTCAAATAAAACTATGGTGTTTCAGTAGAAATTATAATACAGTAAAAATAGGAATGCAACTGGTTTTATTATTATAAATACTTATGACCATCATGGGATTTTGTTTCTCAATCAGGTCCCAGAAGGATCACCCGCTCCATCTTCTTCCAGAGTTTAACCGTGCCGGCCTTCCAGTCCACAGAAAGTCCCTCTTCCCTGGTCTCCCCGGTTTTTCTGCCCCAGAAAGCTTCAGAAATCACTTCCTTTTCCTCTTGCTCCTCCTGACCGGCAAACAGAAAGCCATGAACATTGTCTCCAATGGTTCCTCCATATGACAGGGAAAACACCGCCCCTTCCAAAATGATGAGAAGAAGCAGCCTCTTTCTTAATCCCATGCTTTGGCCTTCCCCATAAGGCTTGAACCACTTCAGGCTTCTCCAGGGCTTTTTCCTTTTTTTATTATACCGCTGATATTTGAAATAATCAAACTTTCCTTTCATAGCTGTTTTGCCTCCCTGCCAAGCAGGCCCTGTTATTCTTTATATTGTTCTGGATATCCGGCCGGAATATGGGCTCTCTGAATAAAATTTAAGAAGAAATATTTTGAAATACAACAAGATATGCCTTAATTCCATTATATCGTAAATTAAAAAAAGCTTCAAGCATAGTTTCCATGCCTGAAGCTTTTTTTCAATTCTCTTCCTATTATGGAGCCTTTGTGGCTTCCGTGGTTGGCTGGCCATTGCTTTCCCCTGTAATTTTGTCAACCCCTTTTTCTACATCATTAACAACACCGTTAATCACACCAGTACTCTCATTGGCACCTGTTGTAGCCGTTGCAGAGGTGGTTTCTTTCGTCGTTGTTGCCGCTGTCGTCTGGGTCGTTGCAGCCGTGGTACCTGCTGATGTTCCATCGTTATTCTTGGTGGTGCCGCAAGCAGTCAGACACATTACTGTCATAATGACAATAAGGGCAATTGCATAAGGTTTTATTCTTTTCATAATACATTCTCCTTTCATTTTCTACGATTAGTATGTGTAGAGGAAGAATGAATTATGGTGGAAGATATTGGAAAATTTATGAATCTATTACATCTTTCATGGAATATAATCCCGGAGCTTTTCCTGCCAGAAACTTTGCTGCGGAAACAGCGCCTTTTGCAAAAATCGCCTTGGAATAGGCGGTGTGATGGAAGGTGACGATCTCATCCTTTCCTGCAAAAATCACATCATGTTCTCCGACGATGGTTCCTCCCCGGACGGACTGGATCCCAATCTCTTTTTTGTCTCTGGCTTTTCTGACCTGACTTCTGTCGTAAACATAATGAAACTCCTGATCCATAGCCTCATTAATGGAATCTGCCAGGGCAAGAGCTGTTCCGCTGGGGGCATCCAGTTTTTTATTGTGATGCTTTTCCAGTATTTCAATGTCAAATCCTGCTGCCGCAAGGACCTGGGCCGCATCCTTTACCAGCTTCATAAGCAGATTGACTCCAAGAGACATATTGGCGGACTTAAGGACAGCAACATGATTTGCAGCCTCTTCCAGACTTTTCATCTGCTCCTCCGAAAGGCCGGTGGTACATACTACCACAGGTATTTTTTTTCTTACGCTGTATTCAAGAAGGCCATCCAATGCTTTGGAGGAGGTAAAATCCACGATCACATCCGCCTCTTCATCACATGCCTCCAGGGACGGAAATACCGGATACGTATTCTGCCCGGTGTCACTGGGATCGATTCCCGCAACAATGGTTATATTTTTTTCCTCTGCCGCAATTCCAGTCACCACCTGACCCATGGCTCCGTTACAGCCGTGCATTATCATCCTAATCATGTTTTCCTCTTTCCCGCCCATGCTTTTTGGGCATAAAGGTATACCCGCAGGGTGTTTCCTCTTTCTTGCCCACGCTTTTTGGGCATAAAGGTATACCCGCAGGGTGTTTCCTCTTTCCCGCCCATGCTTTTTGGGCATAAAGGTATATCCGCAGGGTGTTTCCTCTATGTGTGTATCATTTACTGATTACAGAATTCCATACTCAATCATGGCTTGTTTTAAACGATCCTGATTCTTAGGTTCCATTTCAGTAAGGGGCAGACGCATGGGGCCAGCAGCCTTTCCCATAAGATTTAAGGCAGCCTTAACCGGAATGGGATTGACCTCGCAGAATAAGGCATTAATAAGAGGAATGGCAGCTAGCTGCAGTGCAGCACTCCGTTTAACATCTCCCTTAAAATAAGCCTCACAGATTTCGTGAGTCTGAGCCGGCGCAATATTGGAAAGAACGGAAATAACACCTTTTCCTCCCAGGGACAGCAGGGGGACAATCTGGTCATCATTGCCGGAATAAAGATCTACACGGCCATCCGAAAGATTCATCAGATCCGCTATGGCCGAAAAATTCCCGCTTGCCTCTTTTACCCCCACAATGTTGGGGACATTTAAGCATAAATCCGCGATGGTCTCGGCTGCAATGTTGATCCCTGTCCTTGCCGGAATATTATACAGGAGAATGGGAATCTTCACCTCATCAGCAACTGCTCTAAAGTGAGCCTTCAGTCCCTTCTGAGTTGCCTTGTTATAGTAGGGAGACACGAGGAGAAGCCCGTCCGCACCGTACTTTTCCGCATCTTTAGACAGATAAACCGCTGTATCCGTGGAATTGGAGCCGGTTCCTGCTATGACCGGAATCCTCTTTTTCGTCACATCACATACGTATTTGATCGCCTCTAAGTGCTCCTCATGGGTCATGGTGGAAGCTTCGCCTGTTGTACCGCAGACAATGATGGCATCTGTTCCCAAAGCGATCTGCTCTTCTACCAGTTCCTCCAATTTCCCGTAGTTTATTTCCCCATTTTCCTTAAATGGTGTGACAAGAGCTACACCTGCACCTTCAAAAATTGCCATAATATTATCCTCCTGATTCTTTTTCGTCATACATAGTAAACTTTCATCCGGCCCGAAGTCTTCTCTGTTTTCGCTGAGCGCTTTTTGATTCATAGAAGGGAATTTTCTATGAAAAAAAACAGAGCTGACAACAGGGTCAGCTCTTAAAGTTCAGAATCTGGTAATCTCATCTTTCTTTAAGTAGCCCCCCATCCAATTGGATGACAGTCATATGGCTCTTAACCATATGCCCAGAACAGGTATGCTCAGGCCATACCGTTCTTCGGCGTTTCTTCCTTCCCCCTGCCCTCATCTGTACCTGATACATCGGACAGAGTACTTATAAGCAACGCAACCTCTACTCTATTATGTATGTCTCCATACTATCATTATTATTTTGTGTTGTCAACTTTAACATGGTTGATTTCCAGAATACTATCTACATAAGGTTCTATTTCCTTTTGAAATATCTTACCGGTTAATATGACCTCCATCTCATCAACTTTAGACTGAAGCAGCTTTGCCAGCTCCTCTGCCTCGATGATCTTCTGGTCCAGAAGTCCAAGGATCTCATCCAGGATCAGCATGTCGCATTCTCCGGTTGAAACGACCTTCTTTGCAAAATTCAGGCCGTTGCGGATGTTTCTCTGCTCCTCTTCCTGCTGTTCTTTAGAAAGGCTTTCAAAAAAGCAATCGGACTTTTCAAACCGGAATATTTTCATCTCAGGCTCCAGGCGTTTCATAACATCAAATGAAGTCCGCCCAGAGCAGCCCTTTAAAAACTGTATCATGATAACAGTTCTATTTTGGGCCAGAGCTCCGATTCCCATACCCATCGCGGCCGCAGTTTTTCCTTTTCCTTCCCCACATATAACCTGTATTGCACCTCTACTCATCCTTCAGCACCTCATAACAGCTAAAAAGCAATTATTTACATATTATGTTAGAACCTGCTTATCGTATCATAATTTTAATTTTTTTGCAAGTTTTCTTACCTTTTCCTTAATATTGTCCATGCTTTCCGGGTGTAATGGGTTGCCTGCAAGGCATTCCCTGATTTATAAATAACAGATGCTATTCCGCACATTCCAGCTTGCTGACTGATACCTCGTAAGCCACTCTCTTTTCACACTCTGTTTCACTTAATTTTTTTGTGTATTCTCTGCTTTGAACCCTGCCCCATACCTTTACTCTTGTTCCTACCGAAAATCCGGAAGCATATCTGGCATTTCTCCCCCAAGCGATGCAGGGTATGTAATCTGATTTTCCATATGGGCGGTTGACCGCAAGGAGCAGGTCCGCAATTTCCCTGCCCAAAGGCGTTTTCCTGTAAATGGGAGCTTTGCAGATATATCCATCCAGAAAAATTTGATTGGTCTTTGTATAATCCGTAAATTCTTCTATAAAGTGGATCTCTCTCACAAAAACAGAAAGCACCAGTCTGTTTTTCGTGCCTTCATGACGGTTATAGGAACGGAACTGGCCAACGGATTCTACTGTTAAGCCGCTGTAATCCCCTTCCACGTCAATCAAACGTTCTGAAATCATGAGTGGTATAACATCTGCCTGTTCACTAAGACGGTTTACCGCAACATCCACCATATAGAATCCTTCTCCAAATACTTCATGGCTGAAGGTGAAGCCAGAGATAATTTCTCCGATAACGCTCACTTTGTTGTTTTCAATCATTTTTTCTGACATTGTATTTCCCCTCTTCTTTCACTTATTTGCTAATACGCTTCACAGCTAATATTAAATTTATGTGATAGAAGCCATTAAAATGATAGAAAACAATCCAAAAATATCGACACAACAAGGCAGAATGCCCGAGAAAAATAAGGAGAACGCCGCCACATTGCCGAATTTTCGGTTAATGAGGGCGGCATTCTCCTTAATAATACAATTTACGCCATTTATTTTTTGTTACTAGAAGACCTTTTTCTCAAAGTAGGATCCAAAATCTTCTTTCTGATCCGAAGGTTTGAAGGAGTGATCTCCAGCAGTTCGTCGACATCAATAAAGTCCAGGCACTGTTCTAAGCTCATCTCCCTTGGTGTTGTCAGCTTAAGAGATTCATCCGCACTGGAAGAGCGGGTGTTGGTCAGCTTTTTCGTCTTGCATACATTGATTTCGATATCTTCTGCCTTTGGATTCTGTCCTATAACCATGCCGGAATATACCTTTACTCCAGGCCCGATAAACAGGCTTCCCCTTTCCTGGGCACCAAACAGGCCGTAGGTAATGGATTCTCCCGACTCATAAGCGATCAGGGATCCTGTCTTACGGTAGGATAAGTCTCCCTTAAAGGACGCATAGCCGTCAAATGACGTATTCATGATTCCGTTTCCTTTTGTATCTGTCATGAATTCTCCACGATAACCGATCAGACCTCTGGAAGGAATTGCAAACTCCAGTCTTGTATAGCCTCCATTGGCAGGACTCATGCCCTGAAGCTCTCCCTTACGGCTGGTAAGCTTCTGGATAACAGCTCCTGTAAATTCCTCCGGCACGTCCACATAAGCGATCTCCATAGGCTCCAGCTTATGGTTCCTCTCATCAAAACGGTACAAAACCTCCGCCTTGCTGACCGAGAATTCAAAGCCTTCTCTTCTCATATTTTCAATCAAAACAGACAGATGAAGCTCCCCGCGGCCGGAAACCTTAAAGCAGTCCGGAGAATCGGTCTCCTCCACCCGAAGGCTGACATCCGTATTCAGTTCCCTGAACAAACGCTCTCTGATGTGGCGGGAGGTAATAAATTTTCCTTCCTGTCCGGCAAGAGGGCTGTCATTTACCATGAAATTCATGGCAATGGTTGGCTCTGAGATCTTCTGGAAGGGAATCGCTTCCGGTTTATCCGAAGAGCAGAGGGTATCACCGATATGGATATCCGCAATGCCGGATATGGCCACAATGGCGCCGATGGTGGCTTCCTGAACCTCTACCTTGTTAAGGCCTTCGTATTCATAAAGCTTCCCTACCTTTACCTTACGGAATTTATCCGGGTCATGGTGGTTTACGATCACGCACTCCTGGTTCACCTTGATGCGTCCGTTATCCACCTTGCCTACGCCGATTCGTCCAACGTATTCATTGTAGTCAATGGTGCTGATGAGAAGCTGGGTAGATGCATCCGGATCTCCTTCCGGAGCCGGTATATGATCAATTACAGTCTTAAACAAGGTGCTCATATCAACTTCCTGATCCTCCAGCCCCATTTTGGAAAATCCTGCTTTTGCAGAGGCATAGACAAACGGACAGTCCAACTGTTCGTCATTGGCATCAAGGTCCATGAGAAGCTCCAATACTTCTTCCTCCACCTCCTGGGGCCTTGCCTCCGGGCGGTCGATCTTATTAATGCAGGTCACCACAGACAGTCCCAGCTCCAATGCTTTCCGGAGCACGAACTTCGTCTGGGGCATAACGCCCTCATAAGCATCTACCACCAGGATTACGCCGTTTACCATTTTTAAAACCCGCTCCACCTCGCCTCCAAAGTCCGCATGGCCAGGGGTATCAATGATGTTGATCTTGGTCCCGTTGTAATGAACAGCCGTATTCTTGGATAAAATGGTGATTCCACGCTCTCTCTCAATATCATTGGAATCCATTACCCGCTCCATGACTTCCTGATTCTCACGGAAAATACCGCTTTGCCTAAGCAGGGCATCCACCAGGGTTGTTTTGCCATGATCGACGTGGGCAATAATCGCCACATTTCTTATGTCTTCTCTTTTCATCTTCATAAAATGTACTCTTCTTTCTATTCTTTAAACAAAGAATGTACCCCGGCCTTTGAAAGGGTATGCGGCCAAAGTACATTTTTATAATACAGGCAATCATGTTCCCATATCATAAAAAACTAAGGACCAGATCCGCCCTTAGTTTCATCTACATTATCACGATTATTCAGTATATCATCCTATACTTCATATTGCAAGATTTTTTCCTGTTTTTTCGACAATTTTTTAAAACTTTTGGTTCTCATCCCGGAAACAGCACCACATCCTTATTAAAAATTCCATAATAAACCTCCCCTGACACAAGGAGGCCGGCTCTTCCGTTGGTCACCTCGGTAATATCCGTCCGGAGCTTATCCAAGGCCTCATCAGGAACCAGGGCGGTAAGCTCCACACGGTCCGTATATTCAATGCCAAGAGTCGTGATCTCCCGCTGTCCCAGAAGATACTGGATCTTTCCAATGCCATTGTAATCCGTAGCTACAGAAAGCTTCACCGCCGGTTCCACAGTCAGAGCCGTGCAGGCCTTAAGCCCTTCCTGCACCGCCTTGGAGTAGGCTCTCACCAGGCCTCCTGTGCCAAGAAGAGTCCCTCCAAAGTACCGGGTCACCACCCCGCAGAGATTTACAAGCTTCTCGCCTTCCAGAACGTCCATCATGGGTTTTCCTGCTGTCTGGCTTGGTTCCCCGTCATCGCTCAAGCGCTTTTCCTCCCCGCCTCTTCCTATAATCCAGGCGTAGCAGTTATGCCTTGCATCCCAATACCTTTTTCTTGTTTCCTCAATAAAAGCCTGAGCCTCTTCTTCTGTTTCCACTGGCTTTAAGTTAGCAATGAACCGGGACTTTTTCTCGACAATTTCTCCTGTGCCGCCCTGATACAAAATCCTGTAAGCCTTTCTCATAAATTTCCTCATTTCTTCTTTTTGACCGATTCCTTTCATTATATCCAAAAGTCCGGGTACAGGCAAGCTTTCATGTATATTTTGTCTGATTATCTCCAAAAATGGTAAGTGTTGAATTGTACGACAATTTTTGGTATAATGAATCGGTAAAGGAGGTTTCCTATGAATTACGGCAAACAATCGACAGAGAAGAAAATCAGATCTGCCAATTCAAAAGCAAGGAAATACACTACCAAGGTCTTTCTTGCCTTTTTAAAGAGTTTATTTGTGCTGTGCTTATTTGGCGGCATTGTTGCTGCCAGCATCTGCTTTGGCATGGCAAAAGGTATCATAGACAATGCTCCTGACGTGGATATCGCAACCATTGTTCCAAATGAATATGCAACAACCGTCTATGACAGCGCCGGCAACGTTACTGAAACCCTGGTGACCGCAGGTTCCAACCGGGAGGAAGCCAGCTATGAGGAGATTCCCAGGAACCTTATCAACGCCTTCGTTTCCTATGAAGACTCCCGGTTCTGGGATCACAACGGAATTGATTTGCGTTCCATTATGCGCGCCGTCAAAGGTGTGCTGACAGGCGATTCCACCGCAGGCGGAGGCAGCACCATTACCCAGCAGTTGATTAAAAACAGCGTCTTCGGCGGCGGTATGGAAAAAAGCTTCGGGGAGCGGCTGGAGCGAAAGCTGCAGGAATGGTTTTTAGCTGTCAAGCTGGACGAGGCTATGTCTAAGGAGCAGATCATAACCAATTACCTAAATACCATTAATCTGGGCAATAATTCCCTGGGAGTGAAGGTAGCTGCCAGAAGATATTTCAATAAGAGCGTATCAGATTTAACCTTATCGGAATGCGCAGTCCTTGCAGGGATCACCCAGAACCCATCAAAGTTTAATCCTATTGCAGGACAAAAGGCCAATTCGGACAAGCAAAAGGTAATCCTCCAGTACATGCTTGACCAGGGTTATATCACAAAGGAAGAAGAGGATGTTGCCCTGTCCGACGATGTCTATTCCAGAATCCAGAATGTAGACACCGCCACCAAGGAAACCTCCTCCCCTTACAGCTATTTTACAGATGAACTGGTGGAGCAGGTGAAAAAGGCCATGAAGGACCAGTTGGGATATACAGATACCCAGGCCCACAACTTACTTTACAGCGGCGGCCTGTCCATTTATACCACCCAGGATCCCAGGCTCCAGACCATTGTAGACGAGGAAATCAACAATCCTGAAAACTATTCCGCTGCCAGATATTCCATAGAATACAGACTGTCCGTTACCCACAAGGATGAAACCACTACCCATTACTCCCAGGAAAACATAAAGCGTTACCACAGGGAAAACGGAGATACAGGATATGACGGCTTATATAATTCCGAAGAAGCTGTTCAGGCCGATATTGATGGATACAAGGCTTATCTCTTAAAAGACGGGGATACCATTCTTGGCGAAAACCTCCATATAACGCTGCAGCCTCAGGCTTCCTTTGTTCTCATGGACCAGAAAACAGGAGAAGTAAAAGCCATAAGCGGCGGACGGGGGCAGAAAACTGCCAGCCTGACCTTAAACCGGGCCAGCAACACATACCGGCAGCCAGGCTCCACCTTTAAGATCTTAACAGCCTTTGCACCTGCCATTGACACCTGCGGAGCCACCCTTGGAACAGTTTATTACGATTCCGTTTATACGGTAGGCAAAAAGACATTTTCCAACTGGTACAGCTCCGGCTATCAAGGCTACTCCAGCATACGGGACGGAATCATCTATTCCATGAACATCGTGGCTGTCCGCTGCCTGATGGAAACCGTTACGCCTCAGCTTGGAGTAGAGTATGCCAAGAATTTCGGCATCACCTCCTTAACCGATACGGATTATAACCCTGCCCTGGCCCTTGGAGGGATCACCACCGGTGTCTCCAACTTAGAGCTGACCGGCGCCTTTGCCACCGTAGCCAACGGAGGGGTTTACAAAAAGCCCATATTCTTTACCAGGATTCTGGACCACGACGGCAAGGTGTTAATTGACAATACCCCGGAAACCCACCGGGTATTAAAGGATTCCACCGCATTTCTTTTGACCGATGCCATGGCAGACTCCATGGAAAGCAGCAGGAAATTCTCAAGCTCGGGACCAAGCTCCACCAGTGCCGCGGCACAGATTCCCGGCATGTCGGCAGCAGGAAAAAGTGGTACAACCACCGCAAACAATGATATCTGGTTCGTAGGCTTTACCCCCTATTATACTGCAGGTATCTGGGCCGGCTGCGATGACAACCAGAAGCTGACGAAACAAAACGGAGGCACCTCATTCCACAAGGGCATCTGGCGGAAGATCATGACCAGAGTCCATGAGGGAATGTCTGATCCCGGATTTCCGGTGCCGGACAGCATCGAAACCGCTCAGATCTGCCGGAAATCCGGCAAGCTGGCAGTCTCCGGAATCTGTACCAATGACCCCAGAGGCAATGCGGTATATACGGAATTTTTTGCAAAGGGTACGGTTCCTACGGACGTATGCAACAATCATGTACGCGCTACGGTCTGCTCTGTATCCCACCGCCTGCCAACTCCTTATTGTCCGGAACGGACCACAGCCATATTCATGGCAATCCCTGCGGGAGAGGAAGGGACAACGGATGATTCCAAATATGCTATGCCAGGTTACTGTACCATCCATTCCGCCAACTCCATTATTCTTCCTCCGGGAGGCGATCCTGATTCCTCCGGCGGAATTCCCCAGCAGTACGGACCTGGATATACGCCCCAGAATCCTGGTGGCGCAACGCAGATTCCGCCTTGGGGAGGCTATTAAAGAAATGCTTAAAGGTGCCGCAAAAGCCAGTCTGGCTTTTGCGGCACCTTTCTTAACAACTGCTCTTCTTTCCTTCTGTCATATCTCCATTAACTCTTCATCTTGGGCTTAAATACAATGGACCCCAGATATCCGAAAATTAATGCTCCGGAGATCCCCACGGCGCTGGCAGTGAATCCTCCTTTAAAAATTCCTAAGAATCCATCCTCTCCCATACTCTTATAAACACCCTTCCATAAGGTGTTTCCAAAGCCCAGAAGCGGGACCGTTGCCCCGGCTCCTGCCCAGTCGGCAAAGGGCTGGTAGATCCCAATTGCCCCCAGGATGCTTCCGGTTACCACCAGAAGAACCATAATGCGGCCCGGCATCAGTTTTGTATTGTCCATTAGTATCTGCACCAGAACACAGATGGCTCCTCCTACTAAAAACGCTTTCACGTAATCCATGGCTGTCTCCTTTCCTTTTACTGTCCATGTGTTCGCCATTCCATTTATAACTTGGCGGAAATACGCCATGCCATTCATAATTTGGCGGAAATGCGGCATTCCATTTATAACTTGGCGGAAATACGCCATGACATTCATAATTTGGCGGAAATGCGCTATGCCATTTATAACTTGGCGGAAATGCGGCATTCCATTTATAACTTGGCGGAAATACGCCATGCCATTCATAATTTGGCGGAAATGCGCCGCCAAATTATGAATGCGGGCTGCGCCCTATAGAAATAGTTGTACTGTTTGCGCTTAGTGAGCAAGCTCCCACGCACAAACAGTACAACTATTTCTGCATGGCTATAGGTTTCCCATATTTTCAATCACAACTGCATGGGCGATTCCTGGGATCGTCTCGCCTTCGTTAAAGCTCACTGTGGAAAGGAGGGCGCCTGTGGGAACAAACAGGACCCGTTTCCATGTACCGCTTTGTACTTTAGGGAGTATATAGGAACAAAGAGTGGAAGCCGCACAGCCGCAGCCGCTTCCTCCTGCATGGGTATCCTGTTCTTCGCTGTTAAATATCTCGATTCCGCAGTCCATATGCACCTTTTCCAGATCATGTCCCTTATTTTTCATGAAATCAAGGAGGATGGTCCGGCCTACCTGGCCTAAATCTCCTGTAATGATTTTATCATAATAAGACTCATCCACCTGAAAATCATCAAAATTCTGCTGTATGGTGTGGAAGGCAGCAGGAGCCATGGCGGCTCCCATATTCATGGAATCTTTGATGCCCATGTCCACCATGCGTCCGGTTGTGATCCCGGTAATGGCCGCGATCCCTTCCTTCCTGTGCTTGGTGAGCACCACCGCACCGCAGCCTGTAACGGTCCAGGAGGCGGAAAATGGCCTCTGGCTTCCATATCCCAAAGGAAAACGGAATTGCTTTTCAGCCGTTGCAAAATGGCTGGAAGCCATGGCCATGACCTTGTCCGCATAGCCTGCTGCAACGGTCATTGCCCCCAGGTTAAGAGCCTCACCCATGGTGGAACAGGCTCCAAACAAGCCGAATAAGGGAATTTCCAAATCAACGGTTCCAAAAGAAGTGGCAATCAACTGGCCCAGCAGATCTCCTGCAAACAAATACCGGATGTCTTTTTTCCGGATATCTCCTTTTTCAATGGCCAGATCAGCCGTCTGCTTTTGAAGAGCGCTTTCCGCCTTTTCCCATGTGTCTGCCCCAAACATGTCATCCTGCTCCGCAACGTCGAACAATTTTCCCAGGGGGCCTTCTCCTTCTTTTTTACCGACTATGGAAGCCATGCTTTCAATAATCGGAGGTTCTTCAAATTTAATACTTGCTTTTCCTATCTGCATTTTCTCTCTCCATTTCTCTGACCGGTTCATTCCTACAGCATGCTAAAAGCCTTTAACACATAGGCGATGATCCCAAGGACCCAGGAGCTTAATATTCCATATAGTATGACAGGACCGGCAATGGTAAAAATCTTACAGCCGATTCCAAATACCTGGCCCTCCGCCTTAAATTCTACCGCCGGAGCCACAACGGAATTGGCAAATCCCGTGATAGGCACCAGGGCTCCCGCTCCGCCAAATTTTGCAATCTTGGGATAAATGTTAAACCCGGTGAGGATGACGGTGGCTGCAATCAGAACCAGAGTCGTCCAGGCAGAGGCCGCTTCCTTTTCCAAACCTGCATTCATAAATAAGGTTGTCACAATCTGGCCTAAGACACATATGGTTCCACCTACCAGAAAAGCCTTTATAATCCCCGGCCATTTGTTATGGACCGGAGTCACCTCTTTTACGTAAGCCTCATATGCTTTTTTGTTTATTTCCATGATTTCCTCCTTTTGCCCATGTTTTTTTGGCATGTAGGTATGCCCCTGGGGCGTTCCTCCATTCTGTAGATCCTTTGCCTCCTGTCACTATCCAAGATTCCCTGTAAAATAGATCAGGGAACCGATCAATTTGCCAAGGCCGATAGAAAGAATCAAATACTGCAGTCCAACGGCTAAATGAATCCTTCGGCTCATTACAGGCAGGGCTTTTAACGTTTCCGCAAGAGACATGACAAGGATTCCCACAAAGATCCCTGCGGACAGCCCATATATACCAAGAACCGGATTTCCGCCAAATCCTATGGGTATTTCATAAATATCCCATATATTCCCAAGGACACCCCCAAGAATGATGAACGATTCATAAAGCAAAATATGCTTTTTTGTATGGGTTATTCCAATCAGCCTGGGAAATACGCCAATAATTGCCAGAAAAGCAAAAACGCCGGCTGCTATGATGCCGCCAGCGCTGAGCCCAATAAAAACAAGAAATACTTCTTTAAGAAACATCAATATCCGACTCCTTTCTTCCATCGTTCTGAATCAGGGTCTTACTGATATTGTCTTCGTAAAGCCGCATTTCCACCTCCAGCGGCGTTGGATCGGTATTGATCTTGTATTTTGCGAAATGATTAAAAAATCCCACAATCCCCAAAGTCAGCCCAACGGAATAACTGACCTCCAAAATCGTGAATCCGCTGGATTCCTGTTTCATGACGATCCGGTAGATTTCCTTGAAAACGTCTGAAACACTGGCGTCATTATTAAAGGTCATAATGGCAAAGGATGCTCCGCAGAAACATACAATGCAGACAAAAATGGTTTTAGCCCACTGCCAGACCCAAATGGGGGGCTTAGGCTTATGGTAGTCTATGATAAAGTCTACTTCCCCCATATTATTGATCTGAAGCGTCGAATCCATTTCCATCAGTTTCTTGATTACATCAAGAGTACTTTCTATATACCGCTTGTTGCGGTCCAGATGAATGGTTTTGATCCGAAGGGCTTTGCACTTATTCATGATGGCCGAATCGTCACAATAAACATCTGCCACATCCTTTAACTGGATTTCCTTGTGCCGGACCTCTGTAATCTGGCTGATATTCAAATAAACGGTCTTGCTCATGAAACCATCATCTCCAATCCAGGAATGGCTTCTACAAGAGTCCCTTCTTTCTCCGCTCCATCCGGCATAACAGCGATCATATACCAGATAGCAGCGGCCACTGCAATCAGGCATAACACAAGAAGCGCCATGACAAGCTTATGTTTTATGGATTCCATACGTGCTCACATCCTTTTTTCTGGTTTTTCAAAGCTAGTATGAGCCGTATAAAATTATTTTATTCTACAATTTTTCCCGCATCTGTTTTAAAATCTTTTTTTCCAGCCTGGAAACCTGAACCTGGGAGATTCCAAGCTTTGCCGCAATCTGGCTTTGGGTTTCATTGTAATAATAGCGCCTGATAATAATTTCCCTGTCCTTGTCGGAAAGCGCCGTTAAAAGTTCCCGAAGCACCATGCGGTTTAAAAGCTCTTCCTGTGCGGAGCTTTCTTCTTCAATTTTATCAATGAGTAAAATGCTGTTTTCGTCATTTTTGTTGACAGAACGGTATAAGGATTCCACTTCCGCTCCTGCCTCAATGGAAGCGGCCACTTCTTCCTTGCTGACCCCGATCTCCCCGGCAATTTCTTCCACCGTGGGTTCTCTTCCCAGACGAAATATCAATTCCTCCCTGACATTTTTTACCTTAAGCCCCATTTCCTTAATGGAGCGGCTGACCTTGATCATTCCGTCGTCTCTTAAAAAACGTTTGATCTCTCCCATGATCATTGGAACCGCATAAGTGGAAAATTTCACCTCATAGGACAAGTCGAATTTATCAATGGCCTTCATCAGGCCAATGCTGCCGATTTGAAATAGATCCTCAGGTTCATAACCACGCCCTGTAAATCTGCGTACAATGCTCCAGACCAGCCCGAAATTGTCGGTCACAAGCTGATCCCTTGCCGCTTTATCTCCTTCGTGAGCCATTTGTATCAATCTCATGGTCTCATCCATAAGGCTCACCCGCTAATCTTCTTTTTCATGGTCACGGCAGTTCCCTCTCCGGTCGCCGACTTTACTTCCACCTGATCCATAAACGCTTCCATAAAGGAAAATCCCATGCCTGACCGTTCTCCATCCGGATCTGTGGTATACATAGGTTCCATGGCCAATTTGATATCAGGGATGCCGATGCCCGTATCTCCAACGATTACGGTAATCTCCTGTCCATCTATCCTCACTTCCAAGTAAATGATCCCTCCCTGCCCCTGATATCCATGAATGACCGCATTTGTAACAGCCTCCGACACGGCTGTTTTTACATCATCCACCTCTTCCAGAGTGGGGTTTAACCTTGCCAAAAAAACAGCCACTGCCACTCTGGCAAACTCTTCATTTTTTGACAGGGCCTCCAATTCCATTTTCAGAATTTCTGGTTTATTCTGTTCTGACATACGTTCCTCCTCAACCTGTGACTGCAGCTTCCTTAGAGTCATATAATTTCATTAATTTTAAAATGCCCCCTATTTTAAGAATGCGGAGAGCCTGGGGACCTGCACCGTAAAGGCTCACGGTTCCCCCGCTTAAAGCCATCTGCTTATACCTGTTCAGCAAAATACCAATTCCTGAAGAATCCATGAACCTGGTTTTTGAAAAATCGAAAACAATGCGCTTAATATAGTTCTCAGAAAGGATTAAATCGGTTTCGCATTTAAGTCCTGAACAGTTATGATGATCCAACTCCTCCGGCAGATGGACAATTAACGTCTGTCCATCTGCTTCATATGTAAAGTATGGTTGATTCATATGCAATACTCCTCCATTCTTTATTGTCTGTCCGTAATACCAGAAAAGAACTTTTTTGCTCCCTGGAAATGCTCCGAGAAATAAAAAGACACCACAAAAAAAGTCCTCTTCCGTAGTGTCTTTCATTTGCTAAAACTAAGGAAGTTCGATTCACCTTCGTTCATCGAACGACTAATTTACTAAGCTCAGGCTGCATTTTGCTTGCCTTCACTAAGTAAATTATGTCAAAAACCACGTTCTGATTTTGCCTTAGCAGATAGCTCTTCATCTTTACTGTTATTTATGATGTCGGAGAACAGCCCGTTGGCCTGTTCCTTCTGATCCATTCCTTTATAAATGACCGCTGTATTAAACTTTGCCTGCCAGCTAGCCGGCTTTAAATCAATGCATTTTAAATAGTAATTAAGAGCAGTCTGGGTATCTCCTGCCTCCATTGCCTTGTCCCCAAGGCCTTCCAAAATCGGACAGCCCTTCTCTGTCATATCTTTTCTTATCTCGCCGATTACTGCCTGGACATCGGGGGAGGTAATAAGATCCGGGTTTAGTCCTGCATAGATCCGTACCGCAGCCGAAAAATCATCTTTCTTATAAGCCTGGAGGATTCCGATTACGGCCTGGTACTGGGCCAGAACGCTGTCTGAATCACTGGTAATGGAAGCCAGGGACGCCTCTGCAGTTTTCTTCTCCGTTTCCAGAGCTTCCAACTGCCCTGTCAGGCTGTCGGCCTTTTGGCTGGCCTGACTTAAGGCTTCGCTGTATTTTAACATCTCCTTGTTATGGCTATCATTGATGGATCTTGTATTTGCCGGCATCACCAGAAAAAAGATCACTCCAGCCCCCAGCAAGAGCCCTGCAAGAATGTTCCACACCGCCTGGTCCTTTGTATTCTCCCGATAGCTTGGAGGGATGATCACATCGTCATCTTCCATCTGCCTGTGGGAAAGCACATTTTTCAGCTTCCGTTTTTCCGGCTCCCGCTCATTTTTTGTTTTTGGGCTTCCCCCGGCATCCTTGACCAGGGACTTGTAATAAAGAGCCTTGGGATGATTGCGGTCAATCTGCAATACCTTATAAACAGCTTTCCCGGCCTTCTGATAATCTTCCCTGGCAATGTATAAGAGTGCCATCAACAACTGGGCCTTTACATAGTTAGGCTTGCTTTCCGCAACCTTGTTAAGCTGCAGGATCGCCAGATCTTCACTTCCGTTCTGGGCATAGATCAGAGCCTGGTTAAACCTTCTAACCCCACGCCGCTCCGTCTCCATAGCACCTGACTTCCTCTGTATCTGGCCAAGATAGTGATCTGCACGGTTTCCCTCGGGCTGTAAGTTCATGCTGATGACCCATTGCACCAAAGCTTCCCCCACCTCTCCGACCTCATAATAAATCAGGCCCAAAAGGTTCCTTGCGTCTGTCATATACTTGTTAAAATGAAGGCTTTTTTTCAGACATTCGGAAGCACCTGATAGGTCCCGGAGTTTTGCCCGCTCCAGCCCCATGTTATAATAGCTGTTTGCGATCACCCTGGTTTTTCTTTCATAATCCATATTTTAACCGCCTATTCCTTGTTGATTTCTTTTATAAGATCCATCATCAGATCATTCATATCAGTCAGATCACTTCTTACAATGGCATCTTCAATGGCATCAACCTCCAGGCTTGGCCTGTAACTGTTAATCTCAGCTTCAAAATCAATCATATGCTTTCCTCTTTCCCGCCCATCTTCTCAGGCCATCCAGGTATCCATGGAATGGAGTTTCTCCTTAAAACTGATTTTATCTCCCCCATAAGGTAAAGAGAACCAACACAAAACAGCAGATGCTCTTCATCCTTTTTATGAAGCATGTATAAAACAGCCTCTTCCACCGTCTGAAATCCTTCCACACCGCAGCCGCAGGCATTTTGAAACTCTTTTAGCAGGACCTCTGTTTCAAGTCCTCTTTCTGAATGTATATGAGCCACCGCCACTTGATCAAGAGGCAGCGCCCCTGCAATTTCCTTTATCATTTTATCATGATCCTTATCGGATACTGCTGAAAACAAAAGATCGGCCCGTTTCTTCCCGGCTTCGCACAAACCGGCTGCCGCCCGGACAAAAGCTTTAATTCCGCCTGGATTATGGGCTCCGTCTAAATATACCCCCGGCAGCACCTTTTCCATCCTTCCCGGCCAGTACATGTGGGCGATTCCCTCTTTCATCTGCTGCCGGGTTATCTCCAGGCCCATTACCTCCTTAAGCCCTGCCGCTTCAAGAGCCTTAAATGCAAGAAAGGCGTTCATCACCTGATATTCTGCAACAGTCGGAACAGTAACTTCCATAAAATCTTCCCCGGTTTTATAAAACCTGGCCTGGCAGCCTTTATCTTCCCATCCGGTTATCTCATATCCCTGCCTGTCCACCTCATAAAAGGGAGAGCCAAGCTCCTTTGCCCTGGTTCGGATGACCTGGGATGCCGTTCTGTCATTTCCGTCAAAGACTACCGGGATCCCTTTCTTTATAATTCCAGCCTTCTCCCATGCGATCTTTTCAATGGTATCCCCCAAATATTCCGTATGATCCAGGCTGATGGAGGTGATCACCGACACCAGGGGAGACTTAATGACGTTGGTGGTGTCAAGCCTTCCTCCAAGACCGGTCTCCAGAATTACAATATCCATTTCCGTTTTACGGAACATGTCCATTGCCATATAAAACAAAAACTCAAAATAAGATGGATGACAATACCCTTTTTCCATCATGCTCTGGGAAAGCATTCTGACGGCCCCATAGCTTTCTTCAAAAACCTTCTCCGCCACCATCTCTCCATTGATACAGAAGCGCTCTCTGATTTCCATCAGATGAGGGGAAGTAAAGGTGCCAACCCTGCAGCCTGCTTGTCTTAAAACAGACTGTAAAAATGCACATACCGATCCTTTTCCATTGGTACCTGCCACATGAAAAATTTTCATCCCTTCATCCGGTTCCCCCATTTCACAGAGAAACTTCCTGATATCTTCCAGAGAATTTTTCTTTCTGGTCCACATGGGAATCCGGCCCAGATATTCTTCTGCCGTTTCGTCAATCTTCATCATTAGAGTACCATCTTCCATATTTGCATACGAATAAATCAATGGGATATACTTACATATCCAGTTGACGCCCGGTGAATCGGGGCGCGCTGTTCACAAACTCAAGATTGAACGTTGCTTTTTCTTTCAACCTTAATTTCAGTCCTGATTTTCCTTCTGAACATAAACCTGATGAAGCCTGGATCGGGAAAACCAGTCATCCGATGAGCCAAAAATTAATCGGACTTTCTAATTAATTATAATATAAGTCCGTCAATATGCAACCCATTTCTTTCGCAAAAAGCCCTTTATTTCTACAATTGCCCTTGAAATACGTCTCAAGTTTACAAAATCAAAAAGAGAGCAAAGCTCTCTGAAACGCTGTCAAGCGTCTCAAAGGGCTGTACTCCCTGCTTTCGTTTCCTTAAAACAAGTTCTCAGAAAATGACTGCCGGTTGCAGGAATGCCTCCATTCCTGTGCCTGGCTCATTACTTGCCGATATAAGCGATGGCTTCTATTTCAACCAGAGCGTTCTTTGGAAGAGCTACCACTTCATATGCGGCTCTTGCCGGGCATTCTCCTTCAAAGAAGGATGCATAAACCTCATTCATTGCCCCAAACTCACTGATATTCTTTAATAAAACGGTTGTCTTAACCACGTTGGCCATGGATAAGCCTTCGCTTTCCAGAATGGACTTGATGTTTGTCAGGGACTGTCTTGTCTGGGATACGATATCATCACCTGCAAATTCACCGGTGGCAGGATCAATAGGAAGCTGTCCAGATATAAATACGTAATCACCTCCGCGTACACCCTGAGAATATGGGCCGATTGCTGCCGGCGCTTTTTCTGTTGCTAATACTTTTTTCATAAATGATGTGTCTCCTTTCGTTCATCTCTCTGATAATTCTAGATTAGCACACATTCGTCAAAAGTCAAGAAACATTTTAAGGTATTCTCAAAAAAATTTAGTGTATTATATTTTTTTCCCCCTTGTCATCTGGTATTGAATACTATATAATATGATATAATAAAGGGAACATCCCTCATGTACGGCATGGGCTGTACAGAAGGTCGGCGCCCTGCGGCCATACCTTTATGCTCAAAAGGCACGGGCAGGAAAGAGGAAAACATATGAAGACCAACGAAGAAAGAATGCAGGACATCCTAAAGTATCTGGAATCCTTAGACCATATCAGGCCCGAGACCATTCCTAACATTGATCTGTACATGGACCAGGTCACCACCTTTATGGATGAGCATTTAAAAGATACCAAACGCTATCCGGAAGACAAGGTCCTGACAAAGACCATGATCAATAATTATGCAAAGAACAATCTCCTTCCGGCTCCCAATAAAAAGAAGTATTCCAGGGAGCATATTCTGCTCCTCATATTTATATATTATTTCAAGAATCTGCTTTCCTTCCATGATATTGAACAGCTCTTCCGCCCCATTACGGAAAAGCATTTTAATTCTTCGGAAGGAATCCCTTTGGAGGACATCTACAAGGAGATCTTCTCCCAGGTAGAAGGGGATATAGACCGCATCAAGGAGGATATCACCCAAAAATACGTTCATGCAGGGAAAACCTTTGAAAACAAAGGGCTCCAGGGGGAAGATCTGGAATATCTCCGCCTATTTTCCTGGATCTGTGAGCTTTCCTTTGATGTGTACTTAAAGAAGCAGATCATTGAACAGATCATTGACGATTTAAGGGAAACCGATCCTGTAAACATAAAAAAGAAAAAATAATATAATGAGCGCAAGAGAGCGTAGATGAGCTTGCTCATAGGCGCGGAAGCTGAATGTTGATCATGATATGATAAAAACAGGGGCAAGTTTCAATTCCCGTCTTGTCCCTGTTTTCATTAACCTTCTCTTTTTTCCTCTTCCAAACGCTTAAACACCATATCATATCCATCGTTTCCATAATTTAAGGAGCGGTTCACCCGGCTGATCGTCGCGGTAGATGCCCCCGTCTTTTCTGCGATCTCCAGATAGGTGCGGCCCTCCCGCAGCATTTTAGCCACCTCATACCTTTGGGATAAGCTTAACAGCTCATTGACGGTGCATACATCCTCAAAAAAGGTATAGCACTCTTCCGCTGATTTCAAGGTCAAAATGGCTTCAAACAGATGGTCAACCGCATCTGTTTTAATCTTTTTATTCATAATATTAATCAATCCCCTTTTCTTGTTTTTGCTTTCAGATGCATTTTAACATACTAAAGTTGTAAAGTCCACCCTCCGCAAACATTAGGAAAGCATAAATTTTTCTACAACATGAGCCACTCCGTCATGGTTATTTGAGTGGGTCACATAATCGGCTGCCGTCTTCACCGGAAGAACCGCATTCTCCATGGCAACTCCAAGTCCTGCATACTTGATCATGGACAAATCATTGTAGCCGTCTCCGCAGGCAACCATCTCATCCCGGTTCATGCCAAGCCTTAAAAGAAGCCGTTCCAGGCTTGCAGCTTTGTCGATTCCCTTTGGAAGTATCTCCAGAAAATATGGTTCTGAGCGGTAAACGCTGTAATCCCGTCCTAAAGCCGCTTTTACCTTTGGCTCCACCATGGCAAGGAAATCCCCCTCTTCAAGCATCAGGAACTTTACAACGGGAAACTGTACATAAGCCTCCATATCCTCCACTTCTTTTACTTCCAGCTTATTGATGGCTGCTTCCTTTCCCACGTATTCATCCCCTGCATTAGGAGTGACAATCAGATCTTCCTCATAGGTCAGGATGTTTACTCCATGTTCCTTTGCCATGCGGATAATTCTGGAATTAGAGGACACAGGTAATTCCTTTGCAAAAACCGTTTCCCCTGTTTTGCAGTCGATGATACGCCCTCCGTTAAAGGATAAAATATATCCGCCTGACTCATGAAGCTCCAATTCCCTGGCAAGGGGCATCACCCCGTAAGTAGGCCGTCCGGAAGCCAGTACGATGATTCCACCCTGTCGTTTTAATTCAAAAAGTGCCTCCTTGGTCCTGGGCGTAATCTCCTTATGACCGTTGGTCAGCGTCCCATCCAAATCCAGCACAATCATCCGATAGTCCATTATATTTCTCCTATTTGTAAATTTTACTATAGCAGTATAGCACAATTTCTCTTCTTATTCCATCCTAAAATACAGAAATATAAAAATGACCGGAACCGCAGCCTGGCCGGCTTCATACAATGCCACTAGGAGAAACTAGGAAAGGAGGCACGATATGAAAAAGACAATCGCCTTACTCCTGGCGGCATTTATGCTGGCTGTCTCCCTGACAAGCTGCAGAACCACAGGCAGAAAACATATAAGGCCGCTTTTTTATCATGTATCTGCCTCAGCCGCTGAAACATAAAAAAATTTTCAAGACAAAGTACCTTCCCATATTCTCATAATAAAATGTAGTATTAAGATTTCCCTAAGGAGGATTTTATGAGAAAAGCCTATCACTTTTTTCTGGCGGCCATACTCACCGGAGCTGCTTTGCTTAGCCTGACTGCCTGCGGTTCAAAAGCAAAAGCATCTGAATTGACTCCGGTCACACTAAACGAAGTTGCCCACTCCATTTTCTACGCTCCCCAGTATTCAGCCATTGAACTGGGATATTTTGAGGATGAAGGCATTAACTTAACCTTAGTCAACGGGGCCGGCGCTGACAAGGTCATGACTGCCCTGATATCAGGCGATGCCGATATCGGATTTATGGGTTCTGAAGCCAGCATCTATACTTACGCAAACGGTTCGAAAGACTATGCCGTCAACTTTGCCCAACTGACCCAGAGAGCCGGGAACTTTCTTGTAGGAAGAGAACCACAGCCTGACTTTAAGTGGACGGATCTGAAAGGAAAAAAGGTACTCGGCGGAAGAGCCGGAGGAATGCCGGAAATGGTATTTGAGTACATCCTGAAGAAAAATGGCATTGACCCTGCCACGGATCTCTCCATTGACCAGAGCATAAACTTTGGCTTAACGGCTGCGGCTTTTACCAGCAATGACGCAGACTATACCGTAGAATTTGAACCATTTGCCACAGGACTTGAAAAGGAAGGAAGCGGCCATGTAGTAGCCTCCCTGGGCGTTGATTCCGGTTATATTCCTTATACCGCCTACAGCGCAAAGAAAAGCTATCTGGAAAAAAATCCGGAAACCATCCAGAAATTTACCAATGCCATTCAAAGAGGCCTGGAATACGTGAATTCCCATTCTTCAGAAGAGATCGCAAAGGTGATTCAGCCCCAGTTTAAGGAAACCGACGTAGCTACCATTGCAGCAATCGTTGACCGCTATAAGGCACAGGATACCTGGAAAAAGGATACCGTGTTTGAAAAAGAGAGCTTTGAACTTCTGGAAAATATTCTGGAAGAATCCGGACAATTGAAGGAACGGGTTCCCTATGAAACCCTTGTAACCACAGTTTATTCGGAAAAAGCGGCAAAATAAATCCCATCTTTTTTATCGTACAATCAATTATATAATAAAAGTAAACTGTACCCTGATAGTGAACACAGAAAAAGAGGCTGTGTCTAACTATCAGGGTACAGTTTACTCCTTTTCTTCCGCAACCAGGTTCTTTCATATTATGAACGGAACCCAGTTCTGCTCATCTATGGCACAATGCGTCAAATAAGAAGGACAATATACTCGCGAAACATAGGAATATATAATATACTTTTATACAGAAGCACAATCAAAGTAGGAAGATGGAAGTAACTATTGTCAGGAGAAACTCCTGGCATAGTTCTGGTTATTTACCTGATAATAGGCAGTATTCCAGATATGAGGGTAACGTCCTCCCATTATTATAACCTATTCCAGGAACCATCCGCCCCCACTCTGTATCCATCAGGAGTCACAGAATCCGTAAGCAGAGCACCTCTGGCTCCGTCTGAAGCCGTATTAAAATAGTACCATTTTCCGTCCAGCAGATTCCAGCCTTCGGCCATCCGCCCCTGAACGGTCTCTCCCAGCCGGTCAAGATAATATTTTCGTCCATTATCCTCTATCCAGCCGATCAGCATATAGCCTTCTTTATTAAAATAATACCAACCGGAAACGCCATTCCAGGTAACATATTCCCATCCCAAGGCACTGGTCCGGTCAGTTGTATAGTTAAACTTCCAACCCTTCCCATCCCTTGCCCAGGAACCTGCCGCCGGATTTTTTCCATCAGAACGTGTGGTGCTAGGTCCACCGGTTACGTTAACAGGACTGCTTGCATTTGCTCCTGTTCCTGAAACCGTGTCTTTAGAAGATGAGCTTTCAGAGGTTATATTTTGGGAAGGCGTATTTCCAGAAGGTATATCACCAGGATTCCTCCCATTTTCATTTTCCTTAGGATTTGAAGGCTTCTGGTTCTCATCTTTACCTCCCGAATCCTGACCCTGGGTAACAATATAGTTGAATTTAGGGCTTATGGTAGCTGTATATTTGAAAATGCCGTTTCCTCCTGCACACCCGCAGTTTGCCGTAGCAGCAGATGCACTTCTGGTCTTAGTTCCGCTGGATTCATTTGCGTAATTCATGGCCTCAGTGTAGAGGTTCTCCGTTTTATCTGCCTCTGGGGTTGTAATGCTTGTATTAACTGTAAATCCGTTTTTCGTAGAAATGGTGGTGTCTGCCGGAATGTATAATTCATAGTTTGTGCCTTCATCCCACTCCCCATATCCGAAATAACTGTTTAAATTAACTGCAAAGCAATCGAAAACGGACCTTTGTAAATTTTTATTTTTATACTCCACTTTTTCCAGACTATCGCAGTATGACAGGGAGCAAGGCTCCGTCCTGGCAATGCTGGCCGGTAAGGTAAGGCCGGTAAGATTTACGCAGTAAAAAAATGTATCAGAAGGAAGATCTTTTAACTTCATGTTATCCGGGAAGATTACCTTTTCCAGATCCCGGCACCATTCAAAGGTACAGGTTCCCATGACCTCCAGCGATGCCGGCAGCTTTACATACTCTAAGAAACTGTTGCGGAAAACACCGGTTCCCATATACCGGATGCTGTCTGTCAATTCCATCGTCCGGAGGCCGCTTCCTGAAAAAGAAAAATCTCCAAGTGTCGTTACCGTAGATGGAATTCCTACATACTCTAGAGAATCGCAGCTACTGAAACAGCCGTTGTCTATGACTTCTACCCCGTAAGGCAGCATTATAGTTTCCAGCTTTGAACAGGAGTTGAACGTAAATTCCCCTGTATTCTTTAAAGCAGAACCCTCTTCAAATACCACATCTGTAAGGTTTTTATTCAGATAAAATGCACGGTCTCCAATGGTTTTTACGGTTTTTGGAATTTTTATACCGGTCAGTTTGCTGCATTCAAATGCCTCAACTCCGATTTCTTCCAGACCATCCGGCAGTTCAATGCTCTCTAACGGGAACCTGTCAAAGGCACTGTTTCCAATCCGCTTTAAAGATGCGGGAAGGGTAAGCTCCTGAAATCCGGTTGCACCATAGAAAAAGTTATCTGGGATTTCCGTTACGCCTTCAGCAATTTCAATGGTCTTTACCTTACAGTTGTCAAGCACATAGGTTCCCCATTCTATATTTGGCGTAATGGTTATACTGTCTAATGTCCTTTGGGCAAATGCTCCGTTTCCAACTTTCTTAAGAGTAGCAGGAAATACGATTGTATTCAGATTGTCACCTTTGGTGGAATCCCAGTTGGCCGGCCTCTGACCTGCCGGAACCTTAAATGCGTATCCGCTGATTTCCTCTACACCCTTCGGGATTTCATATACAGTATCTTCCCTTCCATTGGGATAATAAAGCAATGTTTTCTTATCCTTGGTGTAAAGCACGCCATCCTCATCTGCGTAGGACGGATTATCTTTACTTACATTTATTTCTTTAAGTTCGTCACACCAGAATGCCTCGGCAGCAAATTCTTTGTCCCCAATCAGCCCTACACCTGCCGGGATCTCCACCTTTGTCAAATGGGCATACTGGAATGCTCCCTGGCCAACTCTCTTAAGACTCTTGGGCAGAGTAATCTCTGTAATAGCATTACATTTGAAAAAAGCGTACTGTTCGATTGTCTCCAAACCTTCCGGCAATACCACATCCGATAAAACTTGGCAGCTTTCAAATGTATTTTGGGCTATAACCGTCATTTCCGTCTGACTTAAGTCAGCACGTTCAAGAGCAAGACACTGATAGAAAGCATTGCTTCCGATCACTCTCAGACTTTCAGGGAAAGTTACACCGGTCAGCTTCTGACAGTTATAAAAAGCCTCACTGCCGATACTGGACAGCATATCGGGGAATGTGATTGTCTCCAGGCTGCTGCATCCATTAAATGTCCCATCTCCAATGGAGGTTATTCCCGCTTCTATGGTTACCGTTTTAATCTTTGTACTATTTTTAAATGCTCCGGCCTTAATCTGTGTAACAGTTTTTCCATTGAAGATTTCCGGAATCGTGATAGAAGTTTCCTTGCTTCCAGATTTTACCCCTTTGATAATCACTCCGCCGGATGATGAATCATCCACTGCATCCAGATAATCCTCCGGCTTTGGTACGGAAGGTATACTGCCTTCATATGGATCAATATCACCTTCAAGTGCATTATTACCACTCCCGCCATATACCCACTCTGCTAATGCCTCAATATATTCACTCTCTAAGTTACTTGGGCAGTGGAACGTAAGGCCGTCTGTTCCCTCACCACATTGATAAAACGCAGCATTCCCAATGGAAGGCACATTGCCATAAAAAGAAACCGATTCCAGATAAAAACTGCATGAAAACGCATCGTCTCCTATTGTTTTAATTGTATCAGGTATGGATACTTTTTCAATGTCAGAATACTCAAAAACGCAACTTTCAATCCCCGTCACGATTACCCCATCAATCTCTGACGGTATCTCCACATCCGTATCATATCCATTGTACCCGGTGATCACTCCTTTTATGTTGATCTCAAAATCATCGCCGGATACAGCAACCCGTGCCGTTTTTGTTGATACAGCCTGGTCCAGCGGCTTATTCTGTTCTCCATCCACATTTCCTGTCAGAGCGTCATCTGCCACCGGGCTTTCATTTTGCGGCTCTTTTTCATTCTCATTTCGCTGATTTTCGTCCGATTTCTCTTTTTCCGTCTGGCTTTCTTTCGTCTGGTTTTCTTCCGCCTTGTCATCCTCCGGCTCGCTGCGGTCTTTCTCGTCTGTTTCCTGATTCTCCTCCTTACTGTCGTTCTCTGAATCAGTAACCGTTTCTTCGGACTCTTGAGTTTCCTTTTCCTCTACCAGATTCTCTCGGTTACTGTCATCACCTGCATCAGTGCCCCCTTCGTCAATCTCCTGACTTTCCTGTTCCTTTACCAGTTCCTCCCCATAAACAGGCAGGTTTAAAGGGATCGCTGTTGTAAGGACTACTGCCGCCATTATGGAGGCGGCTGCTCTCCATACTCCCTTACCTCTCACATGTTTTCTTCTCATTTTTCTCTACCTCTCCTTTACTTATAATATTTGGATTCAAACATAACATCCGGTTATGTTTTTCCATTTGTGCCTGGGCTGCAATAAGAGGATTATCAGCTTTCCTTCTTATTTCAGCGTTCGTTTTAAGCAGGTTAGACCACTAATTGCCAGAGCATTCACATCACCAGACAAATTAAATCAGCAATGAGCAAACCATAATTCCTCACTACCTGCCATCACTGATTGGAAGATTACTTATAAACGCCGCTGGTATTGATGTCTCCAAAAGCAAACCCATGATCGCCATCATGGGACTCCTGGGCAAAATCGCGGAAAAACCTTTTTCAATCCGCCGCACCGCAAGTGAACCAAAAGAGCTGGCCTGCTCTCCCAAAAGCTTAGACGATGAGACTTGAATCATTGTGGAGTACACCGGCAAATACTATCCCCCCTTAGCACGGTATATCTCACTGATTCTGGTTCTTATGTCAGCGCAGTCCATGCAATGCTTATCCATGGCTACGATAACAACACTGCCCGTAAGGTTAACACCGGCAAAATAGAGGCAGTCAGAATTGCTGACTGCGGGCTTTCTAACTGGGCACTTTTAAAGCCTTACGCCCCGCAGGAGGATACCCGGCTCCTTTTGAAAGCTTATAGATGCCATGACACCCAGTACCCGAACCTCATAACAGCTTTCAAAAAACAATTTCTATTTTTAACCAGGCCTTTGCAGGCGCCGGTACCTATGCCTTTGAACTACGCCCTCATTTGAAAAGTATGAGTTACACTATCAGTGAAGGCAGAGGCTCCAATTATCTAATTTATGCAAATAAAAATGCTAAAAAAGTAGCAATTTGTTATTCTCAAATGAGAATAACGATGGTATAATAAAAGTTAGGTACAATTTTTTTTAGGTTACCTAACTTTTTTTGTTCATTTTCACTATAACAGCATTATATTTAAAAATCAACCCTGATTTTTTATAAGGAGCTCTTTGCATGAATATTCAATTTTTATCGTTCCTGCCCATGTTAGTTTCCCTGATTCTCACAGCCCCGGTTTCCGGACCCGTAGCCGCACCCCAGGAAATTTCCGGCCTGATTTCCCAATGGGAAGATACTTTTCCTTCTCCGGTTGCTGTAATACAGCTTCCCAAAGGATTGTCTGATGATTCCATTTTCAATCTCATTGACAACTACGAGATAAACTGCGCTTCCTTTCCCTGTGAAACCTCTGCCCTAAGCTTTACCCCCCTTTCGGAGAATGGGGATCTCCGCACCTATGAAATCCGTTTATCCATGCAGGCCTCTGAAGATTCACTAAAAACAGCGGCAAATAGTCTTTCTTCCGCAATGATCCAAATGGCGGAAGATGTACGCCATTCTGCCCCATCGCACCTGCCTCAGGATCTTCTTAACACGGCCTTCCAGAAGGTATCCGGCAATGCTTCCTACGATTACGCACTTGCCTCCCTTTCCGGTACCGGACGCATGGCGGAATCCATGCACTTTGACCGTACTGCCTATGGTGCCCTGGTTACCAAAAATACAGTCTGCACCGGCTACTCCAGAGCACTGAAGGGAATATGTGACCAGCTTGAAATTCCCTGTTGGGTCATAATCGGCACAAAAAAGGGAATCGAACACAGTTGGAATGCCGTTAAACTGGGCAGCCAGACTTCCTATATAGACTGTACTGCCGCCGCCGTGGGAGAACAGGAATTGGATCCGTTCCTATTTGACAAGGCACTGGCTGACCGGTATCAATACTCTCCCGCCTCATATTCCATCCCGCCCTGGGAGTCGGGAAACTGATGAAACGCAATATTATCATAATGCAGTCCCAATTCAAGGAAACCGCCGTAGCCGCCGTTGCAGCAATCTGTAGTTTTTAAATATAATTTTAACTTTGCATTCTCTATTGCACATTTTTACTGGGCAAGATATACTAAATGTACTAAAAAAATTATGTACCAGTAGCTGCCCCAGATCATCGGACAACTGCTTGACAGAGAGGTGAACATAAAAGAGATCCCGCTGACAGGCTACCTTAAGGAACACCCGGAGTATAGCGGGCATCTGTGCCATCGGATCTATGATCTGTCTGCCCTGGGGGAGGCGGGAGTGAGTCTGCCGCATACGCCCCTTGAAACCGGGTTAAAAATACACCTGGAATCACTGGGGTATCTTTAAAAAATTCTGAATCCACAAATAAATTCTGGAGGTATTATATGTATTACAAACAGTATGGAAACACCGGTATGAAAGTCTCCGCCATTGGCATGGGCTGTATGAGATATGACGCAGACGATGTCAAATCAGGCAATTTTGAAAAATGTGCTGAAGTCGCGCTGTATGCCCATGAAAAAGGCATCAACTACTTTGATACTGCACCTTATTACTGCGATGATAAAAGCGAGACCATCACAGGAATAGCCCTTTCCCAGCTTCCCAGAGACAGTTACTATATTTCCTCAAAAACCAACCTGGGCACGGTAGGCGGCAGCTACACAGAATCAGACTTTCGCAGAAGGCTGGAAACCACATTAAGCCGGCTGAAGGTGGATTATCTGGACTTTTATCATCTGTGGTGCATATTAAATCTGGATTCCTTTTCCAAACAGGTGGATATTCTTTATTCATTCTTTGAGAAAGCCAAATCAGAAGGACTGATCCGCAATATCGTATTTTCTTCCCATATGCAGGGCAATGAGCTGGAGGCTGCCGTAGCTTCAGATTTATTTAAGGGAATGCTCATTGGTTACAATGCCCTCAACTACCGCTTCCGCCAGACAGGCATCAAAGCCGCCTATGACAGTGGTATGGGCGTTGTAGTCATGAATCCTTTGGGAGGCGGCCTGATACCTGGAAACCCAGACACATTCCGCTATCTGACAGAAGGAACTGACCTTACCGTAGCACAGGCCGCCTTAAATTTCGTGGCTTCCCACAAAGAGATCACAATCACCCTTGCGGGCTGCACCACGAAAGCCCATGTAGATGATGCAGTGAAATCCGTGGAAAATTTATCGGAACGTCCGGCTGCTGAAATCTATGAGGAATACGAGAATAAAGGCATGATTATCAACGACCTCTGTACCGGCTGCGCATACTGCAAGCACTGTCCCAAAGACATCGATATCCCCAAATTCATGGATGCCTACAACATGAAGCTGCTGGGAAATGATATGTTTGAACGCCTGAAGGGTCACTGGCAGATATCGAAAGACTCAGCCGGAACCTGCATCAAATGCGGCAAATGCGAGAAGCTGTGCACACAGCATCTGCCCATTATAGAGAGACTGTCTGAGATTGCTGGATAAATGCAAATATTTCAGACTCTTTATCCGGAAATGACAGCAAAATAAATCCCATCTTTTTTAATCCTTCAATCAGTGCTATAATAAGATCTGCAGGGCCGCGCTTACTGCGGCCCTGCAGATCTTATTATGATTGGAGTGATACCTATGAACATCGTATTATTAGAATCCCTGGGAATCCCGGACAACCTTCTCAATGAATGTGCAAAGCCTCTGACCGAAGCCGGCCACAGCTTTACAGCCTATCCAAAGAATATTGATCCTGAAGTCCAGATTGAACGGGCCAAACAGGCGGATGTGATTATGATTGCCAATATGCCTCTGTCCGGACAGGTAATATCTGCATGTGAACATTTAAAATTTATAGATGTTGCATTTACAGGAGTCGACCATGTGGACCTGGAAGCAGCAAAGGCAAGGGGAATCAAGGTCAGCAATGCAGCCGGATATTCCACCGAAGCCGTGGCAGAGCTTACCATCTGCCTGGTCCTCTCCCTTCTTCGCAACGTGCCCCAGGTGGAAGCCCGCTGCAGGGAAGGAAAAACCAAGGATGGCCTGGTGGGCTGTGAACTTATGGGAAAAACCGTGGGGATCATAGGTGCCGGTGCTATCGGTACAAGGACTGCAGAGCTCTATTCCGCTTTTGGCTGTAAGGTTCTGGGTTACAAACGCCGTCTGACTGGAAACGAGCCTTCCTTCATGGAATTCGTATCCCTTGATGAGCTGTTATCCCATTCTGATATCGTAAGCCTCCATTGTCCTTTAAACGATGAATCCCACCATTTAATTAACCGGGACACTATCGCAAAAATGAAAAAAGGTGCTTACTTAGTCAATGCCGCCAGAGGCCCTGTGGTGGATTCCAATGCTTTGGCTGAAGCCTTAAATACCGGCTACCTTTCCGGCGCCGGAATCGATGTATTTGAGACAGAGCCTCCTCTTGATCCAGCTCATCCCCTTCTTAAAAGCAAAAACACTATCGTCACCCCTCACGTGGCCTTTGCCTCAGAACAATCCATGGAAGCCCGGGCTAAAATCGTATTTGACAACATCACAAACTGGATGGAAGGCCGCCAGTCAAATATTATTCTTTAAGACAAAATCAAAATAGAAATGATGAAATTTCATGTTTTATTTGCACAAATAATACTTGTAATTCCCGATCATCGTGCTATAATTTAGACATGGGGATATAGCTCAGTTGGGAGAGCGATGCGTTCGCAACGCATAGGTCACGAGTTCGAGTCTCGCTATCTCCATGTAACGGAAGTATAGCTCAGCTGGGACGAGCGTTCGCCTCACACGCGAAAGGTCATGGGTTCGAGCCCCATTACTTCCAGTATCTTAGGACCTTAGTAAATACAAGAATTCATTGTAAATACTAGGGTCCTTTATATATTGGGCTTTGCAAGATTTTGCTGAATGAGACACGTATATACCTTTGAACGCAACACGATATCACACGAAATATCACACGTAAACCCTATGAAATATTACTCTTTCTCATATTATGTATCCAGATGGCAAACTTCGTGATCCTTTTATTTTTTTATAATCAATAAGATTTAAAAATAAATCAAACTCTTCTTCTGTCATTTTTATTAGCTAATCTATTTGAATAGATTAGCTTTCTATAGTTCCCGTGTTTGTATATCCATCAATGTTTACAATCTCATATTCTCCCCTCCTACTCCCAATTACTATATCCTTGTCTGTCTTTCTCTTTGCATGTGACAATACGCTGTTTTTACTTAAGTGCATAAATGATGCCCCCTTCTCCGCTATACGGAATTTTACATAATCCAATTCCACATTTTTCTTAGTCATGTCTTGTTTAATTGTAAGAACGTATGTTTGATTTTTCAAGGATACTTATTGTTTCGCCAGCCTTAAATTATCACGTGATCGTGATTTATAATCAGAATTATACTATATTTACATAATTTAGCAATGTATGGGATTTCTATATTTGGTAAAATTATCTATAATCCACGGTACTTTTTGTATGTTTTGCACGTAGCCTATTACGCTTACTGCAAAAAAAATGAACGTTCGCTGCAATTAATAATAAAATTTTTAGGAGATTTGATATTTTTTTAAATATGATTATATTCACAGAATAGTTAATCATAACGTACTTTAATTTTAAAAATATCTCATTTATTTCATTATTATAGTTAGTTTTAACTAAATATATCAACACGCAATCTATTATTGTATAAATTCAAACGAAAATAAGCAAAATATATAGGCGGCCCGGAATACCAGATACCCGCTTTTTGAAATATTTGTTTATCAGAATTCCGAGCAGCATTTTTAGAGGTAGGCTAATAAAACGAATGGAGGCATTTTCACTTTGACATAAATCAGGCATTATAAAATACAGAAAATATATTTTATTTTCTTAAATTTATTGACATTATATGGTTATATGTGTTATATTTAGAAAATAAGTTAAGTGAGGAGATTATTATGGGAATTGTCGGTTGGATTATCATTGGTGCTATTGCTGGTTGGCTTGCAAGCATGGTTACTGGAAACGATAGAAAAATGGGTGCATTCGCAAATATTGGAGTGGGTATTATTGGTGGGCTTATCGGCGGATTCATTATGAGTTTTCTAGGGGGAGCAGGCGTTTCCGGTTTTAATCTTTGGAGTCTTTTGGTCGCATTTATAGGCTCATTAATTGTTTTGTGGATATTTAATAAAGTTCACAAATAAAATAAACAGCGGCTTTTTATTGGCTTTGAAGTAAAAATGAATGGCAAAATATATTGACATAAAAAGGCGCTTATATTTTAAAAATATTTGTTTGTAGGTTTATGGAAAGATTAGCTAAATAAAGGAGGCGTAATTTATGAATGATTCTATTAAAAGTAAAACGGATAAAGTTGTGGGTACTATGAAAGAAAATATTGGAAAAGCTATAGACTCTGAACAAATGGAGCTGGATGGTAAACTGCAAAAGCTTGCCGGCGAAACTAGGGGAAAAGTTGAAGAGACTAAGGAAAAATCCGTACAAATCAGTGAGGATATCAAAGAAGCAATTGCTGAGAAGGCAAATGATTTAATTGATTCGGTGAAGAAAGAAAATAAATAAGTACTTGTTTTGATACTTTGACCTTGCCCTTTTCTTCAATTAAATCTTATGCTATAAACAAAAACTGACGGAATAAACAGCAGAAGACCGACTATCGGCGTAAAACTAATAGTTGGTCTTTTATATTCTGCTTTTTTCATGTTTTACTATGCTGCCGAGTGTTACCGGATCCACGACCATCTTACCGCCCTGGTCCAGGTAATAGCAATTTAAAAGCAGCATCTTAATTTTGAATACTGCTTTCAGATTGAAATACAATATTTATTATTATTCACTCCATACAACAAAACAAAACGGGTGTCCAGCAGGATCAAGCATAGTGACCCACTCTCCACCACCATATTGCTCATTAGCAATTTTTGCACCTAACATAGTTGCTTTTTCCATTGCTTCCTTTAACTCATTCTTATCAGCTACAGCAAAATCTAAATGCGCCATCATCTGTTGCTGCCCTAGCTGTGATGGCCAAACTGGAGGAATATAATTTTCATCATACTGAAAAGCTATTCCCATTTCTTCATCATTCGAATGTATTCCTACAAAAGTTTCTTGTTCATACACAACTGGCCAATTCAAAAGACCTGTGTAGAAAGACTGTAATTGCGGTATATCACGACATTCTAATATTACAGTTTTTAATCTTATAATCATATTAGTTTTATATCCTCCTTTTCATTTTCTTAATTGTAACAAAGAAAATTATTACATAGGACCTCAATAACAATTATAAATAACTTTGAGCATAATATTATTGTTAAGATAAATAGTAAATGACGGGCCCGATTGTACCGTAGCCCGCCAATTAATTTTTATTCTATATTATAGTTTTTTAAGGTTTCCTCGGAATAATGACCCCTGTTTGGTATTCCTAATTTTCCAGAACAAGAAAAATCTTCATTATTAAATACAAAATACATCTGCAAGCGACTGCTTTCATCAACATAAAATTCTGAAATATCTGAATCAACAACATAACTTATAGTTAATGTTTCATCTGGCTTGATTATCCTTTCATTACAAAAAGTACGTGTCTCAGTATCATATAAATATAATGTTTTTTTCTGTCCCTCTCTAAGAATCCAACATGTTGGTTTAATTGTAAATGGTTTATTGCATTCATTTTTTATTGACATTACAAGAAGTCTATTATATCCAACTTTATTCTCTGTCATTGATGACAATATGAATGTATAGCCATCATTTACATCATCAATAACCTGTCCTTTTCCATCTACAAAACGACCATCACTAGTTTTTCCATTAAATTGCAGTACCCCATCTTTTGTAAAACAAAATGTTATCCCATCAATGTTTACAATACCAGTACTCATATATCCATTTGAATCAAAATGATAATAACACTTATTTGATGGATCCTGAAACCAAGTATCTGCTAACATAGCACCATTATCTTCTATATACTTCCAACCTTTTGAATCTTGAGTCCACCCCCCTGCATAACTTACAATAGAACCCGTCAAACAAAATATAAGTGACAGTAAAATTATAAACTTTTTCATCTTTTTCCCCTATTTATCTTTTTTAAATTATATCACCATTTAAATAAAATCCCAACTCCGATAAATAGCAATTTTGTTGCCTCCAAATATTGCAACCTAAGTAGTCCAAATGTACGGGTACAAATCCACAAGGATAAAACAGGATTGGTGCATCTGTACTGTTATGTAATGGGTGACATGGAGGCAGGAAGTACTTTATATACCATTCCTTCCGATGTTAGGCCGGCAACAACAGTATCAAGACCTTTCTGGTTACCATCATCTTCCAGTGAGTGAGGAACGCATAATATCTCCATAAATTTCCTTAACGGCTCCAAAGCTGCAGTTCTCTCCTAAAAGTTCCTCAGTTATTTTCTTGAATGCAAATTCCTGGTTGTGAGCCGTAAGCGGTTCATATGCCCATATTACCTCTTCGATAAATTTTCTGTAATTCATATCTGGCTTTTTGACATAAAACGGGGTGCCGTTGATATCTGTCTGGCGGTCATTAAATGCCGGGAAAAGGAATCCTTGCTATGTTTCAGGAAGAATTGATATAAAAATGGAGTCGGAAGGGTTTTTAAAACTGGAAGAATAATTAGGACAAGGCGGACCGCCTATAATTGCATCGTAGGCTCTTGATTTTGATTTCCAGAAATGTTATAATGAATACACAAAAGGAACAACCGCCCCAATACAAGGGGTTGGCCGTCAAAACGATAGAAAGCTCCACCCTTTCAACCTACCAAGTATACAAGGGTGGTTTTCTATTGCCCATTTCTGGGACTTTATAGAAAAACGCTACTTACAATTAACGAAAATAAAGGTAAGTAATGCGATTATGAACATGCCAAAGGCCATAAGGTCTTTAAAGTCATATTTCATCCACACCACCTCCCATCTATGTATGATGGAAGGCCAACGCCCTTGCAGTGACACGATTATTCCATGTCACTATGGTAACATATCCCATTTCAATGTGCAATTATTTTTCCTGACAGCAGGTCACAATGATTCTGCTGCCTTTTTCCTCACTTTCCTATCTGCAATGCCTATGTAAGCTTCATATTTTCCCTATTTTAGTGTTTTAAGTGCTTATTGGCAATTCCCCCTTTAGCCTAAATAATCGAAATGCGGGCCTTTCCTTGTTATGGACATCGGCATACTTATAAGCACTCAACGCAAAATTGCATTCAGTCAATTCCAAGGAATATTGCAATGATTCAATACCCCTTAACACATCAACATATCTCTCTTCAAATGTTTCAGCTACATCAAGGCCGCTTTTTGCTTTAAGCATTACATTCCTTCAAATTTCTCTTCACTCCGCCTCGGTGATTTTCTTTAGTGCTGCATAATAAAAGCCATCTGTCCCATCCGCTTTTTAATGGTCACTTTTGGCATCTTATTACCGCCTTCACTTCTAGGCGGAACTATCCCATGATTCTGCCCTATGTCAGGGATATCATCCCACATACGGGAAAACCCCTGGGGAACAGCTTCGTCGCTAAGCCTGTAATAATTTGCTGTTTTGTGTCGTATTTTCAGACATTAACAATCAATCCACAATTATTTCCACATTATTGTGGATAAGTGTCGTTTGAGGGATCAAAAAACAAAGGGAATCTTAAGGTGATATTCTCACAAGTTAAAAGCATTGTATGATTTTTTGCTTGACTTCTTTGTAAGACCATGATACACTGAATCAGTATTTTAAATAAAGTTTTGATTTCGCATGTATTTGTAAGTCATTATTCTATTGATGATTTACACATATATGCGATTTTTAATTTTTATTAAAATAAATATAATTTTAAGGAGGTATCTTTTATGAAAAAAGGTACAGTAAAATGGTTTAATGCACAAAAGGGGTTCGGTTTTATCTGCGACGAAGAAGGTAACGATATATTCGTTCATTTCTCCGGTCTTGCTATGGAAGGCTTCAAATCTTTAGAAGATGGCCAGTCAGTAATTTTTGAGACTACTAACGGCGCTCGTGGCTTACAGGCCGTAAATGTACACATCGCTTAATCCTTAACGTATTAATATCACATCTAACTTATCCATTTTCTTCAAAATACCCATTGATAGAATGAATATGTACCAACAATCTGTAGGTTAAAAAGTCAGAGCAATATTTAATTATTACAGCTAAGTCAGCAAGGTTTATGATATATTCCTTGCTGGCTCAACCTAAGTTTTCAATTTTCATGACAAAGCTGCTACATAAAAAAACTACCAACATTAATATAAATAGTCGGTAGTTCTGAAAACACTTATAATAAATCCAGATTTCTCAGCTACAAGTTGTGCTGACATTCTTCGTATCTGTAATTTTTACATCTAATTAATCCAAAATAAATCCCACATGATATTTACATCATTGTTTTTCTAATCCTCCATATTACTCCTGTATTTGGCAAATAAACATTTGGCATATCTAAATCAGCTATTGCCATATCTGATATATACATTGCATTATCAGGTCCGAAAGCAACATCAGTGGGTCTGCTTAACCCTCTTTCTTCTGGAAATCCCGATTTATTTATAGCAAATGTTAATATATCTCCATTAACAATATTAACTCTCAATATCCTATGCCCTACACCTGAACGTATATATTCGCTGGACTCTTCATATTGGATTCCGCCAAAACACGCAATATAAATGTCACCAAGCAGTCCGAAATCTGGTGTCTTGTTAAAGTCGAATCCCATTATATTGGAGCCAGACGGAAAAACTGCAATTGGTGTTGGCGGAAACGATGGAATGGTGTTAAGTAATAATTCAGGTTTTCTGCCTCTGATGGGAGTAAACCTGGGCATTGTAATAGGAGATCCCCCTGAGTAATCTGGCCAGCCATACCATGCCCCTGTATTAAATAAATATAATTCATCAAATGCATTAGCAATGGGTCTGCTTCCTCTTGTATCCATTCCTTGATTTGATATAATCAGTCGGTTTAAGCCATCAAATTTCATACAAAACGGATTACGAAGTCCCCATGCAACCAGTTCTATATCAGAGCCATCCATATTTGCTCTTAATACACTGCCAGAAGCTAATAGTCTACCCTCTTTCACTTGGAATTCTTGGATATTAGGAACTCCAAAAGGGGAAAACGCTCCGGTAACAGCCGGCTCCATAGCTGGTATCAGCACATTTTCAGTTTCATAATTAGTGTGATTAAGAATGATATAGGAACCTGGGAAATCGTGAAAATAAGGATGATCGAAAACCCAGATATTATCCAGTCCTACTACACCGGAATTTGTTGCTGTTCCCTGTCCAAAATAAATTTTCTCATCATTACTAAACTCGACCCGATTATTGCTAAAGTCTCCATAACTTGGCAAGCCATTTATAATATCTTCTCTTGTACCATCCGGATTAATAACAGTTACTACTCCTTTATGCGACACATAAATATATCCATTTTTATAATTTATTCCAGTCAGCGGGACATTAAAGCCGTCAGCAACAACCGCAATATTTCCATTACTTATGCGCATAACCCGAGGGTTCATTGTAGCTATTCCGGAATCTGCAATTAACATATCGCCATTTTCTGTGAAAACCATTCCAATTGGTGCATTTAATCCTTGAGCAAAGACCTCTATTTCATAACCCATAGGTACACTTATTCTATTAGGATCAAGCTCTCTCTGTTTATACGGAACCTGATGCATGTATAACTTCTGCTGATAATTGATTGTAGCGAAATTCACCGTTGATCTCCGCCTATATATATTATTTACAATATATGGCAACCTTTATAACATGATGACCACTCAGTATTAAATATTTCAACCGTCAGGATTCCCCCTAAACTTGCCAGTCCCTCCCGTTTATGGAGCATTACACTTTCGGGATAGCCCCCAGTTCTGCCCCATAGCCCAGGTTCTGGTCCTATCAGGATCCCCATAGCGAAGTTCCCGACAGTTCGTCATCAAATTCGTCTTTTATCAATCGAATGGCAAAAACATCAGCAACACGTTGCTGCCTGAAGTCGACAGGCCCATCCGGCCCCAGGGAGCTCAATCTTTCATAAACTCAGAATAAAACAAACCTTTATGCTGCTCATAATAGCACTCCTGCTGCATAATATAAAACAAATGCTCCTTTCGAACCAAACCTGGAGGCTGAAATTTGGAAAAAGTTTTGGACAATAACTACTATGACCTCATTATTAATAATGTCTCAATCCCCATGTATGCTTCCGGGGATAACATTACAACGCTGAATTTCAGGCACTCTCTTCTTCACATCCCGAAGACAAACTCGGATCCCTGCAACTTAGGAGTGTATCCTTATCACAGCTTTCCGACTCTCTATGTGCCAACTTCTACTGTCAGCATCGAAAAATCAGGGATCGGCACCGTACAGAGAAATCCTTTTTTAGGCCTGTTTGGGAGGGGGATTATTGTTGGAATCATAGATACCGGAATTGATTACCAGCACAGGGCCTTCCTTTATAATGATAACACCACCAGAATCCTTTCTCTCTGGGACCAGTCCGTACAAGAAGGTTCCCCTCCCGAAGGATTTACCTTTGGAACTGAATATAAAAGAGAGATTATTAATCTTGCCTTGAGATCAGATAACCCCTTATCCATTGTACCTTCTGTTGACACCAACGGCCACGGCACAGCCATTGCAAGCGTAATTGCCGGAAAACCTAGTCCAGATGGTACCTTTTCCGGTGTTGTACCGGAATCCGAACTGGTAGTTGTAAAGTTAAAGGATGCAAAGCAAAATCTTAAGGAAATCTTTTTTGTACCAGACGATATTTTGTGCTTTCAGGAATCTGATATCATACTGGGGATACGCTACTTGAATGCCTATGCGCAAAGTGTAAGCCGTCCCGTAGTCATATGTATCGCCCTGGGAAGCAGCCAGGAAGGTCATGACGGAAATGGCGCCCTCAGCAATTTTCTAAACTATTTAGGCAGGCTTCCCGGAATCGGTCTTTCTGTTTCCGCCGGGAATGAAGGAAACAACCGCCGACATTACTTTAACAATACGACGGAGGCTCCCTTTTACAATGACTTTGAATTAAGAGTAGGGGAACAGGATAAATTATTTTCCATGGAAATATGGCCCTATGCCTTTGGACGGCTGGCCGTAGATGTTTCTTCACCAAACCGGGAATCCACTCAGCTTATTTATCCCTCCATCGGTTCCTGCAGAATGTTCAACTTTATTTTCACTCCAAGTGTGATCTGGGTCAATAACTTTATATTTGAAGAGGAAACCGGTGACCAGTTGATATTGCTTCGCTTTAAGGATCCCCAGCCAGGAGTCTGGAGCATTCGGGTCCAAAGCACTGAAAACGAGCCCATATCCTTCCATGCCTGGCTGCCTTCCGGAAACCTTATTTCAAATGAAACCTTTTTTCTCAGTCCAAACCCGGATACAACCATAACCTCTCCCGGTAACGGACTCCATCAACTGACAGTTACGGCCTATAACCAGTTTAATGACAGCATACTCATAGAATCAAGCAGAGGCTACACCAGAAGCGGCATGGTCAAACCAGATATCGCCGCTCCAGGCTATCAGATTCCCTGTGCCGTTCCGGGGAACCAGTATGGAACAATTACCGGAACAGGAGCAGCGGCAGCTCACACAGCCGGCGCCATTGCCATGATCCTGGAATGGGCCATTCCCAGAGGGAATTATACTTCTATGACCGGATACGATGTAAACCGCCTGCTGATAAGAGGCGCCCGGCGTGAAAGCGCCATTATTTATCCCAATAACATATGGGGATATGGCCAGATGGATGTGAACAATCTGTTTCGAAGGCTTACCAATGTTTAAAGAACCCGGTCATAACCGTCACAGGTATCTGGAGCCATGTCATGGAATGAGGCATTTCCGTGAAAGACCATGTCTATTCAGGATATTACTGCACCCGCCCCCCAGGCCTGCCGTTCTTTCACAGCCACAACTTTATATGCATAAGGGTGTCCCTTTCTATCATGTGAAAATCATAGAAAGGCACACCCTTTATTTAAAATTCGGATTTTATGCAACCATTAATTCATTAAAGATATGTGATATTTAAACTTCCGGTAAATCTTCCATATAATAACCGCAGGCATGCTGAAAAACAAATACAGGGTGGACAACCCACCTATGACCCCATAAATAGCAATCATAATAATAATAAAGGTATTCATAAATTAATCCTCCTTCTCCATCTTTATTTTAATGAAAATCGCCTTGGAAAGGAAGAGAGAATAGGAAATCTTAACAGTATCTTAATGTCCTCCATCAGGGTCTGAACCGGCCGTTAAATTTAAATCCCGCAAAAGCCTTCCGGCTTGCCGTTGACAAGCCCCAAGAACTTCCTTTATAATAAAACCAGCTTCAATTTGCAATATAAACCAACTATTGACTGAGTTACTATATGAAAGGAATGATGAAAATGGCAGAAGTAACGATGTGTCAAAGCTGCAGTCTACCTTTTAACAAAGAGCATGCTCATTTCATTGCAACAGAACCTGACGGAAACAGAAGCATTTACTGCACAAACTGCTATAAAAGCGGAAAATTCATTGACCCACACCTGACCATGGAAGAAATGGCTGATATGATCGTGCCTGCTCTAGGCAGATCTATGGGAAACGAAGAAGCAAGGAAAGTAATCACAGCTTTATTGCCAACTCTTAAACGCTGGAAATAATCACAATCCGGATAAAATATAAACATTACCTAACCTATATATGACGGCAGGGGGCTGCCGCAAAAAGGGGACCAAGACCTGATATTGTTTACACAGAGGTGTGTAATATTCAATATCTGATGCAGACTCTCTCTTTTGCGGCAGCCCCTTAATTCAAAGCACTGCCTTATATTTCCTTGGACTGTGGCAAACCGGCCCTGCCGCCCTGCCGGATTCCATGATACTTATCATTTTCTGTCAGAGGACAATATGGCATAATAACAAAGATCACGGATCCCCTCATTATTGCGGCCGGCCTGCCGCATTGTCCCCTCGTATCTCATACCGCATTTCTCCATGACAGCGCCTGAATTGGCATTTTGGGTGTCATGCCATGCTTCTATGCGGTTCATTCCCACCTCATCAAATAAGTAATCCACAACGCGTTTAAGAGCCTCAGAAGTAATGCCCTTATGCCACCACTTGCGTCCAATGCAATATCCGATCTGGGCTGAGGCAACACTGTCGTTGAGGGATACCACGCTTATGGAACCAATGGGCTCAGCCGGGGACTCTCTTAAGGCAATGGCCCACTGGTAATTGTCCATCCCGGAATAGTCGTTTACCCACTTTTTCAGCACCATTCTGCTAGTGTCAGCATCCTTATGGGCCGGCCATGTCAGATATTTTGCGACCTGGGTATCGGAAGCCCAATTTTTAAACATTGCTTCCGCATCCTCTAAGGTAAATTTCCTCAATACCAGCCGTTGCGTTTCCAGATATACCGTTCCAAGGTGTGTCATAGTTTGCCCTCTCTTTCCAGTTTCTTCCTGATATTTGTATCATAATACCTGAAAAACTGATGAAGGTCAATATTAAGTTTTCAACGTCACCATGGATCGGGGGAAAACAACCGATTTGACTATATCCATTATTTTTCCTGAGTTTTGAATAACAGGTGTCTTCCATGGGAAGCTTTGAATTCCCGTTTGGGTGAATAGACGGAACTTCTTCCCCTTTCACAATGACACACAAATCGTTTTTTTACAGGAGTCTAAATAAAGAATCCGGTTTTCAATATCATATAACTCTTTTACGGCCTGTTCCGTAATGATATCTCTGCCTTTCCCCACACAATGCTTTTTGTTCTTAAAGAGCATCAATACATTTGCATCCGCCAAAAACCCATGGTCCGGAAAATGAGTCGTCATAATTACGGTCCGGCCAAGCTTTTCCACCAGACCGCAGATATGGGAAATAATCCTGGCCTGGTTGCCGAAATCTAAGTTGGAAACAGGCTCGTCCATAACCAATATGGACGTTTGCTGGGCAATGGCCCGGGCGATCAGAGTAAGCTGCCTCTCCCCTCCGCTGATCTGGGTATAATCCTTATTGCAAAGAGATTCAATCCCCAACAGCTCCATAGCTTCTTCCACTGCCCTCCGGTCCTCTCCCCCAAGCTTTCCCATGCCCTGTTGATGGGGATTTCTTCCCATGGCAATGACCTCCTTAACTGTAAATGCAAAGGGCGGAACATGGTTTTGAGGAACATAGGCGATCTGCTTTGCCAGCTCCTTCCTGTTCCAGCTTTCAAGGGGAATGTCATTTAACAGAATACCACCGCTTATAGGCTCCAGCAAGCGAAGGGCCGTCTTAAAAAACGTCGTTTTCCCCACCCCATTCGACCCAAGCACACACCACATTTCCTTTGTTCCGATGGTAATATTGATATTTTCGATCACTGCATGGCCATGATAGCCGCAGCTTAGATTTTTCATTTCCATTTTCATTTGCTTCACCAACCGCTTTCTCTTCTGCTCATCAGAAATATGAGGAAGGGGATTCCAACCAGGGATGTAGTGATTCCAAGAGGGATCTCAATGGTCATTAAACTGCGGCACAAATCATCCATCAGCAAAAGGTAAACGGCCCCTAAAAGCAGAGAGCCGGGGATCACATATTTAAAATTAGGACCCATGAGCATTCTTGCCAAGTGGGGAACGATCAGCCCAATCCACCCGATTGTCCCGGTCACTGATATGGAATATGCTGTTAAAACGGTGGCTGTAATGGTGATGACGGCTTGCAGCCACCGGGTATTCACGCCCAATGCCTTTGCCTCATCCTCACCTAAGGAAAGAATATTGATTTTATTGCTGCAAAACACCAAGACTGCGATACATATGGAAAAAGGCGCCACCATGCCTATGGCATCCTGGCAGGTGGCCTTGTTTAAGCTCCCCATGAGCCAAAAGGTGATTTCCGGCAGCTTGTTTTCCGTATCCGCAGTGTATTTCATCAAAGTGATCAAAGACTGAAACAGGCCGCTGACCAGAATTCCCCCTAATACCAATAAAAACACCGTATTATTTCCTTTTCCGATCCGCGCGGCAATAAACCATGCCATCATAACAGCCACAAGGCCAAATGCAAAGGCCATTATCTTGGTGCCGGCAATGCCAACCGACAAAACAATTCCCAGCACAGCGCCAAAAGAAGCGCCCGAAGACGCTCCCAGTAAATCAGGCGATACCAGCGGATTTTTAAACATCCCCTGATACGCCGCGCCGCTGACCGCCAGCGCTCCTCCCACCTGGATGGCAGCAAAAATCCGCGGCAGACGGACCTGATAAATGATATGCGCGATCTGCTGGTCTTCTGAATACCCTAACAGCGTCTTTATAACGTCTGCCAGGGATATGGGAAAACGTCCGGCCAGTAAAGACAGCAATATGGAAGCCAGCAAGAGAAGCGCAAGCAGCCACAGCATCCCCACCGGCTGTATTTTATTTTTTGTTTGATCCACTTCTGATCATCCTATCTTCATTTTTTTAATATTTCCTTTTTGGAAGTTTTCCCCCACCCGGGTCTCTCCCAGACAATAGGAGCAAAGGGCCGCTGGCATGGTAAACCTTAGGCGGCAGTCCTGCATATTGCCTGAAAGAAGGGTTTTCCCTTTTCGGAAATATTCCGCGGCATCAAAAGCCCCCTGTCCTGTAATCCCGTTAAGAAATAATATATCCGCCTTTGGGTTTGCCATTTTTACTTTAAATGCAAAAACTTCCCTTTCCGCCTGAGATACGATATCCCCTTTTGTAACAATAATAAGATCGGCATAACGAAGCATGGGGCCGATTTTGTGAGGGGTATTGATGCCTGATAAATTATCGATCACACATACAGCTAAAAATTCACGTAAATGGGGAGAGCACCGGTTACACAGCCCGGCACTTTCAATCACAAGATATTCAAAATCATTTTTAAATCCCCAGGCCACACACTCTTCTATGTTGCTGACAAAAAAATGATCCGGGCATAAGTTTCCCGAAAGCCCCACAACAGAACAGATCTGATGCTCCTCAAACCGGTCTGCATCCGAACTGGACAGGCAGTCAAATTTTGCCACTCCTGCCTTGTCCTTTCCAAGCTGTTCAATGATCCGGATCAGAACAGAAGTTTTTCCCGCAGAAGGCGGCCCGGAAACCGTAATCAATTTCATGGGCATAATACACCTCCGGGATGAACCCTCTGCCATTCCTGAAAAAAGACATCCAGGCAGTGTTCCGCCAGAGAAGGAATATCATGCTCGCGGATGAAATCCCATCCCAGCCACTGAAAAGCGGCGCCAGGGGGCAGCTTTGCATCCACCTCCCCGTTCATGGGCGGCGTATAAGCCTTTACACAAGCCTGGGCAAATTCATTTCCAATGATATAATCCGCAATATCCTTTACCCTCTCTGCCTCATCCTTTCTCACAAGCATGTACATTGGCAGGGTAATGGCCCCGTCATCAGGCCATATAATCTCCACCTCATCCCGCACACAGGTCTGGGCGAAAAACCAGGAAACAAGATAAACGGCTCCTCCTTCCGGCCGGTTGCTTCCGGCTGTTTTTGACATCACGCTGCCGTGAAGGGCATGCTTCACGTTTTTGGCAAATTTCCGGATCCCTTCCTCGCCATACAGCTTGTATATGTATAAAAACATGGCATTGGATATGGTGTCCCGGTCTTTTCCAAAGATAATGATATTATTCTCATAGACCGGATCAAGGAGGTCCTCCAGGGTCCTGGGAACCGGAAGGCTGCCCAGCCGTTTCTTGTCGATCATAAACATTTCCGCCATAACGCCGTAAACAGTATAAACATCCTCCGAATCCCATAAACCTGCCGCTTTTAATGCCGGATTTACGTTCTGACAGAAGCCTCCTGCAAACATCCCGGACATTTTTTTCTGAAAATCCAGACCCAGGTATTCATTAAATTCTTTTGAAAACAGCAGTCCCGGAAAGAGCTTTGGATCAGGATCTGCCCAGGATTCCTCACAGGTATCGTCTGTCATTTTCCCGAACTCCAAATAGCACTTTCTTGAAACCCTATGGTGCTTTTTATATTTCCGCTCCAGGTCTTCCAGGGCATCCCGGAAGGTGAATTTTAAGGGGCAAATGGTATTGCCGTAAAAATCCAGCTTTTCCCCCGGTGAAAAATCCTCAAGAAGATACTGGCGCTCTGCCTCTGCCTTTAAGACGGCATTGTCCAAATAATATAAAAAAAGCTCCTGATTTAAGCCCCTTACATAAAGCAGGGTCTTTAGCATGGTATCCGGGCCTGCCTCTTCTAAAAAATGCTCCGGCTCTTCGCAGTCAAAGCCATTGGACCGGAACACTTCAAAACTTTCCGGATACTGTTCCAGAATCTCTTTAAGCTTCATCGTTCCTGTTATCACAATAAACCTCCTGACTAAAGCATTGAAACCGATATCTCCACCCGTTCACCCCCGCGGAGCATCTGTAACAGCCTTGTTGTTTTTCTGTCCATATCTTCCAGTTCCTTTAAATTTCTCTTTTCCATATCGCTGGTCACCAGCACCGATTTTATGCCGCCATTTTCAATAATGATGCGCTTATCCCCCATCAAAGCAAGGATGGGGTCATGGGTAGACATGAGCACGATTTTTTGCTCCTGAGCCAGCAGGCGCAGCGCTTTTTTCCGATCTACTCCCGCATTTTCAATTTCATCGATCAGCACAATGGGGGAGGCACTTAAAAAAGCAGTGTCCGCAATCATCAGGGCACGGGACTGGCCTCCGCTTAACTCTGTCAAAGGCGTTTCTTTGGAAAACCGTTCTCCTGCCAGGTCATTGGCCGTATCAAAAATTTTCTCGACCACCTTGTCAAGGGATTGGATCATCCGGCTCTCCCCGTGAAGGCGCAGAAAACCCATGACAGGAAGATCCATGACAAAATTCATGTTCTGGGAAAGCTGGGCGATCAGTTTATTTTCGATCTGATAGCGCTCCCTGTCACTGGGGACACGGTCATCAATGAGGATTTTCCGTTTTGTCTGGGTATCTCCCTGGGCCAGGCATTCAATGTCTGCCAATAAGCAGCTTTTTCCTGATCCCGTGGGCCCCATAACCGTGATGATCTCCCCCTTTTCTATGGAAAAGGAAAGATTCTCACCTTCTCCCAATTTGTTCTCTCCTCCTATGATGGTGATCTTTTCCACGGATTTCTTCTTCTGTTTCAAAGACTCCATCCGGTTTAAAAACAGGATAAAATGATCTGCCAGCAAGGAAGGGGAAGCGCCGATGTCCTCCAGCAAATGTTCGGGGATTTCGTCAATAAACTGCCGGACGTTACAATGAGGCTGCCGGGAAAAGCCCTCTATACCGGAGGCTGCAAAAAAGTCGCCGGCATAGGGATAGGTTTCTAAAACCACAGCAATGTTATCTGTCAATAATTCCTTTGTTATCATGATTTGATTCACTTTCGCAAAGCGTTCTTTGTGATGTTTTCCACATCTTTATCGCTTAGTTCCACGTGATAAAACATCTTATAGAATTCTTTTGTTTCTTCCTTGATATCATAATCCACGTATTCCGGATACAGTATGGAATGGACCCATTTGATCCCAATGACCGTATTTACAGAAGGCGGCCTGTCAAACCAGTTCTGAGGCTGCATGGGTGTCTCAAACACCAGGCCGCTTTTAACTGCAGGGATAGCAGACCATTTCCCATCGTTTATGATGGTGTTATAGCTGCTGGAATCTGCAAATCCATTGTCCACGCTGCAGATGATCAGTTCCGGATTCCATTTCATAACCTGTTCAATGGACACGGCGGTGCGTCCGTATCCCGGCGTGATTTCACAATCTGCTACATTGATTCCGCCGCATAGGTCGATTAACTGGGAATGAGAGGAACCTGATGGGTCGGTATGAAGACCGTCCTGCTCTTCTGCATAGTAAACACGGATCTTTTTATCCTCAGGAATTTTGGCTGTGATCTCTTTTGCATGATCCAATGTCTTCTGGGTATAGGAGGCCAGCTCTTCTCCCCGTTCTTCCTTGCCCAACAGCTTGCCTAAAAAGCGGTAGGTTTCCGGTAAGTCCGTTAAATCACTTTTCACTAATATCACCGGTATGCCAAGCTGTTTCTGAAGCTGCTCTGCCTGATCCATGCTTCCCTGATCCGTTCCGCTGGAAAGGACCACATCCGGTGCTGCTTTGATGATCTCTTCAATGTTTCCCTGATTTCCTTTGCCATACCAGCCTCCCAGATTCGGAAGTGCTGCATAATATTCTGTCAAATAGGCTTTTTCTGCATCGGATATGTTCACATTTACACCGGCTACCATTTTGTCATCAAAGGTATACATGAGCATGGTGCCTATGGGGCTGGTGGAATATACGCGGCTGATGGTTGCAGGCAATTCCAGTTTACGCCCTGCATGGTCTGTAACCTCCTGGACTGGGGAATCGTTTTGTGCCGCCTGGGAGGATTCATTCTCTGTTTTTGCCATTTCCTCAGACTTGGCAGTACTGCTTTCTGTTACCGGCTGTGTCTCCTGGACTGCTGAACCGGCAGTGGTTCCGGCTCCTTTGCAGGCGCTTAATGCAAGTGTGATGCATAAAAGCAATCCTGACAAATAGATACGTTTCTTCTTAGGTATTCTCCGCATGATAAGTAATTCCTTTCTTTTTTTCATCCTGATTTTTTATGATCAACAAATTTTTTTAGGTGAAAATTGAAAAATCATTGGCCATTTTGTTCAAACCGCCCAAAAACCAGGAAGAATTTTCTCTTTTTTCTCGATATAAACATATTAATATATCGGATTCAAAAAATCAAGCTAACAAAAATTTTGATTTTTTGATTTTATTTGTTTCACATTCCTCTTGCCACAAATCAAAAATCTTTGTATAGTAAATCTGAGGTAATATAAGGTTGAAAGAAAAACATCTTTCAACCTTGAGTTTGTGAAGTAACTGAATATCCAAGCATATCCGTTTTATTCATTAGGAGGCAAATCATGCGTGTAATTACAAGAATAAGGATTGGCAAAGACAGAATTTTTATTGGCAAAGGCGTAAAAGAAATGCTGGATGCCATTGAACTGAATAAATCCATAAAAAAGGCAACGGAATACACGGGGATTTCCTATCCAAAAGCCATCCGGATGATCCGGACCCTGGAAGAAGAATTGGGATTTCCTGTTGTCATTTCTGAAAAGGGTGGAAATGAACGGGGAGGGACCCGTTTGACTGAAAAGGGCAAAGAGGTTCTTGAGACTTACCGGAAAATCGAGAAAACCGTGGAAGAATATGCGGAAAAACTGATTGAGCAGGAATTTCGTTTTTAAGACTTCAAACTTAAAATCTTCAGGCAACAGCAAAGCAGACCCAGGACAATACACAAAATGGCCTGTATTTTCAACAAACGCATATTTTTTCAGCCGCTGTGCATACTCAACTCGTGAGGTGATGATATGAATTTTTTGGATCTCTGCGAGGTTATTTTTCGGTGTGTTTTATTTGTGCTGGCAATTTATCATATTTACAAGCGGGAATTTAAGTTAATGAAATCCCTTATCCTGGTATTTGCATTGTCATTTTTACCTGGATTTTTGCATGGGGTATTTCAAATACAAGTTGATTCCTTCAGCATCTTTGTTTATTTGATCATCCTATTTATGGCATTATACCTGGGCAGCTCCTTCCACTTCTATGATAAATATAAATGGTGGGATCGTGCAATACATTTCCTGTCCGGCGCTGGGTTCGTGGGTTTTGGGATTGCAATTGCCGGTACAGGATCTGATATTATAAACTCCGTAATTCTGCTCTTTGGTTTTACCTTTTCCATAACACTTCATGTGTTTTGGGAAGTCCTTGAATATATAACCGATTGTATATTTCATGGAAATGCACAGCGATGGCAAAAGGTCCATGCTTCCATTAACCATGTATCTGAAAAAGCAATTCAGCCCGCCGGTCTTGTGGATACGATGAATGATATGATCTGCTGCATTGCCGGCGCCGGGCTTACAATTCTTATCTGGTGGTTTATTATATAGTTTTCTCCAGCCTTCCTTCCCGGAATCCATTGCGGTGAAGGAAGGTTATGCCGTTTATCTTAAAAGCGCCATAAATCCTGTCAGTTTGTTTACCTTTTTCTTGCTTCCATAAATAGCTATTCCAAAATAATTATGGTCCCCTTCCATTGTAACAGGAATTGAAACGATACCTAAGTGGGTTTGACCGGAAGCTTTGAATCTATAATCATAACACATTTCATATCACTCATACTTCAAAACTCCTCTTGTCTTTAAGAATGTTCTACTCTGTGAAACCAATAATCCCGCCAATGTAAGCACAATCCCGATCACAGCAATCCCTGTAATTCTTTCATGAAGCACAATAACGGAAGTGGCAACGGTTATTACGGGAACCGCGTAAATATAAACACTGGTTTTAACTGCACCCAATATTTTAACCGCAGAATTCCACGTTACAAAGCAAAGAGCAGATGCTCCCAAGCCTAAAAACAGGATGTTAAAGAGATTAACCGGCTGTATCAGTTGATTTATGCTGGGCTGAAATCCAAATACCAGCAATGCAGGCAGCATAAACAGCAGCCCATAAAAGAAAATTCTCCGCGTTGCCTGAATGGTATTGTAATGGAACCCGCTGATTTTCTTTGTCAAAACAGAATAGGCAGCCCATACCACGGAGGCTGAAACAGCCAGTATATCTCCCAGAGGATTCAACTGCAGGCGGCTGCTTCCGTTAAAGCTGATAATAAAAATTCCGGCAGCCGCAAGGGCAAATCCCATAAAAAATCCCAATTTCAATTTCTCTCGGTCCAAAAAACAATGGGCAAGAATGGCGGTGAAAAACGGTGCAATGGATACAATAACCCCTACATTAGACGCAAAGGTATAGGTCAGAGCAATATTCTCAAGCAAAAAATACAGCGTTACGCCGCATAAACCAGCTCCTGCAAAATACAGCTCCTGCTTTCTGTCCTTGATCCTGAATCTGTGAGGATAAACCAGAACCAGCAGGACATATCCTATGGCAAATCTTAAAAACAATATTTCAACAGGTGACATTGCTTTTAAGAGTATTTTAGTTGATATAAAAGTCGTACCCCAAATAAAAATCGTCACAAATGCAAGCAAGTGTCCTTGAATTTCTTTTTTTCCGTCCATGAAATCCCTTTCTATGTAAAAAATCAGCTTTGGATATCCTTAAAAATGTTCCAGTATTGTTTTGGTGTCAGCCCGATAAACTTTTTGAAAAAGTTTGAAAAATGGCTTTGGTCTGTAAACCCGGTCTGTAACGCTGCATCAATGGGCAAAATGCCCTGTTCCAGCAGTTTCTTTGCCTTGTCAATCCGTATGGTTTCTAAGTAGCTGTAAGGTGAAATCCCCTTTTGTTTGGTAAAAGAACGAAGCAGATAGTATTTGCTCAATCCGGTCAGTTTACAAAGGTCTTCCAGGGCAATGTTTTCCATGTAGTGAGTTTCCAGGAATTGGCATATCTCCCTCGCCTGCGCACTTTGTTCCGTATCTCCTGGAGGTACTGCCTGATCCGTATATTCTTCAATTAACTGTTCCAAAAGGAAAAAGAAGATTTCCTCTTTTCTAAAATCCTTTTCTTCCTCCATAATTATTTGATGCAATTCCCGGAGTATTGCCACCAATTCATTATGGAAAACCACCTGGGACGTAAAATAAGGCAAATACTCGTTTCCTGTTATTTCAAAGACAGCCTTGCTCATTATATCCGACTGAATATTGATGCAGCGATAATCCAGGGTTTTACCATCAATTTGCTCACAGGTATGATTATCACCTGGATTAAACAGTAACAAGTCTCCCGGCTCTATGGTATACTCCTGGTTCTTACAGGATAAATACCGGCGGCCTTTTTCAATAAAACCAATCACATAATACTGGTGAAAGTGATTGGGAAACTTCTGCATAATGCCTTGAAAGTGATAGGCTTCCACTTTCAATTCAGCATCATACTTTACCATTCTTATCTCCTGTTTCATAAACTTATCCTCCTTCCCCGATTCTCTGATATTCAGTGTACCACAAGCGGCAATAGAATTCTTGTATGATATTGCCCTTTCCCCTTAGAATCCGTTTACATATATGTTTGACTGTTGTCCGGCTGTTTGCCACACTCGGAAGAAAACCTCCATATATTTATGCTTCTGAATATTTTTCCTAAAAAACTTAATAATATCTTATAAAACGAATTGAGGTGATTATATATGCCAAAAAGCAATGTAATTCCAGAAGCAAGGGAAGCTCTTGACAGATTTAAATATGAAATCGCTGAAGAAACCGGCTTTCCTATAAAAAGCAATGATTATGGCAAAATGACGTCTTATCAATATGGCTATATGGTGAAAAAGATGATTGAAGAGCAGGAAAAACAGTTGATGGATAAATCTTAACAATCCGTTCCGTCATCTGCAATCAAATAATACCGCCATATAAAAATCACATTCAAAGAGGGGGTTAAAGATGGAAAAATACACCAGCGGTGCAGAATTACCGGTAGGCCTTGGCCTGGCACTTGAAGAATATAAGGCAATGGATCATTTTTTTTCCTTGCCCGGGCAAACACAGCAGCAGATCATCGATCATACTCAAACGATACAGTCGAAAGAAGAAATGCTGGCTTATGTTCACACAATAATGACACCAAAATAAAAAAAGATCAGTCACTCCTGCAAAAGGCAATGTCCTTTTGCAGGAGTGACTGTTTTTTTACCAACTATCCACAATAAAAAATAATATTGATCAAGTCCTGGCAAGAGCTGTATGCTACCGGAGTTCATCCCTCCAGAAAGCCACTCTCTTCTCATTTATTTCCTTTACCTTCTCCGGATCCACCTTAAAGTTTCTTCTGATATCCATCAGTCCATTGACCTCCTGCTGCACATCCGTGACCTGGGTATAGCAATAGCCGCATACATAAGGGATCTCTTTAATGGCTGTGGTAATGCTCTCAAACCTCTTTAAAAAGTCCTCCTTGGTATTGACCTTATTCCCATATCCCCAGCCTTCCTTGTCGCTGTCAAATGCGATACCTCCAAACTCACTGATCATCACCGGCTGGCCCCTGTAGGAAAAGCCATTGGCAAAAGCCGATTTATAGGTGGAGTGGTAAACCTCTGCCGTCATGATCTCATCCTTATATTCTGTATAACGTTTCCTTAGCACTTCCCCCTTCTCTTCATAATCGTGAAGGGTGATGATATCTGAAACCGTATGCTCCCAGCCGTCATTTACGATCACCGGCCGGTATTGGTCAACGCTTTTCGTCAGATGATAAATCCCTTCCGTAAAATGCTGCTGCTTTCTATTGGTCTCAACCTGAGGAACCCCCCAGGATTCATTTATAGGAGTCCATGTAATAATGGAAGGATGATTATAATTCTGCTTCACAATATCCAGCCATTCCCTTGTAAACAGCTCCACTGCCCGGTGGGAATAAACATAAGCGGCCGGGGCCTCGCTCCACACCAGCATTCCCTTTACATCACACCAGTAGAGGAACCGTTCATCCTCTGTCTTCTGATGCTTCCTCAAACCGTTATATCCCAAAGCATGGATTTTATCAATATCTTCAATCAAGGCTTCCTCATCAGGAGGCGTCAAATGAGTTTCCTCCCAATACCCCTGGTCAAGGATCAGTCTCTGATACAGCGGTGCCCCATTGAGAAGAATGTTGGAACCGTCGATGTGGATCTCACGCATGCCAAAGTAAGATCCTGCCTCATCACACACCTCTCCGTCGTACCGGGTGCAAAAGCTGATATCATAAAGCTGAGGAGCCGCCGGAGTCCATGTACGTATTCCCCAAGGATTATCTGCTTCAGCCGCCTCTAAGTCAATGGAAGCCTTTGTAGGATTTTTCCCTATGCCGGTGATGGTCCTCGTGACAAACTTACCCTGAAAGCTTACGACCGCTTCCACCTCCAGCCTTCTCCCGTCAAGGGCAGCCGGACAGTCCACGGTATACTCCAGTTCCAGCCTGCCCTCTGGTAAATCAGGAGTCATTTTCACCGAACTTAAGCTGATGTCCGGCACATACTCCATCCATACGGTCTTCCAGATCCCTGTTGTCTGAACATACCAGCAGCCAAAATTCTCAGAAACCCAACGCTGCTTTCCCCTGGGCTGCTGAGGATCCAAATGGTCCTCCGCTTTTACGACCACAAGGTTTTCCCCATCCGTTACAAGATTTGTGATATCAAAGGAAAAGCGGGAATATCCTCCTTCATGTATTCCGGCAAGCTGCCCGTTGATCCATACTTTTGTAAGGAAATCACTTCCCTCAAAATGCAAAACCAGCTTATTCCCGGCTAATTTCTCCTTTTCCGCCTGAAACCTGCGGCCATACCACACAAAATTGTGGACCCCTTCATCATGGATATTGCTTTTCTTCGTTTCATAAGTAAAGGGCACGCATATTTCTTTTTCCCCCTGGAAGCCCTTATACCAGCCTTTGATCTCCCCTCTATTCTCATCATCAAAATTGAAGTCCCAAATGCCGTTTAAATTGGTCCAGTCCTTACGGACAAACTGGGGTCTTGGATAGTCCTTCTGATAGCATAGCATGTAATAGTTCTCCTTTCCTCTTTCCTGCCTGATTTATGGCATTAAGGTATACTTGTAAGGTGTTTGTTTTTACTTAAGTCAGCCCTTAACGCCGGACATGGTGATTCCCTGCACGATCTGTTTTTCAAATATGAGATAAATGATGATGGCAGGTATGGACGCGATCATATTGGCCGTCATCGGCTTCACATAATCCACGGTGTAAGTTCCGGCAAAAATAGGAATGCCCACAGGCAATGTAAATTTACTGCTGTCCATGGCGCAAAGCAGGGGCCACAGATAATTATTCCAGCTTCCGATAAATGCAAAAATGCTGATAGTGGAAACCACCGCCTTTGATAAAGGCATGATGATCCTGGCAAAAATCGTAAGCTCTCCGGCGCCGTCGATCCTTGCGGCTTCAATGAGGGAATCCGGAATCCCTTTAAAAAACGTCACCATGATGATCAGATTCATGGATACTGCCACAGACGGCAGAAGCAGCCCTGCGTAAGAATCAATGAGGTGCATGCTGTTGGCTGTAATAAACAGCGGAACAATGGTCGCTTCCCCCGGAACCATGAGTCCCAGCAAAAAGTAAAAATACAGTTTGTTTCTTCCCATAAATTTAATTTTTGACAGGGCATAAGCTGCCATGGCAGAAAAAAGGATGGTCAAAACCGTAACAAGTACTGCAACGATCACAGAATTAAGCAGCCACTTGGCAACATCGGAACCGATAATCAGGTCCAGATAATTCCCAAAGGTATAAGGAGGAGAAAACCAACTGACCACGCTTTTGATCTGCTTCCCCTCATACTGCAGGGATACGAAAAAAGCCCATAACACAGGTGCCAGAAAAATGACGGCCAGCCCGGCGGACAGAAGGGTCAGAACAACACTCCCTGCCTTTACTTTCTTATGCTTCATCTTTCTTTTCCCCCTTTTTCTGAACCGCCTTCTGGAAGAGGGTGCACACCACCAGAATGGCAAACAACACATAGGACATGGCAGCGGCATAGCCCATATTGTTTTTCGTAAATCCCGTTTCATAAATATACTGAATCAAAGGCTTTGTGCTTCCTGCCGGCCCTCCCACCGTAATTAAGTAAATCTGGCCGAACACCTTAAAGCTGGCGATGATCTGCAGCATGACGATTAAGTAGGTAGTTGGCTTTAGCAGGGGCAGGACAATGGATAACAACTGCTGCCATTTTGCCGCCCCGTCAATTTCCGCGGCCTCGTAAATCTCCGGAGAGATATCCTGCAGAGCCGATAAGTATAAAAGCATGGAAAACCCTACGGTCCACCATACAGTCATCATGGTAACCACTGCCCATGCATGATTGGTGTCAATCAGCCACTGGATTTCCGATCCCGGACCTAAAAGCCCGGTCAGATGGAGAACTCCGTTTACAAAGCCCATATAGGGCGCAAACATATATTTTGCAATAAAGGACGCAACAGAAACGGAAATAATGCTGGGAAGATAATATGCGATCCTTAATCCCCGCTTGATCTTCACCGGCCTGTTGGCAAACAGGGCCAGTATCAAAGCCATGATCACCAGAAATGGCACAGAAAGGAGGACAAAGAAGAGCGTATGTTTCAGTGCGTCAATAAACTTCTGATCCGATAAAAATTTAATGTAATTGTCCAGTCCTACGAATTTTACCTTACCCATTAAGGACCACTTATGCAGGCTCACATACAGCCCCTGGAGAACCGGCCATATGGTAAAGGCCGTATATAAGGCCAAAAAAGGAAAGCACAATCCCAGGCCCGTAGCCATATCTCTTATTTTTCTGCTTCTGCTCAAATTCCTGCCCTCCCCAACGATACAATCCCTTTTATAAGAGGGGAGAAGTATCCCCCCTCTGTTTCGTAAGCATTACGGAAGGTTTGATTCAAGCTCATCATAGAGTGCATCAATACCGGAAGCAGCATCTCCCTTTCCTGTCCAGATGGTATCAAGGCTGTCGATCATGCCCTTTTTCATTCCGTTAAAGGTAGATACCTTTGCCGGAAGAACTGCTTTCTCCACCTCGGACATGTAGCTGCTTCTGTATGGAAGGGCCTTATAGGCATCGCTTGCAAGAACCTCCTTACATGCCGGGATCTGGCCGGAGCTTGCCCAGGTCACACCGCCCTTCATGGATGCCGCCACCATGAATTCTACTGCTGCCTTGCTGTCAGCCTCATTCCTTGTCTTCTTTGTAGGAAGCATAAAGGTGTGGGAGTCAGCCCAGCAATTATCCGTATCAAAGAGCTTGGGGAATGCCACCGGCACAAAGCTTAAGTTATCTGTCTGCTCAAAAGCACCTACGGCCCAGGTTCCGCTGATGCAGATTCCCGCTTTTCCGCTCTGGAAAAATTTCTGGTGGTCATCAATGCCTTCCTTAATATAGCCCTTGTCATAAAGTCCCTTTACAAACTCTGCTGCCTTCACTGCCTTTTCCTTATCAAGGGTGACCGTCTTGCCGTCGTCGCTGACAATCGGGGTTCCTCCCATCTGGAAATAGGTTGCCCACCACAGACGGTAAGGATCGTCTCCGTTGTTGGTAATGGCAATGGTCGATCCATCTTCCGGGATCACGGCCTTGATCTTATCGCAAACAGCATAGAAATCATCTACGCTTTTAATATCAACTCCTCCGTCTGTATTTAAGGTCACGCCGGCCTGTTCTAATATGCCTTTATTGAAATACATGATCTCCGCATGAGTGTCCAAAGGCACCGCATAAACTTCTCCGTCAAAAGTCACTGCATCAATGGAGGCCTGGGAATAATGCTGGCTTAAATCCATCCCCAGCTCATCAAGATAAGATGTGATGGGCTGCACCACACCGTCTTCCACTAATTGGGGCAGGGAGGATGCATGGGAAATTCCGATATCCGGCCCTTTCCCGGCAGCAACGGCTGTCTGAAGCTTGGTATAATAATCAGCCCATACCAGCATAATGGACTGTACCTGCTTGGTTGGATTGGTGCCGTTATATTCCTCGATCATCTTAGTCATAAAACCGCCGTCACCGCCGCTGAACAGAGACCACATGACCAGCTTGTTGGCGTCTACCGCAACCTGTTCCGGATTGTTGACCGTTCCGTCGTCATTGACATTCTTTGTTTCTTCCGCTGCTGCTGACGTTTCCCCTTGGGAAGTCTCTTTGGTCTCCTGTGCCCCCTGGGTTGCTTTAGTCTCCCCGGCCGTCTGCGTTGATGCGCTGCTTCCGCATCCAGACAGTGCTGCCATAACCAGTGCCGCTGCACCTAATGCAGCCATCCATTTTTTACCCCTTCTCATAATTACCTCCTTGTTTTGTTCATTTTGCCGCGCAAACCATAAAACAGCCTGTTGCTCTTTTCCTCGTAAAAAGTCGAATTAACAACAGTAATACTGATTTAATACATCAACAATACACCATTTCATTGTGTAAGTCAATATATTATTCTCTATTTTATATAATTATTTGTACATTTTTTATATTTATAACAATATTACTGTTGTATTATTAATTTCTTTTCTTCAGAAAAATAGAATTTCTGTTATAATACAGGTCCACCGCTTTCCCGCCGTAAGGCAATAAAAAAACAACCGCCCGGAAAATATATTTATTCTCCAAACAGTTGTTTCATCTTTCGCCATATGTCATCAATATTCGATTTCCATAAGAATATCCTGAGGATAGTCGCCGAAGGTCTTTCCAAAAAGATTAAAGCCGCCTTCATATTTTGTACTTTTTTTATTTCCCATGATCATGGTGACAAAGGCGTTTTCCGAAAGCCCAATGTCGCTGATCCTGACTTTGGAAGCCCGCTCTCCGTTAATATAGGTTCCGTCTCCCTTGATCTCCCACTTTACCAAAATACCATATTGGGTAGAACCGTTGGGCCACAGGGGAGGCGTAAGTCTCCCCCTTCTGGACCCGAAATCTCCCGGGCAGCACCATGTAGCACATTCCACACCGTTTACCCACAAGGTGATGTCAGACTTCCAGTCTTCCGCATACCCAGGCGCCTCCGAGCAAATCTCCATAGAAAAAGACAGGCGCACCGGCTGTTTTTCCCCAGGAAGCTGATTGGGGAACCTGTATTCCACATGACCTTTGGAAGTCCATAAGAGTCCGGCATTCATCCGTTCCGGCAGATAAAAGCTGTACTCCTTATCCTCCATTCCAACCACTCCATTGGGCGTGTATAAGCCGCAGGTGGGATAAATGCTGCAGTCCACAAATGCGCCTACAGGCATTTCAACGGTTAACACCTCATTGATCTGGCTGCTTCTGGGCAGAAAGCAGAGATTGGCATAATCCTGTTTCCGGCTGCACACCTTCATGGTCCCATGGCTCCCAGGCTGTTCCTCCATACGGATTAAATCCGCCGCCTCAAGAAGCTTTAAATGAAAAGCGGCACTGGACTGGGGAAGATCAAGGGTTTCCGCAATCTGGCTTATGGAATAATTATCCTGGTATAACAGTTTTATGATCTCAAGCCGCACAGGCGACGAGACCGCCTTGCCAAACTCACAGATTTCCTTGATATTTTCCAGAGTAAACTCCTTAATTTTTGCCATGACGCCACTCTCCTTTCACCCTTTTTCAGCGCCTGAGCGCTTATGGGTTTTGCAGGTCCAACCTTCCAGGTTTGGGATCCATGACTCCTTGGATCCCATAATTGATACTTATCATACCTTATTTTTTGGGATGCTGTCAATCCTGTATGTTTTTTCGGAAGTTTACAAATATTTGTATTTACTGGAAAAATTTCTAAAAAAGAAAATTCTTACTGAATGATAGACAATTTTATGATAAAATAAAAAAAGTTTCATCAAAAAAGGATGCCGAGTCTTATAACCCCATCTTTATGGCAATTATTTTCTTTGAGGATGAAAGAATAATCAAAAAGGAATCCTATGAAAAAATAGGACTGGTTAACTTATGGAACCGAAGTTAGAAAAGAAATATGGTCTTTTTACAGCCATAGCAATGGTTGTAGGTATCGTCATCGGCAGCGGCGTGTTTTTTAAGGCGGAAAAGATCCTTACGGCAACCGGAGGCAATTTAAAGCAGGGCATCCTGGCGTGGGTGATCGGCGGTATCATTATGATTTCCTGTGCGTACACCTTTTCTGTCATGGCTACCAAATATCAGTACATCAACGGTGTAGTGGATTATGCGGAAGCCACAATGGGGAAAAAATATGCCTATTATGTAGGCTGGTTCATGGCACTGATTTATTATCCCACAATTACCTCCGTACTTGCATGGGTTTCCGCCCGGTACACCTGCGTTATCTTTGGATTTTCCATTACAGGGGGAGAATGTATGACCATTGCCTGCCTTTACCTGATTTCAAGCTTTACAATGAATGCCTTATCTCCTGTTCTGGCCGGGAAATTCCAGGTCAGCACTACGGCAATCAAACTGATCCCCCTCTCTTTAATGGCAGTTGTGGGAACGTTTGCAGGATTTCGCAGCGGCATGACCATATACAATTTCACCCATTATGTGTCCCAAAGCACTTCCAACGGATTGTTTACGGCCGTTGTGGCAGCCTGCTTTGCCTATGAGGGCTGGATCATTGCAACCTGCATTAACGCAGAATTAAGAAATGCAAAGAGAAACCTTCCTTTGGCTTTGATTGCAGGTACTTTTATTACCATGTCCGTTTACATTCTGTATTACATCGGTTTGGCCGGAACAATTAAAAATGAAGTGATGATGGCTGGCGGTGAAGCCGGCGCCAAGCTGGCCTTCCAGACGATTTTCACTTCTGCAGGCGGTTCCCTTTTGTTTGTGTTTGTCATCATTTCATGCCTGGGAACCTTAAACGGCCTGATGCTTGGCTGTACACGGGGGATCTATTCCATTGCCGCAAGAGGTCTTGGCCCTAAACCCCAGGTTTTCAGCCAGATTGATCCGGCGACCAATATGCCTGTGAATTCTGCGATTTTAGGATTGTTTCTTTGCGGAATCTGGTTATTTTATTTTTATGGAGCAAACTTAACCTCCAACTGGTTTGGATTCTTCAGTTTTGACTCTTCGGAATTGCCCATAATCACAATTTATGCCCTGTACATCCCCATTTTTATTATGTTCATGGCAAAAGGGAAAGAGCTTAATTTCTTTAACCGGATATTAATGCCCTGTATATCCCTTGCAGGCTGTATATTTATGATCGCTGCCGCCTGGTTTGCCCACGGAATTGCTGCGGTGGCTTATCTGATAGTGTTTTTTGTTATCATGGCCTTTGGCGCTGTGCTTTTACGGAAAGTAAAGCAGCCCCGGAATGAGGCCCGGAATAAATAAAAAAATAACAGGGAGACTCCGGCTGACAGCCTTACCCATGACCGCGACGTCTCAATGAAAAGTTTCCCGGACAATCAACCTCACATTACAGAAAAAAGAATAAGGGGGAGTGTATATGATAAGACATGCAAAACCGCAGGATTTACCTTCGATCTTGACCGCGTATGAAATTGCAAGAAAATTTATGGCTGATAACGGAAATGCATCCCAATGGGGAAACCATTTCCCGCCGAAAGAATTGCTTGAAGAGGCTATTAAGAAAAAACAGCTATATGTTTACGAAAATGAAGAACAGATACATGGAGTATTCACTCTTACCGTTGGAGATGATCCTACTTACAGCCATATAGAAAACGGCGCCTGGGTATCTGATACAATTTATGGAGCCATACACATGGTTGCCAGTGATGGGACGGAAAACGGCATATTTACGAAATGTGTGGACTATTGCAAAAGACAGATTTCTCATCTTAGAATAGATACACATGAAAATAACGGGATCATGAAACATCTGATTCAAAAAAATGGGTTTACGAGATGCGGAACTATTTATGCGGCAGACGGAAGTCCAAGAATTGCTTTTGAATATTTAGAATAACTGCCAATACCATGGCATTGGAAAGATACGTTAACAGACGGAAAAGAATGGCGCAGCCTTTATGCTGCGCCACACTCTTAAAATTAATATTCTGCCTTACAAAGAACGTCTGAAAGAAATGCATTTCCAACAAGTCTTTCCATGTGCTCAATCCTTATTAAGTGTCCGATCTCATATGGATTGCTATCAAGCATAAAAGTACCTCTTTATTAAATACCGTAATGCTTATCTCCTGTTTTGTAATCGTCTCTGGCCCAGTTTGGAGCATTGACCGGACCGGCTTTCTCATTGCCATTCTTTGCAGCACCCTGGATTTCCGGTACCTGGGCCTGGTCATTCTTTGGATGATGCATTTTCTCATGATTCTCCGTACCATGATTGTTTGAATCATAGGGACTTGGTCTTCTCATACCTGCTTTTGCCATAATAATACCTCCTGTCTGTCAATAGTTTTTGTATTTCCACAGAAACTATGCAGAGAAAATCAAGAGATGATTGGCAATTACCGTTTTTACTGTTTACTTACTTTTCGATATCATAGCCAGTGCCCGGTAATACATTCGAACTCCCCGATATAGCATATATGGATTTATTTTTTTAGCCGCGACCGTTCCCTTTCTTTTCATGGGATTCCATATATTTCCACTTTTTTTGCTGCCTGCTCATGATTCCCTGGTTCCCTCATCTATTGAGAGATGTCCAAAATTATGACAAGAAAGAACTTCGCAGATAAATAATGGTACGCAAAGAATACAGAGAGAGAATATAATATTTTCAGCTCTTTTCTTATTCAAATCAACTCATCCTACACTTTTCCATATGATTATTAACTAAATACACGGAATCATCTCTGATCTTCATGTATTTGTAATTATATATTATATCATTGTTTAACAGTACCAACTATAACGGTACTTTATTATCCAAACATGGAAATAAAACGTGGAAATAAAAATTCCTGCTATTATTGCGGAACCTACGGTACTTGCAACAATAAGTCCATTACATGCATTAAAAGAAGGTACAAAGGTCAGAAAATGCTGAGGGAAGTTTTATTAAAGATTCCTTGGGGAAAGAAAAAAAGTCAGTACAGTGCCATAGGCAAAATACTGACTTTTGGGATTGCTGAATATGAAATTATATTGGTGTAACGACATATGTACAGGCAGAATCGCGAACTTTATATTACAGGATTATAAGGAATTTAAACGAACCGGACAATTTCATCCAGTGGTTTACGGGATTTCTTTCGCACCGTCTGATCTGCCGGATATCCGGCTGCAATTAATCCGCATATATGCTTTTCCTTGGGAATGTTCAGCAGTGAAGCAACTTTTTCTCTATCATACATTCCAAAAATGCAAGTACCGATTCCCTGGGATTCGGCTTCCAGGCAAAGATAGGCAATTGCCGCTCCAATGTCGCCGGGAGCAAAATACTGACTGTCTACAAGGCTTTTAACATGGGGCATTAAATTTGCATGTTCTTCAACCACAACAAAAAATGCCCGTGCTTTGGAAGCAAACCCATTTGATCCCAACTGCTGTGCAGATTCCGCTACCTTTTCTATAAATTCCGGATTTTCAACTACCACAAAACTCCATGGCTGACCATTACAACCGGAAGGTGCCAGGTGGGCCGCCTCAACACATTTAACCAGCTTTTCGTGTTCAATCAATTGATCTTTAAAATTTCTGCAGCTTTGCCTGCGAAGGCATAAATCCATAAAATCATTCATTTTAATTGCTCCTTTATGTGTGAAGGCTGATGTTTTACTGTTGTTCCTACTGCCTCAGTTAGAGAGATTGACTCTAAGCTTTTCTATTTCATCATCAGTTAAACCTATTGACTTGATATAACTCTCTGCTGCTTTGGACAAATCTACCCCTTTAAGACTGCTTCCTTTGGGAATACCAGCCATCTGCCTCATACTCTCCAAAATGTTGTTATTCCCAATCCGGTCATATTGACCAGGCCCTACAGGTACATTATAGAAATTAACGAAACTGTCCATATAGTCAACCTTAATCTCCCAATATTTCGCACCCATTAAGGATTCAAGCAAAGCGGCGACGAAACCAGTCCTGTCTTTTCCCTCTACGCAATGGATAAGGTATGGACCTTCCTTTTGGCTCATTTCCCGTAAAACAACAGCAAGTTTCTGCTTGAAATCTTCTGATTGTAAATCAAGTCCCATACCCAGCGCGTACACATTACCTATATCATTCAGTCCCTTATAATATGCAAGTTCGCCGCCGGCATCGGTTCCCAAATGAGCCGCAACCTCCTGGGCTGTTTCGGAAAGATTAAATATAACCTTAACTCCCGCATCTTCCGTAAGCCGCATAGCGTATTGGTTTCTTCCAATTTCCGGATTTATGGGGTTAGATGACCTGTATAGCCTGCCCGGAGCTATACTGCCATAAGTCACTTCACGGAAATTGGCAAACACCTGGTCACTGCCATAATCATCTCTGTTGTTCGTACGTTTCAGTTGACGTACTTCGTATTCAGCCAGGTATCCTCCCTTTTTTGAAAGGGTGATCGTTACATTATCATTAACAGCCGTCCCGTATGTATCTGCAAAGCTGCCCAGATTTATTGCCAATATAATGTCCTCATTAGCTTTTTCTTCATCTGATGATGCAACTATAACGACCTTCTTACTGTCCACATCACTATAGGAAGAACATACCGGAACCTCTAAGAACTGTTCTCCAATTGTCACATTCACCATGTCGCCATATTGGAATACTTTTAGAAAATCAGGGTTTTTAATACCAATATATACATTGCCATATTTTTCATGCACTTTTGAAACCTTAACGGACAACTGGTTCTGCGACTCTTGTATTACACTTGCATTTTCAAAAGCCATGGTGTAAACAGGCTTAGCACCACTTAAGAATACAGCAATAAATAAGCCAATCGAAATACATTTTCTCCTTTTCATTAAAGCCCCTCCAAGAATAATATTTTGTAAACCTCACACATCAAGAATACCACAAAACAAGCAGGTTGTTAAGTATAATTACGCATTAGATTTCCCGTTTTTTGAACCACCTATAAATTTGGTGAGATAACGGGAATCGAACCCACAACCTCCGGAATACCATTCAAGCGCACACCCGACAGGTCAGGTGTGCGCCCTCTTAAAACTCTTTGTAATATGGGTTTCCTCAGCAAAAAGAACCGCTCTATTATGTCTGCCATATCTGAATTTTAAAATTAATTACCTGCGGGGCAGGACATGAATCGCTCCTCCAATACAGTCCTCAAGCGCTTCTGCCACAGATTCATTATAGGTAGGATGAGCCCGCATGGCTTTTAAAAGCTGCACTGCAGTAAGTTTATTGGAAATGGCAGTTCCCATCTCACCAATCATGTCCGTAGCTCTGGCACACATCATCTGTGCTCCCAGCAGTACGCCCGTTTCCTTATCTGTTACAACTTTAACAAAGCCTCTCTCTTCCTTAGTTATAAATGACTTACTGTTGGCATGGGTCAAGAACTTCCCGGCAGCGGTCTCAATTCCTTTCCCTTTTGCCTCCTCTTCCGTCATTCCTACACATGCAATTTCAGGATCAATATAAACGCATGACGGAACTACCGACAAATCAATGGAAGGGTCTTTCCCATTCATCCCTTCCACCGCACAGATGCCCTGGGAGCTTGCGGCATGGGCCAACTGAATATCTCCGATCACATCTCCGACAGCAAACACACCCGGCATACTTGTCTCAAAGTTTTCCTTCACCACAATCCTGCCCCGGTCCATTTTAAGTAATGTCCCTTCCTCCAGCAGTCCGTCCGTATTGGGGATACGTCCGGTGGCCAAAAGCAGATATGGGGTCTTTAAGACCTCAATCTTTTCTTCGTCTTTTACCTTCTCCCCATAGGTACAGATAAAATCCAGGCCCTCCTTTTCTATCTTCCGGACAAATGCTTTGGTGTGAATGTCAACGCCTCTCTTTTTCAAAAGCAGCTTTACATTCTGGGAAATCTCTTTATCCAGACCGGGCAGAAGTTTTTCTTCCGCCTCCAGCAATGTGACCTTGGAACCAAAGGAAGAGAATACGGTGGCAAACTCCACCCCTATGACCCCGCCGCCTATAATCACCAGGTTTTCCGGCACATGATCAAGCTGAAACATCTCGTCACTGGTCATGATTCCGGGAAGGCGGATTCCTTCAATGGGAGGAAAAGAGGGTTTGGATCCTGTTGCCAGCAGAATATGGTCCGCCTGAAGGATCTCTTCGCCGTCCTCCGTCTTGACCCTGACCCTTCCATCCTTTGTCAGCGTCCCTGTCCCATGGATCCGTTCTATTTTATTTCCCTTAAGGAGCTGTTCCACTCCAAGTCTGAGACTTTCAGAAGTCTCATTTTTATAGGACATTACTTTGCTGTAATCATAGCTCACCTCTTTGGAGATGATACCAAACCGTTCTCCGGACTGAACCTCCTGATACAATTTGGCAGCATGCAGCATGGCCTTTGCCGGAACGCAACCACGGTTTAAGCAGGTGCCGCCGACTTCCCGGTTTTCTATCACCCCGGTCTTCATTCCCAGCTTTGCAGCCTTAATCGCCGCTACATATCCTCCGGGTCCTGCACCGATCACAAGCAGATCATATATTACCTCCATCCTATCCCTCCCTGGCTTTTATAATTCTGCAGCAGCAAAAAACTCTCTTAAATCTTTTGTCATGGCAGACTGGGCCTGCGTTTCTGCAGGCACCTGATCCAGTTTATTACAAATATCCCTATTCTCATATCTGCTTCCAATTATGTACCCGGGAATCCGGTCCACAAGATCCGGTTCCATGGAATCGGAATACAATTGCAGATCCTTTATGATTCCACCGTTCACCTGAAACTGCCAGATTGCATTCCCCCAGGCAAACCGCTTTGACAGCTCGTACTGAAAGTCCATACTTCGCCCGTACAGCCAATCCCAGGAGGAGAATTTCTTTCTTCCTTCTGACAATGCTTCCTGGTTTAAGTCCTCCTGTCTTAAGAAAACCGCCTTGCATCCATAGGTTTCCTCAAATGCCTCCAGAAGCTTTTCTTTCAGCATATCAATGGTCAGACCTGGCTGATACTCGGAAAGATTGGTTACCCTGGCTCTGACAGAATCCACTCCTTTTAATGCCAGCTTATCCTTTGAAACCTCCAGGTACTGGGAAAGCTTCTCCATATCTGCATGAACCAGCAGGGTCCCATGATGATAGCACTTCTCCCCTCTGGTATAAAAGGCATTGCCGGAAAACTTCCTGCCTGATACGGTAATATCATTTCTTCCTGATTTTTCTGCATGTATCCCCAGTTTTTTGACTCCGCTTAAAATGACCTCCAGTTGCTTATCCAGATCATAATGATCCTTGTGAACAAGAAAGGTGAAATTCAAATTACCCAGGTCATGGTATACGGCGCCTCCTCCTGAAAGCCTTCTCACCAGATGTCCGCCATCCTCTTCCAGCTCCCGGATCCTGCATTCCTTCCATGGATTCTGGTTTTTGCCGATTACAACGGTATTTTCATTCTGCCAAAGGTATAAGATACAGGTATCCCGCTCTGTTGTATCCAATAAATATTCTTCTATGGCAAGATTCAGATAGGGGTCATTGCCCTTTCCGCTTAAATATTTAATTTCCTGTATCATCTTTATGGGTTTCCTTATCTAAGAAGTCATACTTTAACATTAAATTTCTGGCTGCCCTTACTTCATCAAGTCTTGTGACCTGCGTATGGATGGGGGCCTGATGAAGGGTTTCCGGCTGGGAGCCGGCTGTTTCATACAGGCTGAGGAATACAGATATCACCTCATCCATGGTTTCTTTTGATTCTGTTTCCGTAGGCTCCGCCATTAACGCTTCTGATACGATGAGCGGAAAATACATGGTCGGGGGATGGATGCCATGGTCCAAAAGTCCTTTTGCTATGTCCATAGCGGATATACCTGTTTCTTTTTTTAGCCTGGCCAGGCTCATGACAAATTCATGCATACAGGGTCCCTGGTATGCCATATCATATACATCCTTTAATTTTGCCATCATATAATTGGCGTTTAATACGGCATGCTTTGAAGCTTCCGGAATTCCTTCCTTTCCTAGCATAAACAGATACGTCATGGCTCTGACCACGATCAGAAAGTTTCCGTAAAAGTTCTTCACCTGTCCCATGGTTTGAACCGGACGTTTAAACGTATATCCGTTTTCTTCCTCCACCAGGTTATCAGGTAAAAACTCAGCCAGGAGATTCTTGCATCCCACTGGTCCGCTGCCGGGACCACCGCCTCCATGAGGGGTAGAAAAGGTTTTATGAAGATTTAAATGAACCACATCAAATCCCATATCCCCCGGTCTTACCATGCCCATGACGGCGTTTAAATTTGCTCCGTCATAGTAAGCCAGCCCTCCGGCTTCATGAACGATTTTTGTGATTTCTAAAATGTTTTTATCAAAAAGGCCCAATGTATTGGGGTTGGTCAGCATCAGTCCGGCCGTATCTTCTCCCACTGCCTTTTTTAATTCTTCCAGATCCACTCCGCCGTCTTCTGCGGACGGAATACTGATCACCGAATAGCCCACCATTGAGGCACTTGCGGGATTGGTTCCATGGGCGGAATCCGGTATTATGATCTTTGTCCTTTTTCCGTCACCGCGGCTTTCATGATATGCTTTTATCAGCAAAAGTCCGGCAAATTCACCGTGGGCTCCTGCTGCCGGCTGAAAGGTCATACGGTCCATTCCGGTGATCTCACATAAGTATCTCTCTGCTGTTTTCAATACCTCCATGCAGCCCTGCACCGTATGCTCCGGCTGCAGGGGATGGATCTTCGCAAATCCCGGAAGAGAGGCCATGTCTTCATTGATCTTGGGATTATATTTCATGGTGCAGGAACCCAGAGGATAAAAGCCGTCATTGACGCCATATGCCATTTTCGCCGCTTCTGTATAATGCCTGCTTATATCATTTTCAGACACTTGGGGAAGGCGCAGGCTCTTTTTTCTTTGGCTGTCTTCCTCCGGCAGCCTCACCGGCACATCACATTCCGGCAGGATGGTCATGGTTCTTCCGTCCTGTCCCTTTTCAAAAATCAGCATAGCCTTACACCTCCTTTAAAATGCCAATGACACGGTCCATGTCATCCTTTGCATTCATTTCCGTACAGCACCATAAGATCTGCCCGGCTCTCTCACCGGTTAAGGGATAGCCGCCAAGGATCCCCTGTTCCTCCAGCAGACCCATTACCTGTTCTACCGGAATTTTGGAAGCGGTCACAAATTCGTGGAAAAATTCTCCCCGGTTTACAACCGGATACCCGATTGCTTCCAATTGGGCCGCCAGATAATGGGCCTTTGACAAACACTGTATGGCTGTCTGTTTCAGCCCTTCTGCTCCCATGGCCGATAAATAGACTCCCACTGCCAATGCGCAAAGCGCCTGGTTTGAGCAGATGTTGCTCAATGCTTTTTCTCTTCGGATATGCTGCTCCCTGGCCTGAAGGGTCAGGACATATCCTGTTTTTCCGTTGGAATCAACGGTTTCACCAACGATCCTTCCCGGCAGCTTTCTGGTCAGTTCTTTGGTACATGCCATAAAACCGATATATGGCCCGCCGAATGCCAGGGGAAGTCCAAGGGGCTGCCCCTCTCCCACTGCAATATCGGCGCCGTATTCTGCCGGCGTCTTTATGATTCCAAGGGAAATGGGATTCACGCCCATGATATAGCGTGCGCCGGCTTCCTTTGCCGTGATTCCGATTTCCCCAGCCGGTTCCAGACTGCCGTAATAATTGGGATTCTGAATATACACACATGCGGCCTGACCATCCAGATGTTCTTTCAGAAAATCCAGATCCGTGATGCCGTCTTTCTCAGGAACAACCGTCAGTTCCATGCTATTTCCAAAACAATAAGTCTTTATGGTCTCCATGACCTGAGGATGAACCGCTGCGGAAACAAAGGCTCTGTTTTTCTTTCTGTCCCTGGACATAGCCACCGCTTCTGCCGCCGCTGCCCCGCCGTCATATACGGAGGCATTGGCTGTATCCATTCCTGTAAGCTCACAGATCATGGTCTGGTATTCAAATATAGACCGTAAGATACCCTGGCTGATTTCCGCCTGGTAGGGGGTATAAGCCGTGTAAAGAGTTTCCTTGGATAACACGCTTTTCACTATGGATGGAATATAGTGCCTGTACGCACCTGCTCCCCTGAACATAACCGGGAACACCGTATTCTTTGCTGCAATGCCTTCCATCTTCTTACATACTTCCATTTCAGACATTCCATGAGGAAGATTCAACCCATCCTTTAACATCACTTCCCGGGGAAGCTGCCCAAAAAGGTCTTCTATGCTGTTGATTCCAATCGCTGACAGCATCTCTTTTCTGTCATGATCGGTTGCCGGTACAAATGAACCCATATGCAGATCTCCTTTATTCTATTTCTTTTTTGACAAATTCTTCGTATTCCTCAGGACTTAAGAATTCTTCTTTATCAATAATATCGGTTATCTTTGCAAACCAGGCGTCATAAGGAGCCTCATTGATCCTTTCCGGTGCGTCTAAAAGTTCTTCATTGATTTCTGCCACAACTCCGGTTACCGGGCAATATACATCGGAAACGGCTTTTACGGATTCCACATCGGCAAATACTTCACCGGCTGTGGTCTCGTCACCTTCTTCCGGAAGATTAACGAAAACAAGCCCTCCCAATGACTGCTGGGCGTAATCCGTAAGGCCCACCAAAGCTGTTGTTTCATCTTCAAACCTTACCCATTCGTGTGTTTTTGTGTAAACCAGATTTTCTAATACCTTCATGATTGATTCTCCTTCTCCCAGATGAATTATTTTGTTTTTTTATAAAATGGAAGGGGTACCACTTCTGCCTCTACTTCTCTTCCCCTTACAATTACCGTTACTTTTGTACCTACTTTTGCATATTCCTTATCCAAAATAGCCATGGCCACCGGATAGCCTAAGTACGGGCAATGGGTTCCAGAGGTTGTAAAACCTGCCTTTTTCCCGTTTACAAGCACATCTTCCTGTTCCCGTATGATTCCGCGTCCCGTTACCTTTAAGCCTGCCCGCTTTCTTGTAAGGGAATCTTTATCCGGCAAATGGCTTTTGCCGATAAAATCCGCCTTCTGCATTTTCACAGCAAACCCGAGACCGGTTTCCACCGGATTGATATCGTCGTTCATTTCATGTCCGTACAGAGGCATGCCGGCCTCCAGCCTCAGGGTGTCTCTGGCCCCCAGGCCGCAGGGGACCAGTCCGTATTCTTTACCTGCCTCCATAAGCGTTTCCCACATTGTTTCAGCATATGTATTATCTAAATAAAGTTCAAAACCGTCTTCCCCTGTATAACCGGTTCTGGATACGATACATGGGATTTGGGCCACCCTTCCATCAAAAATACCATGATAGTACTTTTCGGGAATGTCTGTTGTCAGCTTCATAAGTATTTCCCGGGACTTAGGACCCTGCAGGGCGATTTGTGTGATATCATCGGAAATATCTTCAAACACCACTTCTCCAAATTTATGTTCCAGCAGCCACCGGTAATCCTTTTCTTTATTGGAAGCATTTACGACGATAAAATACTCCTCATCTTTTTTCTTATATACAATTAAATCATCCACGGTCCCCCCATGCTCATTGCACATGGGGCTGTATCTTGCCTGGCCGTCTGCCATATCCGTAAAATCATTGGTCAGCAGCCGCTGCAGATTCTCAAGTGCATCTTTTCCCTTACAGCTTATTTCACCCATATGGGAAACATCAAAAAGTCCTGCTCTTGTTCTTACTGCCATATGCTCCTTTATGATCCCTTCCTCATATTGGATGGGAAGAAGATACCCGGCAAAAGGGACCATTTTGCCATGATACTTCAGATGCATTTCATAAAGCGGTGTTTTTCGTTCCATGTCTTAATCCTCCTTAAATTTATATGATAATAGGAAGTTACCCGTTTATCCGTACAAAAAAAGGCAGAAAGAAACATCCCTATTGGATATTCTTGTCTGCCTCTGTCCTTTTACCTGAAAGATTGACTTCGTCGGTACATAAATGTTCTCCAGAGTTACGTCCGAATCCGATCCTTTTGCCTGAGAGTTTCTGCGTTCCCCTTCGGCGGCACAGATTTGTGCTCTCTCTCGGATTCATCATCCGTTATTTATTATTGATATTATCAGAGTATTTTGGCACTGTCAATGATTTTTTTACGCAATTTTCAAGAATGATTCTGACAACTGATCTGCCTGCCTTTAAAGAGGTTTACAAAGTCGTTTCTCTCCATTTCACGATATTCCTGAATACGACCTCACCTTCTATCCGCCTGCCCTCCAGCAAATCAATAAGTTCTTCCATCGCTCTTACGCCTTCCTCGTAGGCTGGGGTGATAATGGCGGAAACAGCGGGGGTAGTCATCCTTGTCCATCCCCCGGCATCAAAGCCGATCAGTCCTAATGTTCCGGGAAACAGTGACATATAGTCCGGATAATTACGGACAGCCTGGTATACTACCTGAAACAGGCCGGGGCTGGCTACATAGATCAGCGTTTTTTTACTAAGATCTACAGCCTGTTTCAGCATCTCGAATACCTCGACTGACTTGATTCCCTCCTGAAGATACCGGGTTCCGCCTTCCCTCCAGGCATCCTGAAGGGCATCCTTATAGCCCTGGGTATTCTCAAAACCCGCACTCATCTCTGCTTCCCCGTCTGTTATCATCAGAAAATCATCATATCCCTTTTTGATACATTCTGTGATCACCCGGTATACACAATCATAATTGTTGCCTTTCACATACCTTCCCTTAAAGTCATAGGGCCTGGCATCCAGATAAACAATGGGCTTTTTTTTCTTCTCCAAGTCACTGGCCAGCATTCCAAAGCGATAAGTCGACTGGATAATAAAACCCTCTGCGCCAAGCTTCAGCATACGTTGTACATAGTCCTTTTCCTGTTGGAAGGCCAGTCCGCTGTTGCCGATCATGATCTGGTATTCCTGGGCACTGGCCGCATCTTCTATGCCTTTTAGCGCTCTGGCACTATATGGTTCCGAAGCATCTCCCAGGATAACCCCTATAAGGCCGCTGCTCTTTGCCTTCATCGCTCTTGCTGCGGCACTGGGTTCATATCCTGTCTCATCAATGATATGCTGGATTCTCTGCTTCGTCTCCTCGGACATCTTATTGGTCTTGCCGTTAAGATAGAAGGAAACCGTTGTCTTAGAAACACCTGCTTTCTCAGCAATCTCATTAATTGTCAGCTTTTTCATAGTAACCTCCACGACCTGATGCCCCTAAATTACAAGGGACAAACTCAACCTTTTTATATAATATACCATAGATAATCCTTTCGTGGAACGGGTTTCCATCAAATTCTTAAACGGTAAAGGGTTCTTTTGCCTTCCTTGCAGTGAATGGCTGCGGCTTTTGCATAAATCTGCATATTCCGGCATTTATATAATTTACCGCCACAGCAGGTTTCCCTGTTCCAGATAAGAAGAATCCACGACTCCTGTTCTGACAAAACAAATTCTTTGGCTGTCACTGTCTCATGGTCTGCAGGAAGCGGATTACCGGATTGATGCACCGCAGCATCCTTTAACCCCACCTTAGGCCCTCCAAGACATGTCCAGTCCGTGTGACGGTTCGTAAAGCCGGACTCCTTGACCAGACAACTGCTGTCTGAAAGCTGATTGTAACGGTTGGAGACAAGGCATTTATGGGATCGGAAAATACCGGACCCCCACAGGTTCAGCCTTTCGGTCCCATTCTTAAGCTCCCAATGCCACCCAGCCCCATCTGACGCCAAAGGGGCTGCCTCCACCGAAGCATTCAAATGGTAATATTCCTTCACCTGGTGGACTCCGTTGCAGCAGATATCATTTACAATCAACCAAAGCCCGCAGTCTACCGCCATTACCTTGCGCAGGATCAGACAGTTTTCACCCCCGGATAAAGTTCCGTGATAAGCCATTTCCCCATAACAGACCGGCCCTTCCTCCCTGTAATAATTTTTCAGGCACTGACCAAAGCTTTCATACCCCCAGGAACTCACCGGCCTTCCGGGAGACTCATCATCCACTACACAGACGTTATGGGCCTGCCCACTTTTTAATAAGACCCGCAGCGGCTCTTCCTCCCTGTAAGAATACCTTCCGCTGTCTATCAGAAACGGTTTTCCTCTATAATACAGGGAAATATGTGTCAGATCTGCATGTCCGTGGCTGCTTCCCAGAGGCCCGCACTTGAGATAAGTAAAATGGCTGTCCTCATCCCAGCCGCTTCTAAAGTAAATATTTCCTGTATCTGCCGCATTCATAAACAGGGATTCAGGCTTTACCGCCTTTAATTCTTCATACTTACGGATTCCTTCCCGTCCAAACAGCCAGGCACTGTCCAGATCCATGGTTTTATATCCGCCATACTTGTACCTGCCGTCACCCGTAAGAACCGCAGCCTTTACCAGCACATCCCTTACATCGGTAACATCGCTGTCACACTGGGCGATCTGGCAATGATCCGGTGCTGCGCCATAAAGGACATAACGGCTCATGGCATGGATGTTTCTCAAGAGCCATTCCTTATCTCCTGAATTGGAAAACAGCTTCATAAAGGCCAGAAGTACTTCTATATGGTACATCATGGACTGTTCCCAGTGGGATCCATCGGATAATACCTGAAGTTCCGTCTGATGCTCCAGCTCCTTCCACGCCCACTGTTCCATCCCATTTTCAGGCAGATATTCCTTAAACCAAAGATATCCCTGACAAATAGCCGTGGTCTGCAGCACTCCCCAGTTGCTCAAGGAGTACTTTTCCATATACTTACTGCCCATGTAATCAAACTGCCGGCTCATGCTTTCCAGTACCGCCTCTGCCTCCTTCTGATCCAAAAGCCCTCTTCCTATCATTTGAATCAGGAGAAGCTGCCAGTTCATACAGCGGATTCCCGTGTCAATGGTTCTTGTGGTTTCCGTGGCCTCCGGCATGATGGGATTGGTATTGATCCAGTGCTGCAAATACCACTTAAGCTTTTCTATATATTTTTCATCCTTCGTAAAGCAGTATGCCAGAAAGAGCTTGTGAAGGTACTCATGACGGTTCAGCATATAGACCCACTCCGGATCACCGTTAGGGCTGTAATCCCAGACCATATTCTCCAGTGCATAAGGAACGGAGCAGGGTTCCATATCCCATTTGTCTTCAAAAACAAATACCTGCTTCAAAAGCCGGTCCGCCTGTTTCAGTACCGTCTTCCTCTCTTCCCGGCAGTTCTTTTCCATATATTCCGTTACATAGGCCCCATCGTATCGGCTTACATACTCTTTTGCACGCCTTTTCAGGCTGTCAAAACGTTTATCCTGCATTTTATGACTCCTTGTGATCTTACCAACAGCTACAGGGAGGTGCCGGACAGGCACCTCCCCTGATGTATGGAATTATGCAATTAAATGTAAGAGTGAAAGTACAACTCCCAATATAATGGTCAGAATGACCAGCTTGTATGTGGTCCATTTCTTTACTTTGATCAGATAGAATATCAGGCCTGTGTACAGGACCGGAAGAAGCTTTGGTGCAATTGCATCCATCATTTCCTGTACAGCCACAATCTTCTGCTGGTCACCAGGCATGTTTGCCGCATACTGGATGGGTGTGGTGAGCTTCACAAAATTCACAGCCAGTCCGGAGATAACGGTCACTCCGATCATGCTGGCAATATTGGATATATGCTCCATTTTAGAACTTAAGGTGCCGATAATATTGGTTCCCAGCTTGTATCCCCACATGCCGGTAAGGACTTTTATGGCCAGGAGGATTACGTTCATAGCTGTAAAGAAAAGAATCGGTCCCATGATCAGTCCGTCCTGAGCCAGGGAGGCCCCTATCGTGGCAAAAAGCGGTGCCAGACAGAATTGAGCCAGAGAATCTCCGATACCTGCCAGCGGTCCCATAAGGGCCATCTTGATATTACGGATTTCCTTTGAAGGCGTGTGATTCTCCAGCATTACCAGATGCAGACTGGTAATAAAGGGAAAGAAATGAATATTCGTATTAAAAAACTCGATATTTTCTTTTAATGCTTCCTGCAGTTTATCATCATCACCCTTATACATCTTACGCAAGGCCGGATACATTACATTGGCATAACCAAGCCCCTGGTAGTTTCCATAATTAAATCCATTTTGCAGGAAGTATGCCCGCAGGGATGTTTTAACATAATCCTTTTTCTCTAACTGATTATATGCCATCTTCAAATTCAACCTCCACTTCTTCCACGGACTCGCCGCCGCCCTTTCCTGGGTTGAAAAAAACAAGCAAAGCGATTGCCGTACCTATTACCGCCACGCCCATTACAGGCAGATTCAAATAAGCGATGGATATATATCCGATCAGTACAAACGGAATCAGTTCCTTTTTTGCCATAACATTGAGAATCATGGCAAATCCGATGGCCGGAAGCATCTTTCCTGCTACCCCCAGACCATTGCTCAGCCACGCCGGAATGAGGGAGATCACCTTTTGAAGCCCCTCGGAGCTGAAGGCACCGCCAAATCCGACAATAAAGCCCACCACTGCGAATACACATACCGTGGCATTTGCCGCAATGCGGAATCCTTTGAAATTCTTCTTTTCAAGAGCTTTGCCTGCATAGCTGGTGAGCGTTGTTGTGAATGTGTAAGTTGCGGTGATCACAAACTGGAACGCCACTGCAAAGGGAAAGGAAAGAGCCAGGGCAGAACCCACGTCAATTCCCGAATCCTTCATGGTAATCGCAATAATGGTTCCAACAATGCCAGGTCCCATGGGATTAGGGGGTACAGAACCTCCCTGGGATACACCAAATCCCATAAATGCCAGTTCCCCCACCGCTCCCATTGCAAGTCCTGTTGGCAGGTCACCCAGAATCAGACCTACTCCTGCGGCCATTACCAGACATCTGTTGGTATAAATGCCGAACAGCATGCCTGCAAGACAGAACCCGGTCCATAAACCGATTAACAAACACTGAATGATACTGATTGTCATTATTATTCCCTCCTTGTCCTTCCATTTCTTATAAGTATTTATTCAAATCCACTTTTATGGCTCCGTCATCTCCGGATGCAGTGGTCTTTGTATTGAACCGAATACCGTACCGGTCCCGCAGCTCCCGCAGGGCTTCCTTATCCTCCTGCCCCAGGGCAATGTACTTGCTCACTTCTTCCTTCCCCGGTCCGTGATGAATATTGCCTACGTTGATTTCCTTTACCGGGACACCTCCTGCCACCAGCTTTTGCGCATCCTCAGGTGTCTTACACACGATGAATATGGTCTGCTTTGGAGAAGCCTTCATGATCACATCGCAAGTATGCTGGATGGAAAAAAAACGCATGGCAATTGATCTGGGAACCACTGCTTTCATCAGCGTCTGCTGCATGGGATCCTCACTGGCTGAATCATTTGCCACAATCACGGTATTTACTCCCAGGGCTTTTATCCAAAGCTGCCCCTGTCCGTGAATCAGTCTTTCATCGATTCTGAATGATACAATATTAGGTACTGTCATTAAACTGTTCCTCCTTGATGTTTTACCAGTACAGGTTCCAATCTTTATAAAACCGTATCAAAGCTTCCAGATAGTAATAGTCTCCCCAGATATTTCCTTCATCTACACCTTTTCCTGAATGCCAGGAATATACTCCGTGAAGAAGGACCGGTTTCCCCTCACCGGTTTCCAAGTTTGCGTAATGAACCATCAGGGAGCGGAGAATACGGTGCATTGCATATTTATAGGTTTCCTTATCATCGTCCACCTCCGGCAGATATTTAAGCATCTCATGAATGCCGCACACCGCGGCAGCCGCTGCAGAAGAGTCCCTGGGCTGGCCGGAGCCGTCTGAAAATATCAGGTCCCAGTAACACACATCATCCTTTGGGAGACGGTTTAAAAAGTAATTGGTCATTCCCTTAAACAGGTTGAACCCACTGTTATCTCTTGTATACTTATAATTCAGCGGAATTCCATATATCCCCCATGCCTGACCTCTGGCCCATGCCGAATCATCGCTGTAACCCTGTCTTGTCACACCTTTTAAAGGGGCCCCTGTTACCGGATCAAAATAAAAGGTGTGGTATGCGGAAGCATCATCCCGTATCACATTGTTGCACGATGTCTCATAGTGACGCCTTGCTGCTGCCTTATATGTATCGTCTCCCGTAACCTCCGATGCCCAGTAAAGCAGCGGAATGTTCAGCAGGCAGTCAATAATCAGACGGTAATTATCCCCTGCGCCAAGTTCTCCCCAAGCCTGGATGAAACCGCCCTTTTCCTGATACCTTTCCATCAGTTTATCCGCAGCCATAATTGCCGCTTTCTTTGCATCTTCCGAACCTGTCAGCTTATAGCCGGCAACGCAGGAAAGGCTGTATAAAAAGCCCAGATCATGATGATCCAGTTCCAGGCGTTTCTCCACCCGGTTCAAAAAGGAAGCTGCATTCTGTTCTGCACATCTGCGGAAATCCTCATCGCCTGTATATTCATAGCACAACCATAACATCCCTGTCCAAAAACCGTCAGTCCACTCTATATTCTCAATAATACCGTATGTCTGGTCTTTTGTGGCCGGCGATGGGAACCTTGTACCAAAATAGTTCATATTACAGCGCACCTGATCTACTACTTTGCTGATGGCTTTCTCTACTTCCTCTCTGGTAAGAAGGGATGTACTTCTATATTCCTGTGTTTTGCCAATTGGTTCTACATGGATTTTCTTTATCATCCTGTCTTTACTCCTCTCCTTATTAATTAATAATATCCCCGCTTTTTTCTTAACTATAATCCATCCTCAAATTCAGGTTCTCCGCCATCACGCTCTAAATGATCCAGGTCAGCCAATCCATCCTTTCCTGACTGGATAACCGCTGCTGCCAGCCCCTCCAAATCATACAATGGCCTTGAAAATACCGCTTCTACCAAAGCCGCCATATTCACTCCTGCTATTACCTTGATTTTACGGTCCGGATTCTCTGCCTTTATGGCTGCTCCCATTTTAAAAGGCGTTCCTCCCAGCAGATCTGCAAGAATCAGAACCTCATCTCCCTCCAGAGATTCCATTGCATTTTCCATGGATTTTTTTAAGTCTTCCGGACTTTGACCTTCTTCAAAATCAACACCAACGGTATGATTTGGCCGGCCCGCCACCAACGCCACGGCACTTAGAATGCCTGTTGGAAAATGTCCGTGTCCCGTTACAACGATTCCCGTCATTTTGAATACTCCCTTTCTATTTGGTTTACCTTTATTTACTGTTTTGTACATATATGTTGCTTTTATTTTCACTTTTAGTAAATTGGTTTACCTTGGTTGAAGTATAATATCATTTGTGGTCCTTGTCAATATTAATCTGATATTCATCCTACACTTTTCACATTTTTAACAATTATAATTAATTTTATTATGCATATTGTACAATAATCATTTCTTTTTAAAGTGAACCCATTAATTTATATTTTTCATTTGTTTACTTAAATTTTTAGTAAACCATTATAATTCAAATCCACTATGGGCAGATATTGCATCGGAAGAAACGGCTGCAATAAACGGTTGCAATGTCCGTTGGGCCATAGGGATAAATTAAAATGGAGAACATGGCATAAACTGTCCCCTTTGTCAAGGACAAAAAAGAAAGAGTCGATCCAGTTTTCGCCTGAATCGACTCTCTCAATATGGTTTACTCCTATAAATTTTGTATTGGCAATCAGTGTGATCCTTACCTCGTCCATGGTTTTGTTTGGGGTATGGATCTGCAGCGGATTATGATTTCAGATTATGAACCCGTTCTGTACACTCTCCATACCACTCCGGTATTCGGTATAAAGGCATCTGCATTTCCTGTAACATTTAACCCCATATCCACAATATACATTGCTCCGTCAGGTCCAAATATAAGATGCGACGGTCTCTCCAACCCTCCTCCATTTGATAAGGATGCCGGAAAGCCGGTGTTATTAATTGCAAACGTACTGATGGTTCTGGATCTCATATCAATTTTTGATATCCTATGCCCTGCACTGGCATAGGATATGGAATCACCTACCTGTGTATGTATGGTACTGCCATATTCTGCTATGTAAACATCCCCATAGGGACCAAAGTCCGCATTATAATTAAACTCAAACCCTCTTATGGAAGAATTCGGCGGAAATGAAACATAAGGTCTTGGAGGAACATTTGGCTGATTTTTAAACAGAAGCGTTGGCTGGATCCCTCCTCTTGGTGTAAACCGCGGCGAGTTTACCGCCTCCCCTCCGGAGTAATCCGGCCATCCATACCATAGATTGGGGGTAATATAATAAAAATCATCCGTGGCATTTTCAATCGGTCTGCTCCCGATGGGATTATAGCCATTGTTGACTGCAAACAACTGACCGTTTATATCAAATTTTAAGTAGGATGGATTCCGGAAGCCCCAGGCAACTTGTTCCAGATTTGAACCATCGAGATTTGCCCTTAGGATGCTCCCTGAAGCTTTAATATACTTCTTTCTGATTTCATATGCTACATTAGGTATTCCATAAGGAGAAAAACCGCCCGTTGTTGCAGTAGCATTGGGCAAAGCCTCTGTCAGAATATTTTTTGACTCAAAATTTTGACCGTAGAGCATGACATAATCACCGGTATAATCACATAGCAGCGGGGAAGCTATCACCCACTTGTTATCATTTCCGACAACGCCGCTGTTGGTAACAGTTCCTTGGCCGAAATACAGTTTATTATCAGGTGAAAAAGTAACGGGACTGTTATAATTATCACCATTACTGGGCAAACCCATAATGATATTATGTCTCGTACCGTCTCTGTATATTTTAGTTACATAACCTCTATGTGACACATATATGACACCGTTTAAATAATTAATGCCCGATATGGGAGCAACGAAACCTTCCGCAATCGTCTCAAAGTGACCGTTGACCATCTGCAGCACTCTGGGATTTCCAGTTGCTAACCCAGAATCAGCAATCAAAATATCTCCATCCTCATTAAATACCATTCCAATTGGAGAATCTAAGTTTTTTATAAATGCTTCAATACCATAACCATGGACAATGTAAATATCTTCTGGATTTAAATATCGTTCCCCTAAGGGATCGATTTGGTTACAAGAAAGAACTCCTCTGCTATTTTTATCTTGAAACATTAACTGCACCAGGAAATTTTTTTACTACATTATATTCGGATTTATTTAAATTATACAATTTAACCAGGCAGCAGGGATTCCTGCAGATTTTTCAATCAATCTTTTATAATAAGCCGTTGATTCATTTATTTTTTTATAACTTATACCAGCATCTCTTGCCCTGAAATTCCCGGTTCTGTCATGGAATAGGGATTTAATATCTTTCCTAATTTGTCCTCTGACAATATCCCATCTCTTAAAATAAGTTCTTTTACAGAGGCACCGGTTTTAATTGCTTCCTTTGCAATAACTGCGGATTTTTCATAGCCGATATGGGGGCAGAGTGCCGTGATGATTCCCACACTATTTTCAACCATACTTTTGCACCTTTGAACATTTGCAGTAATCCCTTGGATACAGTTGTCAACCAGCGTACTTACTGCATAACTAAGAGTTTCTATGGATTGAAAAAGATTATAAAAAATAATCGGTTCAAATGCATTAAGTTCCAACTGACCTGCCTCTGTTGCCATTGTAATTGTCATATCATTTCCAATGATATTAAATGCAACCTGGTTTACTACTTCCGGAATAACGGGATTTACCTTTCCCGGCATTATGGAAGAACCATTTTGCTTTGCCGGAAGGTTAATCTCGCCTAATCCTGCTCTTGGGCCTGATGACATCAGCCGAAGATCATTGGATATCTTTGAAAGATTAACCGCACAAGCTTTCACCACTCCTGAAACAAACGTGTATCCATCCAGATTCTGGGTGGCATCAATCAAATCATAGGCCTGAGTTAAGGGAAGACCGCAAATATCGGACAGTATTGTTATAACCTTTTGTGAATACATAATATCAGCATTCAATCCTGTTCCTATTGCAGTTCCTCCCAGATTTAAGGAACTCATCTCTTGTTTTGCACTTTCCAACCGTGAAATATCTCTTTTAATTGCAGCACTGTATGCTCTGAATTCCTGTCCAAGCCGAATCGGAACTGCATCCTGCAATTGGGTTCTTCCCATTTTTATAACGCCGTCAAACTCTTCCGCCTTATTTAACAACGCATCGTATAAACGTGTTAATTGCAACTGTGCTTTATTTAATAATTTCAGAGAAGTTATTCGGCCGCAGGATGGAAAGACATCATTTGTTGACTGGCCGTAATTGACATGATCATTGGGATTGACTATGGAATAATCCCCCTTATCTCCCCCTAATAATTCTATGGCCCGGTTTGCAATCACTTCATTCGCATTCATATTTAAAGAAGTTCCTGCCCCTCCCTGTATGGGATCTACGATAAACTGGTCATGCATTTTACCGCCGATTATTTCATCACAGGCTTTTACAATTGCTTCTGTTATTTTTTTATCCAGATGTCCCACTTCACAATTTGTGATTGCAGCCGCTTTTTTAATCTGAACAACGCTTTTAATCAATTCCGGATGCATATACATACCGGTAATATGAAAATTTTCAGCCGCACGCAATGTCTGTACACCGTAATAAACATCCGCCGGGATTTCTTTGCTGCCAATAGAGTCATGCTCCATTCGTACCTTTTCACTTTTTATCGTATCTGCCATTCTTTTATCCCCTATAATTTTTTATTGACTTTATTATAGGTTATGCCTATGATTTAATCAAATATATATATCTTTATAATAATTATAGATATTTATTTATATGTCAGACATATCTGCATCCTAAAAACAGCCAGATAACAAATTTATATTTTATGAATGAAAATTGGAAGACAATTATTTTTAGAGGCAAAGAATATATTTACTTCTTATATTCTGCCTCCTTTCATTACAGCTTGCATCTCCGAATAAACGCAATACCGGTTACGTCCCGTGTTCTTTGCCGTATATAGTGCCTGGTCCGCTCTTTCGATATATTCCGTCAACACTTCATCCCCTTGAGGGATTCCGTATACAACGCCGATACTGACCGTAAAGGAAAACTCAGGCTTGTCCTCATAGTGGATACTGCATATCTTGGTCATAATACGCTCTGCCATACTTCTTGCAATATCTAAATCGCTTACAAAAGAAAAGATCGTAAATTCTTCCCCGCCGTAGCGGCAAACAATGTCATTTTTACGTACGCAGGACTGTAATACCTGTGAGCACTTCTTGATCACTTCATCTCCAAAAAGGTGCCCATATACATCATTGATCTCTTTGAAATGGTCGATATCGCAGAAAAACACGGCAATATTCCTATGCTGTTCCCTCGCATCCTCAAATTCTTTATTCGACTTTTCCATAAAGCTGCTCCGGTTCAGCAGGCCCGAAAGCTCGTCTGTTGTTGCCATCTTGCTGAGCAGCGCGTCGGCTTTTTCCTTGGCAAGAAGCAAATAAAATGATTGCCCATATAGCAATAAAGCAATCATAGATAAGAATGTCATGGAATGCAGGAAGGCATTGGTAAAAATATCGGCCTGGGGCGTTGCCATTGTATAAATGGTACTCGGCAGCAGGAACATGAGAAATATCAGATACAAAATACCCATTATCCGCTTAAATGCATTGGCCTTCTTGCTGGTTATGAGCTGGATATTGGAAATAAAGATGAGTGAAAATACGCCTATTGATGAGTAAATGATGCGGTTGGCAGGACTATGGAACAGGTACTCCACAAGGACAAATACTATAATCGATACACTCAACATTGTGCGCAGCACAAAGGTATTGCGTTTATTTGCAGTATTGGCTAACTGCTGAATTGCGACAGATTCAAAATACGAGCCGGTCAGCATGCATACGTTTCCAATAACAATGGAAGCAAAATCACTTACATAACCGCGCAATATATAGAGAAGAAAAGCAAGTGCCTGGAGTAATCTTGCAAGCACATATATGTTTAACCGCTTGCTTTGTGCATTATATAAATAGATACGCTCATAGGTTAGAATCTGAATCACTGCGGTCAGGTTTCCCATAAACAGTACAACGATCAAGGTTCTGCTATCCAGCGCAAAGGCTTTATGGAACATTTCCGGCAATACAACACCTCCTTACAATCGGACAAACTTTATTGGGGATTGGGGACCGTCCGATTTTTTGCTTTATAGCTGTTTGGTTCGCCTATCTCGTGCCGGCCCCCCCCTATGGACTTTTTTACGATGTCCGAGCTGCATGGCCCCATGAATTCATGAGACCTTCTAAAAACTGATCCTTTGACATCGGTCTATGAAAATAGTAGCCCTGAATACAATCGATCCCCAGATCCTTACAACGGGCCAACTGCACCGCATCCTCAACCCCTTCGGCGCAGACCTTTAGATTCAGGGTATGGCCAAGCTCTGTGATCAGCCCAACAAAATGATGAGAGTAAGTATCGGTGGTAATATCTTTAATAAAGGAACGGTCTATTTTAATAATATCCACAGGCATGGTTCGCAGCATGTTCAACGATGAATAGCCGGTACCCAAATCATCCAAAGCAATTCTGATGCCCAACTTACGCAGTTCGATGCAGGTGTTACGGATTCTTTCAATGTTCGCCGCTGCCAGACCCTCTGTAATTTCCAGAATTATATTTTGAAAGGAAACTCCCACGTCACTCAGCAACGTTTCAACCCTTTTCGCATAATCTAAAAGTTGAAATTGCCGTATGGACACATTAATGCTGATGGAAAATTCCGGATCTATCATGTTATTTACCGTTTTGCAGAATATGGCGGCATTTTGTAAAACATAATCGCCTATGGGCACGATCAATCCATCCGCTTCCGCCAGCGGGATAAAATGCTGAGGGGGGATCCTGATGCCCTTATTACTGGTAAAGCGCACCAAAGCTTCCGCACCAATCAGCTTATCTGCTTCGGTATGGTAGAGTGGCTGATAATTCAACTGAAAGCCCCGATACTGATTGGAAATAGAATCACGCAACATTTTTTCGATCTCCTGATGCCGCAAAATAACATTGGAGATGTATTCCGATTGTTCCTGATATAACAGGATACTGTTTTTCCCGGAACCCTTGACCTGATACATCACATTGAATAAATTCCTGTAGATTTGCTCTACACTGTTTCCATGGTCGGGATATTGAACCGCAGTCATGCTTACAGTGCAGTACAGGGTTTTTTCATCAACCTGCCACAATGACTGGCAGCGTTTGTAAATGGTGTTTGTTACCCATGTTAATTGCTCCTCGTCGCCATAGGTATTCACCAGTAAAAAAGAATCTGTTCCAATCCGAAACAGGGAATGACGCTTGGAAAAGGTATCCGCCAAATAATTGGAGATCACCGTAATGAGCCTGTCTCCCGTTTCAAAGCTGTATTCCCGGTTAATCAGCCTGAAGTCATCCACATCAATCATAATGACATACCCTTTTTGGCCCGATTTCTCCGCATTCAAAAGCGCAGTCCTCATATAACATTCAAACCGGGGCCTGTTCGGCAGCATTGTTCTCCAATCATAGTCGATTAAGGTATTCTCCTCCGGAAACAGCCGTGGGAGGGAGGGGATATTCTGCTGCCTGACCAATTTCTCAATTTTTTCAATGAGTTTTAAGGTCCCGTGGGAAACCTCAGATAAAAAATGGAACAACACGTTTTTGGACAGGCTAAGCCTGGCGCATTCTCCCAGCCATAAAATTCCGTAATATCCATTTTCATTTTGCAATGGAAATGCATAAGAGAATCTTTGTTCACTTACAGGGTTGGGGGTTTCTGTGATGAACCAGCCCTGCCTCTGAAATTGGCAGATAATATCCAAATTTAAGTTATATTGGTATGGATTGCTGTCACAAAGCTCCCCAAAATTGCCTGAATACTTCCATTCACATACAATGCTTGCTTTTGTCTCATCTTCATGACCCTTCAGAATAACTACCTGTGCTGCGCAAAGATAGGTGCCCACCAGTTCTAAGATCCTTTTGATTGCCTCACCATTTTCCCCATACTCCAGCACTTCAGTAATTGAGCGTAAAACCTGTTCTTCCTCCTTGAAATCGCCCTCCAGAGTCCAATCCTCACACTTGGCATTCCCTTTCATGTGCCCCTCCTATTGTATGTACGGCATATGATGGCAATACAGGCAGTTCAACGAACGCCCCACTGCCGTCAAGCCCAATATTTTCCTTTGTTCAAGCCCAATGTTTTTCTTTACTGTTGTGACGCCTGTACCAAAACAAAAAACTCGTCATCACTGAATCTTTTGGACGGATCCAGAATCAAAAAACCTGTTGGCAGTTTACATGCAATGCTGAAATTCCCGAATTTTCTCATATCAGATTCCTTCTTTCACATCAATTTTTGTTTTGGTCTGTTGCTCACCCACATTTACCTGTCATCGGCAAAACTATGCCAATTTTCTTGCCGCGAATCTTGCCATTGACCTTTTACAGACGAATCCCTGGGGATAGATATCATTATAAATTATACAAGGTGAAACCGGCAAAATTTATCCTCGTAGTAAACGATGAAAATTTTGATGTAAATAGTCGAATTTTGTCTACGGAGTTTCGCCATGCAACTGGCATTGGGGGACAAGCACCTTTGTTCGAAAGATTTTCCTCCCTGTATCCACGTCACAGAGTATAATACCGCCCTTGCTTTCCACCAGCTCTTCCACGATTTGCAGCCCCAGGCCATGTTCTTCTTTATTCTGCTTTGTACTTTCAAACCAGTTATTTTCAATACACATGTCCCCGTTAAAGGAGTTCACAACATCCAGCAGAACCCACCCTCTTTCGCTCCGGGTACTGATTTTGATAAACCGTTTTTTTTCAGGCACTTTTTGACAGGCTTCCACTGCGTTGGCGGTAATATTGGAGAAGATGCGAAAAGAGTCCAGGGGGGTAAGCTCGGTATGCCTTGGTACGGAAGCCATAAAGGAATAGCGGATGCTGTTTTCCTTGCATAACAATGCTAAATCCTGAAGCACTGCGTTGAGCGTGGCATTGTCGGAATACTCCCTATAGGCCTGTGACAAATGCTGCGTTGTTTGGCAGGCTTCATCCAGCATTGCCAGCGCTTCTTCATATTTTTCTGTGCCGATTAAAGTTTTAAGGGTTCTCATGAGCGAAATGGAATCATGGCGGAATGAGCGGAAAGCTTCTGTACTGGCATGGTGGAAATTGTAATGCCGCAGTTGTATTGTCAGTTGTTTTTCCAGAAGCTGGGTGTTCTCCTTGTATATGGTTAAACGAACTGACCGTATTGCCTGATAAATGGAGTAAATCAGCATCACAAGTGTGAACAGGCTTCCGGCCAGCGTAATTCCTAAGTACCACATAACATGAGGTTCAAAGAGCCCCCCCAAATTCATCAATGCAAAGAAAGGAACGGCCGCCCAATCGTAAATGACAATGGACTTTACCTTCTCTTTATTCTTTAAAAAAAACCGAATATTTTTATCAGGGAGCAGTGTCCGGCGGAGAATCTGAAAAAAAGCAAGGGACAAGAGGCCGGCCGCCATGGTCATTGCATAGGGATATTTAGAAAACAAGGCAAAGCTGGGGCTGCTTTCCTGAGAAATCCACGCCCAGATCGATGTGATAATCCCCCTGAAGGAATAGATGGTCAGTACACCTAATCCTCCGGCATAGAGCGCCTGTAAAAAGGACATTTTAACAGCGAACCAAATCCCGCACGCCATAAAAAGCATCAGCAAGGGAATGTTCAGCCAGTAGAGTCCTGCATAATCCAGTATGACGCACCCCCCTGTTACGAACACAAGAGATAATGCCATTTGAGGATACCTGCTTCCCTCTCTGGGGAAAAGGCTTCTGTAGTACAGTAAAAACACAAAATAATAAATGATAATGCTGATCGTAGCAGGATAATTCATCTCTTTTCTCCTTAACACATAAAGATGTGGTTGCCTGATATGTAGTCTGCAAAGGCTCTCTTCACAGGAGTCATATAACTGCTTCCAATGGGGAGTTCAATTCCAGACTTTAAAATGACCACTCGGGCACCGAATTTGGCGACATAAGAAAGATTCACCAGATAGGAACGATGTGTGCGCAAGAAATCCTTGCCCTCCAAATGCATTTCCAACTGATTCATACTTGCGTAAAACTTAATCGGAGCTTTGCCTTTCCCATGATGAATCATCATGATGCGGTTCATAACTTCAAAGTATGCAATTTGCCGGACGGGAACGCTGGTCCGGATGCCATTGAACTCGCAGATAAAGAGTTCTTCCTTTTGCCGGATCACACGGCTTACCGCACGCCGGAATACCTGTTCAAACATGCTGTCCGATACCTGGCCCTTGAGAAGATATTGAACGGCATCCACATCAAAGGCTTGATTCATGTAATCCAGGCTGGCTGTTAAAAAAACGATTTGTGCATAGGAGCCGCAGTCACGCAGATAGCGCGCCGCTTCCATGCCATTGACCTTATCCATGACAATGTCCAGATAAATAATATCTACATGCCGGTGAAATTCACAAATTTCTACAAGCATTGTTTCACAGTTGCTGAAGCATGAAAGCTCTACCTGAATTTGATTTTTTGCCGCAAGCTGCAAAATTAGATTTGCATATTGTAGAATATCTATCTCGTTGTCATCGCATAAAAATACCTGCAGCATCGGTTCACCTCCCTTAAAGATATAGCGGCTGAAAAAAAGAGCCTTATTTTTGTTCTTTTTACACCTTGCAAATCCATTCATTTTCCGTATATAGTATAAATAGATGTAAGGTTCTTCTAATGTTGATGGGGTAAATATCTTAAATTTTGGTGTAGACAATCTATATCCCACTTTAATGCTCTTATTCCTGTTATATAAATAAAAGTGACATTTGGTTTAGGCGGTGTATTCTTCCCTCCTAAATGCCAAAAATACTTTTATCCCCCGGGACTAAAGGCATTAGCACGATACATTATAATGCAGTTACCATGTTCAGGTCAATATCAACATTACTTATACTAACGGTATAAGGAGGTGCTGAAAGTGAGTGAGAAAAAAGATATTAATGTGCATATTGGGAAACAAATTAAAATAGCCAGGGAAGCTGCCGGCTATATTCAAGACGATTTTGCCGAAATGATTGGAATGAGTCCGAAAAATTTATCAGCTATCGAAAGAGGCGTAGTTGGTGCTTCTGTATCCATGATAAAAAAGATATGTAATACCCTCTCTATTCCCAGTGATTTTCTGCTTATGAGCGAACCGGATCCTGTTGATGCTGAAAGGCTGGACTTTTTAATAAAACGCATGGAACACCTGTCCCCGGAGGAATTTGATATCGCTTTTGCTATCATGAACAATCTCTTTAAAGCTTTTAACTTGGAGCATAGTTAAAGAAGCCGCTCTGGTTCCTTTTCCATAGAGGCTTGTTTTTTGAGCCGTACAATTTACCCATAGTTTTTGGACCTGTCAAAAAAATGGCGTAGCCTTTACGCTACGCCACTCTCTCAAAACTGCTTCTATACTTCTTTACAAAGGACTGCCTAAAAGCGTCGTATTTTTCCATGCTCCAATACAGCCCCTCCTTGACCTCAGAACCGAACCAGAGAAGATGAAAACAACTGAAAAAACGCTGATATTTAAAATTATCCCTCCGAAAGAATCATCTCTGCCTGCCACATATCCGCATATTTTCCGCCTTTGCGCAGCAGCTCCTGATGGGTTCCTGATTCAGCAATTTTGCCCTTATCAACAACAAGAATCCGGTCAGCGCCCCGCACAACAGACAAGGTGTGGGCAATCATAATAACGGTTTTCTTTCTGAAAAGCAGCCGGGCCACAGCCTGCTTGACCGCCAGCTCATTTTCGATATCTAAATTTGCAGTTGCCTCATCCAGAAGCAGAATCGGGCTGTTTTTCAGGATTGCCCTGGCAATGGACAGCCGCTGGCGCTCCCCGCCGGACAGAAAGTTCCCATTCTCGCCGATTCTTGTATCATATCCTCCCGGCAGCTTTTCAATGAATTCATGGCAATTGGCCTCCCGGCAGGCGGCTTCCACTTCAGCGTCGGCCGCATCCGGGCGGGCATAACGGATGTTGTTGCGGACCGTATCATCAAAGAGGAAAACATCCTGATCCACCATGGAGACCAGTCCCAGCACCTGAGCCGCCTCCACGTCCTTCACAGACCTTCCTCCAATGGAGATACTGCCACTCTGCGGCTCATAATATTTTGCGATCAGATTCAGTATGGTGGACTTCCCGGAGCCTGAATCTCCCACAACTGCGGTGAGTTTACCGTCCTCTGCGGTAAAGCTGACTCCACCAAGCACCGGTTCACCGGGATTGTAGGAAAAAACAACATCCCTCATGGCAATTTCAAAGGAACCAGGAGAAAAGCCGGAATTACAGCCTTTTTCCTCCTGCTCTCCCATCAGCCCTGTAATCTGGTTGTGGGAAATCATCATGTTTTTGTAGCTGGTCAGATCGACAAAAATGGTTCCGCACAGCTTGGAAAAAAACAGAGGGAGCATGCACAGCAGCAAATAGGCTACGGTGTCCAGGGTTCCGTTGATCCACTGGAAGGAGGCTGCCCACATGGTCAGCGGCAGGGTCATCCAAAGCAGAATAGAGTATATAAACCCCACGGGAATTATCTTTGCCTCATAGTAGAAGCTAATGTCACTGAAAGCCTTCATTGCTGCAACAGTGGTCCTGTTCCGGGCGCCTCCAACGCCGTAGGCACGCAGCGTCTGAATTCCTGTCACATACTCTACAATGCTGCTGACCGCTTCTGCGCTGATGGCATTCTTTTGAACGCCATACCTGTTTACCGCACGAAAGGAAAGCCACATGGCGGGAATTAAAAGCAAGCCCCCAAGGAGCAGGATCAATCCGGCAGGAATCCAGATACTGCCCACGAACCCAATCAGCAAGGCGCAAAGGGTGATGTTTTTCGCAAGATCTCCGGTCTTATGGGTCAGGATTTTCTCATAGCTGCTGACATTGGCTGTCAGCGTATTGACGTACTGCCCCATCTGCCCCTGAGAAAACCGGGCCAAAGGAATCCGCCGCAGCTTATCGCCCAGAAACAGGCGGATCTCCATGCTTACGGCAGCACCTCCAATCTGTGCCCTTACATAGCCGGTACTGTAAATGATAAGCCTCAACACAAATATTGACGCCAATCCTCCGGTAAGCAATCCAATCCGGTTCATATCCAGACTGCCTCCACAAAGCGCCTGCATCACGGCGTAGAGCAGCATGAAATTGCTGCCGGACAGAATTCCCTCCACAACGTTAAACACCAGACCAATCTGAAAGTCTCTGTTTTTTCTCATGGGATTTGCCTTAGTTTGCATGAGCCCCACCTCCTTTCAGCCGGTATTCGATCTGCCGTGCTGTTTCATAATCACTCCACACCTTTTGGTAATAAGCGCTGCATTCCAGCATTTCCTCATGAGTTCCTGCGTAGGAAATTGTCTGGTTTTCCACTACTGCCACCTGATCGCATAAACGTACGGCACTTAAGCGGTGGGCAACCACAATTACGGTTTTCCCGCGGCAAAGATTCTGAATCGCCCGGTCAATTTCCACCTGATTTTCCGGATCAGCCGCCGAAGTGGCCTCGTCCAGAATCAGGATAGGGGCATTTTTTAAGATGGCTCTCGCTATGGCAATACGCTGTTTTTCACCGCCTGAAAAGCGGGATCCAAAGCCGCCCACCTTTGTGTCATATCCTTCCGGCAGAGACATGATGAAATCATCGATCTGTGCTGATCTGGCTGCCTCCCGTACCTGTTCCAGAGTCGCCTGGGAACCCATGCGGATGTTTTCCAGCACACTTTCCCGTGTAAGGAAGGTTTTCTGAAACACGATGGAAATATTTTTCAAAAGTGTTTCATAGTCAATGTCCCGGACGTTTTTACTGCCGATCAGCACCTCTCCTTCCTGAACGTCATAGAAGCGGGAAATCAGTTGGATAACGGTGCTTTTCCCCGCGCCGGAGCCTCCCACAAGGGCCAGCTTCTGCCCTGCCGGAAGCTTAAGGTTACAGTCACGCAAAATATCTGTTTTCCCATCATAGGAAAAACATACATTTCTTAGTTCAATACTGCAGTCTTCCGGGAAATCGCCGCCGCTTTCAAAGGCCGGAATATCCAGAATATCCTTTGCCTTGCGAAGCCCGTTGAGCACCTGCGCAAAGCTGCTGCCCAGCTCCTGTAAAGGGCGAAGCTCCGTTAAGTACAGGGAACCCACAAACGCAAACAGCAAAAATGCGCTGGCAGACATAGAACCCTTTAAAAAGAACATGCCCCCTACAGGCACCATAAGCAGCATACCGCATTCCACAATAATGACAAACGCCGCATACAGCGGCCCCATCTTGCGGGACATCTCATTCCATACGTCATTTTCCTCACGGATGGCGTTAGAAAACTTCTGAAATGACCGGCTCCCCATGTTATAGGCTTTGATCAGCTTCATACCGCTGATGTACTCGATGGTCACGGAATTGAGAGCCGCAATTGCCAGGCCTGCACGCCCCATCATGCCGCCGGACCGCCGGAACATGGCTGTCATCACAAGCAGCGAAAAGATGAGAGGAATCAGGGAAAGCAGTGCCAGAGGGATATTGACTCCCAGCAGATAGATAAAAATTGCCACAGGACCTACCAGATAGTAAACCAGTTCCGGCAGATTGTGCGCCAAAAACAGCTCCAGCTTTTCGATATCCTCGTTCATCACGGTTTTAAGGCTTCCTGTGCTTCGCTCACCCAGGGCTCCTAAGGGGACCCGGGCCAAATGCTCCGTCACCATGCACCGACCCGAAACAGCGCCCCATAAGCGCCCTTATGGGAAAGCACGCCTGCAAGTCCGAATAAGGTAAAGCGGGCGGTTACCGCCGCCGCGGCCATCAGAGCGCACTGCACAATCACCTGCCGTGTACAGGTATCCGTAAGCACCGAATCCATGAGGCGGTAAAGGGCAAAATACGGAACTGCCGTACACAGGCCGCTGAAAAATGCGACCAATACCGCCAGATACAGGTAATATTTATCCCGTCCCGCCCATTTTATCAGCAGGAAAACAGGGTTTTCTTCTTTTTGTTGCATGAAATTTCCTCCTTTTATTGATCCGCTCCCAACAGGTTTCGGAGCTTCCTTTCGATCTCCCGGTTCACCGGCAGATCGTCCGTCATTTCTCCCTGATCAAAATGCAGCACCCGGGTGCAGACCCGGCAGATCAATTCATAGTCATGAGTTACAATAAAAATCACCTTCCCCTTCTGGGACAGCCGTTCCACCAGCACCCCTACCTGTGACATGCTGTCGTAATCCAGACCGCTGGTTGGTTCATCAAATACCAGCACATCCTTTTTGCATACCATGCTTACCGCCGTTGCCAGCCGCTGCTTCTGCCCGCCGGAGAGGGTGTTTGGATGGCGCTGTTTCAATGGACCCAGACCCAGAAGTTCCAGAGTGGAATCCGCCAGAGCCAGATCCGGATTTTGTACGCCCAGCACACACTCCTGTTCCACACTCTCGGCGAAAAGCTGGTAGTTTACGTCCTGCATCACCAGATAAGAACGTTTTCTTCTGGCTTTGCTTCCCTGAGGAACGCCCTCCCAGAGAAATTCTCCCATGCAATCCCGGTGCAGCCCGCAAAGACTGCGGGAAAAAGTTGTCTTCCCCGCCCCGTTGTGCCCCACCACGCCGATGATTTCTCCCGCAGATGCGGACAGAGACAGATTCTCTAAAACCTTCCGTTTTTTATAGGATACAGATACATTTTTCAGCTCCAAAACCGGGGCAGACCTAGGAACCGGCACCGCCCCAGGGGAACGAACCTCTGCCATGTCTGCAGCCCGCAGTCCCATACTCTCCCTCACCCCGGCGGGGAGGCGGGAGAATTCTTCCGGTCTGTAAATGCCCGCAATTTCCCCCTGTTCCAGGTAAACAATACGGTCAGGCTTAAATTTCTCAGCCCTTCGCCCCTCTGTCCGTAATAAGAAAAGGCTACATTTTTAAATTCGATCATGAGCCCCTCCTTACCAAAACCGGCCCACAGCGAACCACACAAAAAAGCAGACCGCCGTGAGAACATCGGAAAGCCGGAACTGAAGCTGGGTCAGGCAGGTGCGGGACGCCGGATTTTCAATCCCACGGGTTACCGCCGCCATGGAAAGCTCATCAGCAGTTTTGGAAGCCGACATCATGAGGGGGACATAAACGCACTCCATGGTCACGACGGCAGGGTGGAAAATAAGTCCTGCCAGATTCGGAGAGACATTCCGAAGCCTCATGGCATCCTTGATAAAGCACCAGTCCTCCCGGACAGCGGGAAGGTAACGCAGCATAACCGCAAAGGGAATGACCAGCTTTTTGGGAGCATAGATCCGGCACATGGCCGACATGAACTCCGTGACTTTCGTGGTATAAATTATAATTCCGGCCATCATCCCACAGGGGTAAACTTTATGTACAAGTCCCAGAAAGGCGATCATAGTTGTCTGAAGCCCGCCATGCATCACGCCAAGCACCAGGATTGTCAACCAATAGAAAGCCCCATAAACGGCTGCCGCCAGCAAGCTCTCATAAATGCGCCCGCAGAGGATACCGGTGACGGCAATCAACGCAACTAAGCACAGCTCATAAGAAAGGGACGGGGCCATGGATGTTGATAAAATGACCATTAATAATAGAAACAACTTTGTTCTGGGATCCAGGAATCGTTGCTGCAAGGTTCTTTTCATGGAGTGATTCCCGCTCTTTCAAACTGCTTTTTCAGAAGCGTTGCTCCAATCCATCCGCTGACAATTGCCGCTGCAGCCGTTCCCAGCAGAATGACAGCCAGCATCCAATCAGAAGCGGAGGCAGTCATGGCATCAATATAAGATTGTTCTGTTCCGTTTTTCACCATGGTACTGATCCATCCGGCGGGATTAAGGAAAAACACAATATACGTTCCTGTGGCTCCCAGACAAAACAGCACATAGGACAGGACATTCATTTTTACACTTCTGTACTTTTTCATTCCCCCAACAAGGTCCGCAATAAAGCCCATCACAATATATCCCAGATCCATGGCCCAATGCATACCGGTCGCAAAAAAGATCAACCCAACTATGATGCCAAGGGTAGTGACCGTCCAGCGCTTAGGCACCTTCGCAACCAGAAGCAGGAATATGGGGCCGCAAAGCAGGGCAGAACCAATGGGCATATAAAAGATCAATACAGGATTGGGGGCAAAAGGAAGCCCGCCGATAATCGTAAAGATAAAAAACAATGCAGTGAAAATTCCTGTGGTCACAAGATCCTTCACGGTTCGCCCCTCTTTCTTTAAATTTGTTTGATTGGTCATATGTTGTTTCCTCCTTGTTTTCGTCTTTATCTGCCTTCTTGACGAGACACATAAGACGGGGTATAATTATAGTTAGTTGCTTCTAACTACCTGATCGATTATATTCTGTATGAATAACTTAAGTCAACCGGATACATCAATGTTCGTCTATTATGGATAAGTTTCCGTCTGATCGTGGGAAGGAGGTTCATTTGCAGTTGAATAACATTATTGAAGACATTTATTCCCCATTGCTGGCGGAACACGGCTTCACCGCCGAACCGGATAATGACCGGTTTGGGTCGCTGGGATTATGTTGGAGGTTATCTGAAAAAATAGGCAAAGGCTATTATTGGACCTATGGTCAAAAAGATTTGTTTGATATTAAAATTCACGACTTTTATTTTCATGAGGACTCATTTCTGGAATTCGATCTTCCTGAGTGCTTAAATATCACACAGTACGAATCCGTATCCGGCGAAGAACTGACCCCTTACCGCCGACTGACAGCCGGATGCATTAAAAGTGTAATCGGCGGACATGAACCTTATAAAATTCTGATGCACAAGAAGATTCCCATCCGCTCCATTGGTATAGAAATTATGCCGGCCTATTATGAAGACTATTTGAAGAAGCAGTATCCCGGTGAATATACCGATCTGCACGATGCATTTTTATCTGTGGATCAAACAACGGATTTCCCTGAAATGGCCAGACTTTTAGGGCAGGTAAAAAACTATGGCGGAGCAGGATTTTCAGCCAAACTCTTCTATGAGGCAAAGGTCGCCGAAGCAGTGGCACTGGTTGTGGAAAGACAAAAAAAGAGCCGGATAAAACCGGCTTCCAGGCTTTCCGGCCAGGATATGCGTCAGTTGGAAACTGTCACTTCTTACATAAACGACCATTTCGCATTTGACCTGCCCTTAGAGCGTCTTTCCAAAATCGCCTGTATGGGTACAACGAAGTTAAAGACCAGCTTTAAGCTTTATCACAACTGTACGATTACAGAGTATATCCAGCAGCGGCGCATGAGCCAGGCGGAACATTTGCTTTCCGCCACGGATCTCACCATCGGACAAATTGCCCAGACGGTCGGGTATTCCAATGCCGGACGGTTTGCCGGGTTATTCCGGTTAAGCACTGGCCTGCTTCCCGGAGAATACAGGAAAATTTCGTCAAGTTAAGACGATCAGCAGCCGCAAAAGCCCGCCCCATGCAAGAGGGCGGGCTTTACTCGGTTTTACACCCCACCTTTTGATGGGTTTGCATTCCATTTATTCTGTTAAATTAATGGTGATTGCTTTTGGTCTTGTCATTGCTTCTATGGAGTACTTTACTCCCTGGGTACCCATACCCGAGGCTTTTACTCCTAAAAACGGAAAATGGTCCGGGCCTCTTTCTGTTTTGTTATTAATCTGTACGGTTCCTACTTCTAATTTTTCAGCAATGCTAAAAGCCTTATTGATATCTTTGGTAAATACGGAAGACTGTAAGCCATATTCGGAACGGTTAGCGATCTCTACCGCTTCCTCCATATTTTTCACCCGAATAATAGGAAGAATTGGTGAAAACGGTTCTTTCCATGCAATCTCCATATCCACGGTTACTTTATCCAACAAAGTAGGATAGACTAAATTTCCTTCTCTCTTATTTCCAATAATAAGTTCTGCGCCTTTGGCAATGGCATCCTGAATCAGGAATTCGGCAAAATCAGCAGCTTTCTGATCGATTAAAGGGGTGACTACTACACTGTCTCTGGGATCTCCCACAGATAATTTTTCAATTCCCGTTTTCAGCATATCTACTAACCGGTCCGCCACTATATCAGTGGTAATAATACGCTTCACCGCCGTACAACGCTGTCCGGAATAAGAAAATGCACCTTCTACAATATTATTAGCCGCAAATTCCAGATCCGCATCTTCCAGTACAAGAGCCGCATCCTTGCCGCCAAGTTCCAGTAACAGAGGGGTCATACAGGATATTTTGGATAAATGCCTGCCTACCTCCGTACTGCCTGTAAAATTAATAAAGTCAATGCTTTCATGTGTTACCATATAGTCGCCGATCTCACTGCCTTTCCCGGTAACGGTCTGCAGCACTCCTTCCGGCAGTCCTGCATCCTGTAATGCCTCTACAAGGTGAAGGGCGCTGATGGCTCCCTGTGTCGCCGGTTTTAATATTACCGTATTGCCCCCGATCAGCGCCGGGGCTATTTTGGAAGCTGATAAATTAATGGGGTAATTAAAAGGTGATATGGCTAGTACTGTGCCAAGAGGAACTCTTTTTACATAGGATATCTTTTTGCGGGAACCACCTGGAAAATTCTCTCCGCTTACTGCTATTCCTTCCAGACTTTTTCCTGCATCTGCAGTAAACCGAAGAAAATCTGCGGTTCTCTTCACTTCTGATACGGAAGATTTCTTATCTTTTGCAATCTCCATCATCAGGATATCTGATATCTCTTCTGCCCTTTCCTCCAAAAGCTCTGCCGCTTTGTATAATATCCGGGCCTTTTCATAGATTGGAACACCGGTCCACAAAGGAAGGCTTTCTTTGGAATACCGGATAACCTCATTGACCTCTTCTTTGCTGATTGCCTGTATCTCACCCATAAAAGAACCGTCCACAGGGGATGTTATGGCAATGACATTACCCGACGCTGATTCCATCCATCTTCCATTGATTAAGTTTCCATAAATAAGCTTTTCATTGCATAATCCTGACATATTACTCTCTCCTTTCAATACCTTCAAAATTTTCACCTGCTTATAATATATCATAAAAATAAGAATCAAATGTCACTACCGTTGCAATATAATCTGCCAGCACAGTGTCAGTGCTGCATTGGAAGGAGTGGTACCGGTAAATGTCTGATGTCCAGTCACAGCCCGCCCAAGTCGAAATATTTAAGAGGATAGTCCGGAATTATTTCCATACCATCCTCTTCATTTTATTTTCTGGGATTATAATATCGCTAAGTACATGTAATATTTGTAACCTGTTAATTTGACACCTTATTCATATCCTTGAACAGATGATGAAAGATAACGATGAGGAAAGCGGCAAGCAGTGAATTAAGAAAGCCACCCATGCTTATATTTGTTACAAAATGATCTGCAATCATGATCGTCCAGGCATTCACAATAAAGCTGAATAATCCTAAGGTCAGTAAGTTGACCGGTAATGTAATCAATAGCAGAACCGGCTTTAATATAAGGTTTACCGCTAACAGCACCAATCCCATAATAAGAAGTGCCGGAATACTGCCAATATAAACCGTGTGCGATACAAATGACAGCAGATATATCGTTAATATTATAGATATATATTTTATGAACATTTTCGTCGTTTTTACCTCCAATAGATATGTTTACCTGATTTTAATTAATACTTTGACTTTGTCATTTGTAACATCCACAAGATCATAGGGTTCATCCCCGGCTAAAGAATCCAGCAGTTTCATGACTTTGATAACGAGTACTTTCACTGAATAGATGGTGATTCTGGAGGATGAACTATGATCCGGCACTTTCGGTATAAAAAAACATGCGGCAGTCAGCAGGTCCAGAAAACAGTCCAATAATTCCCGAAAGATATACAATGGAATCGGAAAGGGAATATTTATGAACCTTCTGTTTTCAATCCGGAGCCTGATCCATAATATACGGTAACCCTTAATCCACATATACTCTCACCTTTACCATTGCCTTACTACTTTCATCCCAGGCTTCCACATCAACGATATTCGGGTCATCCAAAGTACCGTTTATGACATCCTCGATTATCTTTGCAAAATCAATGGTGGAAATATCGATACCTTTCGCCTCCATCTCCCTTCTGGCATCCGCAGGAACCATAGCAGTCATCTTATCAGCGATTTCACCGATTGTGGTCAGCAGGCGTATGGGTATATTTACGTTAACATTAACGGAATTATTATCCGACATAACCTTTACCTTAAGAAACTTATAGTTTCGTCTTGCAGTTGTTACGGTTTCAACCTTCTGAATGGCTTCTGCTTCCTTAGTCACATTCAGCGCTTCCAAAAGCTCCATACCTTCGGCAGCGGTAATCTGCCCTTTTTCTATCATTTCTAATATTTTTTGTTGCTCACTCATGGACTGACCCTCCTATTAATTATAAGTTTTTAATCCGTTCCGTTGCTTCTTTCGGGGAAATTTCACCCTTTGATAATTGGTCGAGAATTTCATTCCTGGCCGCTGTTTTATCTTCATTTTCCTTAATCAATTCTTTTGATGGCACTTCATATCCAAGACCTCTTATGACCGAATCCAGTTTACCCCGGACCGTGGGATAAGATATCCCCAGTTCTTTCTCAACATCCTTGATATTACCGCGGCATCTTATGAATACCTTGACAAACTCCAGATCTTCTTCTGGAAGACGGCAAAATTCACAAGGCTGGAAATCTCCTTCAATAACTGTGGAGCACTTGGGACAGCCGAGTTTGGTTATGGAAAGTTTTTCACCGCATACGGGACATTTACCTGGAGCTTTGTATTTCATTGTTTTCACCTTCCTGATGTGTTATTTGATTATAATATACAGCCACAAATTAAATATGTCAATACATAAATCAATAATATTAATTATTATATTAAAATAATCAATATTAAAATCAAATATAGTGAATCGACTTTCTAATAAAATTGATTCTGCAGAAAAATGAGGTGAAATTATAAGCCAATTCCTTTCATTGGGATTTATTTCATATAAAAAACGCCTTGAAGTTTCTAGCTTCAAAGCGTGGATTTTTATGGAATTTTATTTGTGCATATGATATAATCTCATAACTGTATCAATTTCAGAAAATATCGCCAGTATCGAAGGCAGCAAAGGGCCAGAGGGCGGCTTGCGCTCTGGCTGACGATAGCAGCGTTAATTTTCGGAATTGCTATAGGTTCGTGTTATTAGGGGCGCTGTTCAGCGGTTATGTATGTGGCGTCAAAACTTTATATTAGTAGGTTGCTTTATAAAAGTAAATGGATGGAAAAACATCAGAGGAGCGGACATCAATTGGACAATAAATTATTTGGGTTGTTATCTCTTATAGGCGTAATTATTTTTGTAACATCAGCAATATTGTTTTCGAGTAAGGTGCAGGGACAACGTAAGATGGAACTACAAAGGGAGTTTGAAAACAAGTTTCAAATGTTTAAGGCTCTTTTTAGTCATTCTTCCGCTGTCGTTAAGCAGTTGAACTCACCAATACTCACATTAAAGAGAAGTAAGAACGGCCGTTTTATTCTTCCTGTTTTTTTGTGCTGTATATTCATTGTCATAGCGTTGTTTTATAGAGGTGCTTTGAATGTGAAGATAATCATGCTTACAACCGTAAGCATATGGTTTGTTTGGTGTGCTATAAAAACAACCAGCTACGTCATTGTGTATAGCAATGCTTTTGTTCATGGTAATATCATCAAAAAAACGATTGTTTGGTTTGATAAGGTGGATTCCATTGAAGCGAGGTTGTACGATTACAATGGAGTTATGGACGCTAATCAAGCGCAAGTATACCGCGTATATGAGGTGAAACAAAAAGACAAAGTGGTCTTTGGCATTTGGGAAACAGAGTTTCCTAACGCCAGAATGCTTGAAACTTGTTTTGATACTGGCAATCCGCTTGTGTCAGAAGTTATTGAAAGTTCCTTATAAAAATAATACTTAATGAAAAAGGAGTTTTATTATGGTTCAAAATACAGGAGAATTGATCATTTATATTGGGGCTGCAATGAGCCTTTGCGCCTTTGTCGGATTGTTTGTTTGTAATTTCGTAACATCCAGGTGGTTTCCATTTACAAATACAATGGGTATCGTGATTATGCTCATGTTTTTTGGAGGCATCATTTTATTCTTTGTAGGTGATTCTTACCGAAAGGACATCAGTAAGGACGTTATGCTCTCCTACTATGAAAATAACATTGATTATGAGGATTTAACACAGGCACAAAGAAAAAATATTAGTGTGTCAATCGTTGATATTAGCAATATGCGAAGGAATGGAGCAGATGTTTCAAAATATCTGCCAGCTTTAAAAAAATACATGTTTAGCTATTATCTCTCCAATGGATCTTCTAAAGAAGAAGCGGAATATTACATGGAGTCATTTGCCGATTGATTCTACCACCAGAGCCACCTACGGCGTTGATCCAGTCACCGCCAAGGTTGAAGCACAGGTCTTTGTACTCGTTTTCCGGATCTGCCACAATTTTCCCGCCGCCCTCGTCTGCTTTTTCCGCGCGCTGGCGGGTCAAAGGGACTTTAGCGCCCTACCTGTTTAAAGCCAATGAATACGATAGTGGCCGGAATATTTGTAATTTTAGACAGCTATAAAAAATAGGACTTAATCGGTAAAACCCCTCAATTCGAGTTTTTCTGATTAAGTCCTATTTTATTGCTATCTTTTACTGTGGCGCCGGAGAAAAGACAATCAAGCAGGTCATCCAGTTTGGTAACTGCCATAAATTCTTTTTTCATGGAAAGAGATTTCCCACTCAATAGAATGATGTTACTGCCTTAACCTTAAAATGCCTCTGCTTTCATAATGCACTTAGTTTTTTGACACTTTGAGAGCCTCTACTTTGAGAACCTCTACTCTGAGACTCCCTTTTGCTCGATATACTATTCTTTTGTACTGTGCCGAATCATATCTTCAATCATTTTCGCGCTGACCGTCACCTGCTGTGGGGAATTTGATTCCGCTTATGGGGTAGTAATGAGCTGCGCGGAAAAGACGGCCGATGACGTAATGTTATAGATTTGGGTTGGCATGAGAAACGCCTTTCGATTTGGAATATTTTGTGATATTATACAAATACAAAGTAAGGGTTTCATATGATGGATTGACTTAAGGTGTAAAAGGCAAAATAAATGGAGGTGGTAGCATTATTACAAACAAATCAATAAAGGATTTCCGTCAAACCAACCGGATACTCATTGGTGATGTGGATTTTATGTATCTGTTGCCCCATCCAGCTCTAAGAAACTGGATTTCTAACTACACAATCACTTTTCCTTGTAAAGGGATGATGTCTGACCAATATGCCGTTATTCCCCACGGCAGTGCAACGCTGGTATTTACCTGTGACAAAAGCAGGATTTCCGGCAATTTGTTTGGCCCGATCACAAGGCCTGCTTGTGTGGGCAGGGAAGCCAACCTCTTTGATTTACTGTTCATTGTGGAGTTTCAACCGGCAGGATATTACGCGTTCAGTGGAATGCCCCAAAAAGAGCTGACTAACTCCGTGATTTCTTTTGAAAATATAAATCCCGGACTTCAAAGACTGGTAGAAGAACGGTTGGAAACAGCATCTGATATTGAAAGCTTTATTGCAGAAATGGACAGGTTATTTCTGGCTCATCTAAAAACTGCTTTTTATCAGCCGGAGTTTTGCCTTGCCAATCAGATGATTACAAACAGCAGCGGATTAGTTTCTGTGAAAGATATTTCCCAAAACGTCTTTTATAGCGAGAGACATTTAGGCCGCATATTTGATAAGTACATGGGTTTAAACATCAAATCCTTTTGCCGCATTGTGCGGGTGAATAAGGCTCTCCGCCTTTTACAGCGGCCCAGTTTGAGCATAATGCAAGTTTGCCTGCAAACCGGTTTCTACGACATGCCTCACTTTATCCATGATTTCAAAACAATCTGCGGCATCACTCCCCAAGAATATCGAAACAACATGTCCGATTTTTACAGTGAAATTGCAAAATTCTAAGTTAAAATAAAGAAAAAAGAATAGGAGTGATGATATATGCAATATCAAGGTACATTAATTTCCGTTTCCAATATGGAAAAGGCAAAGCATTTTTATGAAATTGTGATGGAACAAAAGGTGATGATGGATTTAGGAGTACATGTGTCCTTTGAACGGGGACTATCCCTGCAATTCAACTATGCAGAGCTTGTCGGTCAGGAACTGCCCATGAAAACGCGCCCCAATAACTTTCAGCTTTATTTTGAGGTGGAAGATTTGGACTCTTGGCAGGATAGAATCACAAATACAGAGGGTATTGAGTTTATCCATAAAGCCAAAGAATATCCGTGGGGTCAGCGTGTCATGCGGTTCTACGATTACGATGAATATATTGTGGAAGTATCCGAGAGCATGGAAAGCGTTGCAAAGCGGTTTCTGGCCCAGGGTCTTAGCGTTGAAGAAACTGCCAAACGCACCATGTTCCCCCTTGAATTTGTGAAAAACCTTGTGTAATTAATTGGTCTTAAAGGTTCTACAGAAAAATCAGAAAATAATAAGGCCGATGTTGTATCGGCCTTATTTGCTGCATCCAATAAGGAGTGAAATGTAAATGTGAGGGACATTCTTTGCAATTAAGTCCACAATAAGATATATCACTTATATCAAGGAGGCTTTTCATCAGGATATTATGAATGCGGCTCATAACATGCAGCAAAGCCGCAGGCGGCGCAGTTGAATTTTCGGATGATATCCGAACGTGAAACCGTGCTCTCCATTTTTTTATCCCCTTCTATGCCGTGTTGATTCACGTATTCGATAAATTTATCACAGCTCAAGGACCTGCTGAAATAAAAACCCTGATAATAATCACAGTCCAGTTCGCGGAGCATATGGACCTGCTCTTCTGTTTCCACGCCTTCCGCAACAACCTGCACCTCCATCTGTTTGCAGAGAGAAAGAATAGTCTCTACAATCTGCTGCCGTCTTTTGTCGCTGGCAATGCGGCTTACCAGGGAAGCGTCGATCTTCACAATGTTTGCAAGGAAATCGCACAGATACAATAATGAGCTATGGCCCATCCCGAAATCATCAATGGAGATATTCACGCCCATCTCCCGGATTTGCTTTAGCCTGCCCCGTGTGGCGTCGCTGGGATCAACTGCAGCGTTTTCTGTAAGTTCAAATTCCACACAGCCAGGCTTAAGGCCATAGTGGGCAATAAGTCTCTGCACCGTTTCAATCAGCGTACCATCCTCCCTCAACTGTTGCGGGTTCAAATTGATGGAAAGAGATAATCCGTCATATCCTTGTTCTTGCCAACACCGCAAGGCTGGCAGTGCCTGATGGATTACCCAGATACCCAATTGATTGGTAAGTCCAGCCTCATCACAGATGCTTAATATAATAAGAGGCGATATGTATCCGTAAACAGGATGCGTCCATCGCAGCAGGGCTTCACATCCCATAACCTCACCAAGGTGATTCACCTTTGGCTGGTATTCCAGATACAGGTTTTTCTTTTGACCCTGAAGCCCGCTCCGAATTTCTGCCAAAAGAGCGCGGGCGAGTAAGCCCATATCATCATAGCGGGAAATGATCTTTTCCTTCTTCTCCTGAATATTCTGCAGTTCCTTTGATAAAGCCTGGAATGTGATCAGACGGTCACGTTGTTGGTGCTTCACCTGCAGCCGGACAAAAGGAAGGTAAATCAACATAGATATCACCAGATTCAGAGCCTGCAGTACGACCCCGGAAAGCGATCCTGAGGCAAGGAACCCGGACAAAAAAATCGGGGTCGTCCATTCTATGGCCTGGGTGATGGGCGGTACCCATCCCAGAACCATGGCAAGATATGCATTCAGACCAAGAAAAACAGGTGACAGAAGAAACGGAATAAAATAATAGGAATTAAAGATAACCGGGAAGCCGTAAAGCATGGTATCGTTAATATTAAAAACACCCAGGGGTATGGAAATCTTTACAATCCGATTACTTTCTCCGGCAAACGAAAGCGCAAGCAACAATCCCAGTGTTGCGCCAATGCCCCCCAAATACACATACGTATCAAAAAATTCCTTGGTAAGAATATCCGGACTCATAACAGATGAAAAAAACGGCGTTGTGCCTGATATGGCATCTACGATCAGCGGTTCGCCGCACACACCAAAAAAGGACAGGGTGTGTGTGAGAAGGAGTATAAACACAGCGGAAACAAAGTTGTTTCCCGTCAGCCATGTTTCATTTATCCTTTGCAGCAGTATTCCAGGGTATATGCTTATGCCGGCAGAATCCAGGAGCACCCTTGCCCCACTGAAAACCAGCACAGTGAGAAAGGCTGGCAGAACAGCCAGAAAGGAGGCCTGGGTCAAAGAGCCTCCCAGATGGGTAATGCCATTTAAGGGCAGGATACGGCAGCAGCGCTTATAAAAAAAGCAAAACAAATGGCACGCAACCACGGATACAAAAAGGGCTTTGAACAACTCGGTGGAACCCGCGGTATGCATAATCAAACTTCTGTACGAAAGCGCAATATAAGAGGCAAAAACCGTAATCATAATACTGACAGGGTTCACCTCGCCGGATTTTACAAGTGTCTCTTCCTTGGCTGCGGCGTGACTGACCGTAATCAGCGCCAAAAACGCCATGATCTGAATTGTAGCCTTATGGATGGACAACCCGATTTCCCGCCATCCTTCCCCAAATATATCTGACATAAAGCAGTGATAAAACGGAATGGGTAAGGTAAGCAGAGCAAAAACAACCGATCCCACCAATACCAGGGGCATCATGGACAACAAACCCCTGCGAAGAATTCTCAGCGTTTTCCTGTTCACTAATTTTGAAAACATAATGTCGAGCTTTTCTATCATATCCGTTCTTCCCTTCTTTCACGATGATGCAAACCTTCCGGCAAAAAAGCACGCTTCTTTGGTTGGCACCGTGGAGTTTTATTTGTATTGCCTGCATCTTTTATACATACATTTTCTGATCCGCGTCCAACGGCAGATCGACTGTTTTACAATCAGAGCCGCAGCCAGCCGAATGGACCCATCAGCTTCTGCCGCTCCGGCGAAGGAGAGGTAACTTCCATCATGTAGGTCACCGCAATATTACGAAATAGTGTTAAAGGGGCTGTTGCAAAACTAACTTACGTTAGTTTTGCAACAGCCCCTTCTGGGAGTAAGTCCGGCAAACAAACAGCAGTCAGGTATCTATATATAAATTGAGCGCCGCATTTTAGTATTTATCATTTGCCATGGCAAATCCTGCGTATTCTGGCGAATGCTTCATAGGGCTTTGCTGAGATATTGAATATGATACGCCTCCAATCCTGTTGCTTTGGGAGTTTTCCTTCAGTTTAAATTGAGCAATTACCGATTTCAGAACTGCTGCCTGTCCACTCATTTCCTCGCTTACAGCAGCGCATTCTTCAGAGGCAGCACTATTTGCTTGCACAACTTGAGATACCTGCTCAATAGAATTGCTGATTTGTGTCATAGAATCTGCTACAGTACTGGCCGATTGGGAAATACCTGTAATTACCTCGCTGCTATGGATCACGCCTTCCACAATATTCTGTAAGGCGTCCGATGTTTGACTGGACATTGTAGAGCCCTGGGCCACTTTTTCTATGGTCGTGTCAATAAGCGTTGCAGTATCTTTTGCAGCCTCCGCGCTTTTAGCCGCAAGGTTACGTACCTCATTTGCTACAACCGCAAACCCTTTTCCATGCTGACCGGCACGGGCAGCTTCTACGGCTGCATTCAGCGCAAGTATATTGGTTTGAAATGCAATGTCATCAATAAGCTTAATAACAGAAGCAATTTCTTTGCTGGCATCATTTGCTTGCTGTGTGGACAGTATCATATCTTCCATTTTTGAAGAACCGGATTCAGCCCTCTGCTGAATTTCATCTCCCATTGCTTTTGCCTCACCGGCCATAACAGCACTGTTTTTCATCTCTTCGGAAGCATCTTTTATAGTGGTGCTCAATTCCTGCACGGTTGCTGCTTGCTCTGTAGCGCCCTGTGCCAATGATTGAGCGGCATCGGCAACCTGTGCGGCGCCGGTAGCTACTTGATCCGTAGCAAGGCTGATTTCTGTAAACAGGTAATTAAGATTATCTTGTATCGTCAGTAATGCCGTACCTAATACATCCCCTTCGGACAGCAATTTCACTTCACCGCTCAAATCTTTCTCCGCAATGGCTTTCAGGGCTTCTGATACATGTGTGATGTGCTCAACCAGCTTTTCTGCAGCAGTTATGCTTTCGCCAACCTCATCTTTGAACTGCATATCATGTTCCAATTCCGTCTGTAAATCTTTTTCAAATTCCAATGCACCGGTTGTTGCTATCTGCTCCATTACCTTTTTCAGTCTTCCCATTGGGCTGGCAATGATTTTTGTTATGTAAACAGTGAGGATAACCCCTGCAAACATTGAGAAGAGCAGGATAACCACGATCAACATATTGGAACGTTGAAATATTCGTGTATTCGACTGCAGCATTTCATATGCAAACTTTCTATTCATGTCCCTGCTTGTGTTGAGCAAACTTGTCATCCGGTCCGTGTCTTCTGCGGTTCCATCCATTGACTTTTTGGCACTGGCAAAATCATTCACCATGCCAAATTCAATTGTCTTACGTTTTGCACTGGAAAAATTATTGATATAGAGGGATTTGAATTCATCAAAATTCACCTGATCCTCCGGTTTATTTATGGTCTTTTGATAGGAATCAAACAATTCACGTATCTCGGTGTCCAACTGATCCAGCATGGACATGGCATTCTTAAATACTTCATCTTCCGCTTCATATATTACAATATTGCGTACATACATTTTTTGCTGAAAAAAGTTTTTGCTGATCTCTCCAGCAACTTCAACCCCCACCAACTGTTCCGAATATAAGGCTTCGCCTGCTGCATTCATAGTTCTCATGCTTGATATTGCTGTAATAGCTACAATAACGGTGAACAGTATCAGAATAGAAAAACTAGTAATTAGTTTAAGATGTATTTTAAGATTCCTCATTGCAACTCTACCTCGTTTTTTATAAGATTATTATAATTATTTATAATGCAGTATTACTTGTACAATTTGTTTGATAACTTACTTAAATAACGAAATAATTTACCCGGTTTTACCATAAGCCATATTACAGGCCAGACTGTTAACAGGCTTCCAACCTTTCAATCCCAATTTCTTCCCCACTGTCTCAAACTCCTGATTATTTCCCTTACCCCAATTGCCCTGCTGCTTGAAACCTTAAAGTTTTGTACTCATTTTTTATAATCAATTCCTCCTTGGTTGATTTTTATTCCTTTCATGCCTTTCTTAATTGACTTTTAAAACAATTGCTGAATATGATAAAGTAAACACCTTATTATAGTCAAGAATATACAATTTTTTCCAGTTGACAAGGGGATTGATGTATTCAATTAAGCTTCTGACGTAGTAAATATTGTCGAAATTTCTGTTACACAAAATCTATGAATTTTTCGTAAAAATAAAAAATATCACTATTAATTGTAATTGCACATTTAAACAATCGGCTTTAGCATCATAAAACTGCAATAAATTGTGATCAAATGTCCATTCTCATTTGTTACAGATAATAAGATAAAACCACAGAGTGTTCTGTGGTTTTATCTTATTATCTGTACACGTTTCTGTTAACCGTTGGAAAAGGGATCGTCTTGATATGCCGAAAATTGATCCACAGGAATTTTGAATGTTTGATTTTTGCATCTTTTCTATTTGCAAATGCTGTTTATTCGCTCCGGAGTCATTTCACCATAATACTTCTCCATGATCTGATTTCCTTTGATCCAGACCACACAGGGAGCGTTTTCAACATCAAGGCGTTTTGCAATGCCATCTGATTTATAAATATCAATACAGGATACCCGGATGTCACAATGGTCCTGTTCAAACTCTTTGAAAACCGGCAAAAGCTCTCTTGCCTGGGAATCAATTGCATTATAAATATACACCAGGGAAGGATTTCCTTCATTCATGATTTGAGTTTCAAACATTTCACTTTCTGATACATATTTTTCTGCATTGTAACCAGCAATAGCCCCATCTCCCACCGCTGTTGCAACCTGCTTTAAGTATTTGTCACGTACATCTCCTACTGCAAATACTCCGGGGATGTTTGTTTCCATCCGTTCATTTGTTATGAGATAACCTCCCCTATTCATATCCAGAATATCACGGAATAATTCTGTATTTGGCAGATAACCGATAAACAGGAAACAACTGTCCACAGGAACGGGGATTTTTTCCTCTGTTTTTAAATTCCTTAACACAACCGTGTGCAGCCTTTCATCTCCTTCAAAGCTGTCTGCAACCGTATTCCAGATAAATTCCATCTTGGGATTTGAAAGAGCCTGTGCCTTTGCAATCTCGTTGCAGTCCATTTTGCCATTCTCATGCATAACAGATACCAAAACCTTGTCTGCAAATTTGGTTAAAAATATCCCTTCTTCAATGGCTGCATCTCCGCTTCCGATCACCATAACGGTCTTCCCGGTATTTGCCGCTGCATCACAGGTCGCACAGAAGGAAATGCCTTTATCATAAAGATATAGTTCCTCGTTTTTTGCACCGGTCAGACGGGGCTTTCCGCCGCTTCCGATAATCACGGTCTTTGCCTGATAAATGGTACGGAAGGTTTCTACCTGCTTTATATCCCCTTCCAGGGATACGGATTTTACATCAGTTAATTTAAACTCCACACCGAATTTTTTAGCCTGTTTATGAAATAATTCCATCAGTCCAAGCCCGGTAGCCCCATCCGGAAAACCGGGATAGTTTTCTATCTCATTGGTATATGTAGCAAGCCCGCCTACCAGGGTTTTTTCTATGATCAATGTTTTAAGCCTGGCTCTGCCGCAATATATTCCTGCAGTTAAGCCGGCAGCTCCGCCCCCTATAATTACCACATCATATGATTCTGTTTTTTTAGTCATTATAACCTGTTCCTTTCTGAATACTCTTCTTCAGCCTCCACAGCCGTTTTTTCTCTTTTCCCATGGCCAGGTTCATATATTTTGGGGGCAATCAAATATGATTGCCCCTTGATTACAAATCACATAAAATATTTGGCTAATAATTTGCTTCCCAGAAAAGCGCCTACCAGCAAAAATGCACCGAATACCCATCCGGATAAGGAAAAAGCTGAAATTGCAGTAAATAACGCTCCTATATTACAGCCATTTGCAAGCCTTGCCCCATAGCCCATTAACAAACCGCCAAGAATTGCCGCCACTACCTGCCGCAAAGACTTGATCTTCTTGATCTTAAACTGTGATGCAAATAACGTTGCCGCAAAGGCTCCCAGTACAATGCCCAAATTGCGGATGGAACCACCGTCTGCCAGAAAGCTGGTATTTAGTTCCTTCTGCATTTTTTCAGAAGCATAGTATACCCAGCCGCTGCCCAGGGCTGTAAAATGGGCGATTTGAAAAACTGCGAGCAAAACCGCACCGGCCACGTATGTTAAGGGTTCTTTTAACAGTTTTTTGTAAATCGGATGATCGCCAAGCTTAATAAAAAATTGTTTCAAATTTATTCACCTGCTTTCACAGAAGTTATCTACTTCGTCTTTTCAATGACAATTTCCCATTCTCCATCATCCACTTCTTCAATTTCCACGTTATGTCCCTGTTTTCTTGCCCACTCAGGAATATTTTTCATTGCACAGCTATGATCGATGGATACAGCTAAAACGTCTCCTACCGATAACTCATTGATTTTCTTCTCAGTTTTCATAAGGGGGACCGGACAAGCCTCTCCCAGACAATCTAATGTAAATTCAGCCATTTTTATATCTCCTTTTAATTAAAATTTTATTCTGCACTTCCCATTTTCTTTTCCTGCCATTTGACGGCTGCTATGTATAACAGCACAATGATCAATCCCTGTACAACGATTGCACCGAACCAGCCAAATACATTCGGCAAAAAGATTTTCGGAGCGTTTTCATTGAATTTGCTCCAAAAGTTCATATCGTGTGCACCCCAGAAAGAGCCTGCTATGAAAAATACCAAAGACAGCATTTGCATGGTAAAGCCCTCTCCAACGCGCATCAAGGTTCCGGATGCACAGCCTCCGGCAATGACCATCCCGATGCCAAACAAAACCGCACCGATCATCAAGGGCAAACCGATGGGCGCTACGCCGGACATGCTGAGATTGGATTCCGCATTTGCCATGGCACTGGAATACTTGATTGCCCAAAAACCCACACTGCCAACTGCCACTGCCACCAATACGGCTCTTGTTACAGATGTGCTCCCTGTGATACAAGGGTCACGGAATGCTGCCGTAAAACAGAAACGAGAACGCTGCAGGATATACCCAAATGCAATACCGAATCCCCAATAAACAGGCAGCTTACTGTTCCCTCCTGCCAAATAAAATCCAAAGGCAATGATCAGGATTGTAACCAATATTGCATATGGAATCTGGCTCTTTTTGGGTTTCCTTGGTTTGCGCACTCTTTCCCCACCTATGCTTGTGTTAACCTCTGACACGTAAATCCCCCTTTCTTAAAATAGTATTTGTTAATATTATAACGAAATCACAATTCAAATTATACCACACTTACCAAAATTCAGTTAATCAAGAATCTGATATGTCATAAGATTTACTTATAACCTATTATTTTATCACACTAGCCACACCGAAACATATTTGTTATAATGAAAGAGCAAAAAAATAACTGTTAAGATTTTAACAGTTTAATCAATTAATTCAGCGTTAAATTCAGAAAGGCGGGTTAACATGAACATTCATAACCTGAAAATGTTTATAAAAATAGTGGAATCCGGCAGCATCTCAAAAACTGCCGAACAGATGAACATCAGCCAGTCCGCATTAAGCCAGCAGCTTCGAGTCATGGAACTGGAATTCAGCGCAAGGCTTTTTGAGCGGAACTATCAGGGTGTGATTCCGACTAACATTGGTATGATTGTTTACAACCGTGCTCTTGAGATATTATCGTCCTATGACAGAATGCTGGTTGATATAACAAATGCACAGAATCAAAATAAAGCCATACATATCCTTGCCTCTCCCTGCGTATATTCTTATGCCCTGCCATGCTCGTTTTACCATGTGAAAAACAAGTATCCGGAATATACACTTAATATGGAAATGATGTCCAGCAGAATCATAGAGGAAAAAATATCAAAAGGCTTTGCTGATATGGGAATTATCATAGGCAGGCCCAAGGATAAAAACCTATCAGCCAAAAAAGTATTTACCGACCATGTTTTTCTGGTTGCAGGGGAAAAAATGAAGGTTCCTTCCCAGTTAGACTGTCAGGATCTTTATGATTATCCTCTGCTGATGCTGGTAAAAGCCCAAAAAACAAGACAGGTACTGGATAAAATGCTGAACAAAAACGGGATCCGCATCAATCAGCTTCATATTCCTTATACTCTTGAATCCACGGAATCCATTAAACTGTCCGCTATTAACGGCTTCGGACTTGCTTTTCTTCCCTATATGGCAATCAAGAAGGAGATTTATAATAAGCAGCTTCGCATTATTGAATGCCCATGCCTGGAATTTGATAATGAATATTATTCCATAAAAAATGCAGCCAGTGTTCCACTCAATGATGAATCCTCAAAGCTCATTAAATATATTGAAATAATCCTGAAAGAGACTATTTGTTAGCATTAACGGTGATTTCCCATACACCGTTAATGACTTCATCCGTATCATAATTTAAATTATTTGCCTTACAAAAAGCTTCAATATTAGAAATCGTACAGCTATGGTCCGTAACCACCATATATTCTTCACCGTTTTTTATGGAATCAATGACATTTTTTAATCTTAAAACAGGTACCGGACACATATCACCCAGACAATCAATTTTAACCATAAGCACTCCTTCTGCACATTCCTATGCTTTTGCAAGCTGCTGTTCTTATTTCTGAACAGAAAGCATGATTTGATATACACTCATTTTATCTGAAAAGATGCTGGCTATCAATAGTAAATTTCCAATGTGACTTACAGCAAAAAAGCTGCCGCTATATAGATTTTCATCTATTTTGCAACAGCTTTTTTCCATGTTCTTGTATTATGTAACTATTGCTTATCTCCCATGCTCTCCTATGCCGTCCAGACGCTGCCTGGCTAAGTCAGCAGATACCACGTCATAACAGGTCTCATAAGGCGCTGCCCCAGCAAATCTCCAGCATCATCCTGCTCCTGTTATAATTGCCCCAGACGGTACAGGGCCAGTCCGTAGATCTTTGCGTTGGTCATTAAGTCCTCCACGGTCATCCACTCATTGGGATTGTGGCTGATGCCTTTCTGGCCCGGGAAGCTTGGACCAAAGGGGACAATTCCCGGCATGGCCTTGGCATAAGTGCCGCCTGTGGTGGTTACAGGGGTACCATCCTGCCCTGTGACCAGTTCATAGCTCTCCTGCATGGCCTTAACCATGGGAGTATCCTTTGGGAATACTACCGGATCAAAATTCTGTATGAGTCCGGCCTTAAGCCCCTCTGCTTCGGCCTTACCGCAGATGCGCTTCATGATTTCATCTATGGTGATGCCTCCCGGATAGCTTAAGGTGACATCAAAGGCCGCCTGTCTCCGGCCCCAGAGACTTTCCTGAACCACGTTCAGCTTATATCCCCGCATCTCCATCATACCATATTCCTCATGGCAAAAATCAATCCCCAGCCGGTCGCCTGTATTCCTGGCTCCCATAAAATATTTGTTTATAAAATCGAAAAATGTCCCCAACTGCTCCATACTGCCTGTAATCCGCACCATAGCCCTGCCCCGCTCGCTGTACACCACCGGGTACTTGCAGTCCGGTGTGAAACCATAGAGGGGTGGTCTCTCCTTTGAGAGATAGTATTTCAGATCCTCAAATCCGGATTCTTCGTCACATCCGAAGATGATGCGCACCGGATTCTTAAGAGTAAGCCCGGCCTCCTTAATAGCGGCCAGGCCATAGAGGCATGCCATGACTGGTCCTTTATTGTCCAGCACTCCCCTGCTGTAGATGACTCCGTTCTCCATATAGCCGCTGAAAGGCGGCTGCTTCCAGCCTTCTCCCACCGGGACCACGTCCACATGACCGATGGCGCAGACATAGTCTTCTCCCCTGCCATACTGGGCATATCCAATATAATCATCCAGGTTTACGGTGTCAAATCCCAGTTGCCGGCTGATATCCAGGGCGCATTCCAATGCACGCTTCACACCAGGACCAAAGGGAGCCCCATCACAGGCCTCCCTTTCCACACTGTCAATGCGTACCAGCTCCTGGACACTGCTGATGAACCGGTCCTTTAACCGGTCCACGCAGTCCAGAATCTTCTTATCTAAATCGTTTTCTATGGTTCTATCTCCCATATCTTATTCCTCTATGGGCGCCATACGCGTCTTCATATAATGTTCCATCCATTCCTCAGAGGCTTTCTCATAAGTGCAGCGGCCGTCCTCCCCACGGGTTACCAGGTAAACCGTGGGTTCCAGTTCCTCCGTGACCACTGCGAAAGAAAAACCCTCTATATTTGTGGCGACACCCCACTCTCCCTTAGGATTCATGGCAATAAGGGATATGTCACCGGCCTCGCCCCGACGTAACCGAAGTTCCATATCCAGCCGGTTCACCGCTGTCTCACAGGCTTCCTGAGGATCCATTCCCTCTCCCATAAGCCGGACGATCTCATAAGAAATGCAGCCTTTCATCAGATCCTCTCCCAGGCCGGTGGCGCTGGCGGCTCCTTTCCTGCTGTCGGCATAGAAGCCGGAACCGGATATAGGAGAATCGCCTACCCGGCCCTTTTTCTTCATGAACAGGCCGCTGGTAGAGGTGGCTGCCGTCATCTTGCCATTCCCATCCAGGCAGGCCATACCCACGGTGTCATGGCCGGAATAAGGCTTAAGCTCCTTAGCTGCTGCCCTGGCCGCCATCTCCTTAACCCGCTTCCTGTAATGTGCCCTGGCTCTGTCTGTCAACATATTCTTGCGCTCAAAGCCTTCCTTGTGGGCGAATTTCTCAGCCCCCTCAGCTACCAGCATGCTATTGACTTTCTCCTGGCTTAAGCGTCTGGCAATGGACACCGGATTGGCAAAGTCCCTGATAGCAGCCACAGCTCCTATATCCAGTGTGTTGCCATCCATATAGGCGGCGTCCATTTCCACTTCCATTTCCTCATTAGGCAGTCCGCCGTAGCCCACGGATTTATAATAAGGGAAGTCCTCCACCTGACGGATGGCCAACTCGATGGCATCTCCTGCGTCGCCGCATTCTTTTAGCAGCTCAGCTCCCTTGGTAATCCCTTCTACGGCCATACGCCAGGTTGCTATCATACCCCACATGGCAAAGGCCTCCTTTTATCTAAAACAGAATTCATGAATCAGCTCCGAAGTGTCTGCACCGTCGGCCAGGGCCCTGGCCATAGCACACATATTTCTTAAGGCGTCATTAAGGCCCAGACCTCCCTTTTTCGGAGTCTCCACAATCGATACGTTATCTTTATAAGCCGCAATGGTATCTGCATTCTCCACAGACATGGCTGCAAATGCCTTTGCCTTGGTGGTTGCGTTAATATCGCAGGCCACTTTGGCGCACATCTGCGCGTAATCCCCATAGTTAAAGGCCGGCCCGCACATTACCACATCCGGCTGCAGCTTGTTCACCATGGCACAAAGCTTGCGGCTGACCTCCTCCGGGTCGGCAAGGTATGTGCCATTGCCGCAGCACAGACAGGCCATAATGTGTCCGTCCACCTGTTTTAAGAAAGGCTCCATCATGACTGCCGGTCCGATGGGCTCTTTTTTCCCTGTTAGGGGAACCATGGTGTCGTCCTTGGTTCCAAGTCCTGACTGAATCTGGTCATATATCATAATAAGCTTCATACCATACACCTCATTTTATAGATCATCAAAAGAAAGATCGTTAAGATCAATATCGTCATCATCGGTTTTCTCAGTTTTCCTGGTCTCGTCTTCCATGTACTGTTTATCCATTATCTTGATGAACGGCATATAGATGAATACGCCCAGAACAAGAAGAATCAACTGAAGCACGGCCCCCTGCCAGCCGGTTGCCAGGAACCCGGAGAGGATCACAGGCATGGTCCACGGGATTGCCACACCAGAGCATAAAGGAACCAGGCCGATGCTCATGCAGAAGTAGGAAATCACAATGTTGATGGTGGGCACCAGCATGAAAGGAATGAGAATCATTGGGTTCAGTAAGATGGGAAGGCCAAACACAATAGGTTCATTGATTCCGAACAAGCCAGGGATAAATGCCAGTTTCCCTAACTCTTTGATACGCTTGGAACGGCAGAAAAACAGCATTGCAATCAGCAGAGACAAGGTGGAACCGCAACCGCCAAACGTGGCAAACAGATCCTGGAACTGCTGGGATATAATATTGGGCAGCGGCTGGCCTGCCTGTAATGCAGCCAGATTCTCTGCAGACAAGGTCTGAAGGATGGGATTGAATACCGCACCCACTACGGAACCGCCGTTTACTCCGAAGAACCAGAAGAGATGGAGGAAGATATAAGCAATTACCATAGCCGGAAGGGTGTTGCCCAGCTTAAGGAGAGGAGTCTGCAAGATGGTGAACACAAAGTTGAATGCGTTATCATATGGGGTCATGGCAAAAATAATGTTTATGATGAAGAACACCAGCACGGAAATTCCGGCAGGAATCAGGGCAGAGAAAGACTTTGCCACTGTAGGAGGAACACCGTCAGGCATCTTGATGATCCACCCTTTTTTATTGACCCACGCATAGATGTGTACAGACAGGAACGCCACAATAATTCCTACGAAGATTCCCTTGGAACCCACCCAGCCTAGGGGAATACCTGATACAGCAGTATCATTTACCATGATCTTATAAGGCATGATTAAGAACCAGCATACCAGTGATACGGCAGCGCCGAACAGCTTATCTACCTTCATCTGTTCGGAAAAGGAATAGCCGATTCCAACGACTGCCAGCATTGCCATGATTGAGAACGTGGCATCGGTTGGCTTGGCGAAATAGGCATCCCAGTTCTCCCCAAAGAACCTTGCCCAGAAATTAGTCCACCCGGGAATCGGGAAATTGGCAATGAGCAGGAAAAAGGAACCCACGATTAACAGCGGCATGGACAGCAGGAAGCCGTCACGAATTGCAATAAGATACTTGTTCTTTCCGATTCGCTCTGCCAAAGGCATGAGTACTGACTCTAATTTACTTAACATATTGTTATTCCCCCGTTTTTATTTGTTTTTGCTATGATGAAAGTTCTGCTTTTTAATAGCTGCTGTTATTTGGAAGCTTTTATAAGCTTGATCGCAGATTTAAGGACCTTCTCACCGTTCATCATACCGTAATCGGTCTGGTCAATGACCTGAATCGGGATGCCTGTGTTTCCGTACTTTTCCACAATCTCACCGTAGCGGTATTTGACCTGAGGTCCTAATAGAATCACATCCGGATGCTTCTCATCAATGATCTGGCCGATCTTGCCGTCCGGGAACGCTTCCACCTCAATGGGAAGGTTATGCTGGTTGGCTACGTTCTGCATTTTGCTTGCCAGCATGCTGGTTGACATTCCTGCGCTGCAGAATAAATACACTCGTTTCATTGTAAAATCCTCCTTGCTATTTGCATTTTTTTATTTCCATCATTTACTCCCCACCTTCTCCTCCAGCTCTGTGATCCTCTTGTAGGTGGCGATCATCTCCTCTGCGATGATTTTGAATCCTTCCGCGCTCATAAGCTGGTCTTCCGCATGGATCAGGATCAGGGAACCGCCCACCGGCTCACCCCGGGCCTCTTTCTGGATCAGTTCAAAGTGGGCCTCATGTCCTGCCATAAACAGTTCCTGACCGGCTTTTATACATTCCCCTGCGCCGCTGAAATCCCCATGCTTTGCTTTCTGGATTGCCTCAATGTAGCTGGACCGTGCGCCGCCTACATTGGATATGATTTTAAAGCAAATCATCTCTAATCCCTCTAACATATTGCTGCCTCCTGTATGTATTGATGAAAGCAAAATGCAGCAAAACCGTTCTGTTCGCTGCATCTTTGCTTATGCTGCCTTACTTAATTATAATTATAAGACAGTTATTCACTTTTTTTCCTTAAAGGCATTTCCTAGCTCTTAGGAAATTCACTCCATGATCCGGTCGATAAATTCCTCATATCCACAGGGAGCCGCTAATTTTGCCAGCTCCTCAGGCTGGTTCACTATGTTGGATATCCAGTCAAAAAAGATTTTAATCATCCTGGCCTCCCCTTTATTAATAGCAAACAGCATCACCAGCCGCACCTCAAAGGCGCCCCATTTCACAGGATTCTTAAGCTGGGCCACCGCAATGGTGGAATTCCTGGCAAAGGCTCCAAAGGCATGGGGAATAGCAAATGTATTCACAAAGGAGGTTGGTGACATCTGTTCCCTCTTTAATACCACATCTGTAAATTCCGGTTCCACAACCCCTGCCTGTACCAGACTTAAACACAGCATACGGATGATTTCCTCCGGGCTGGTGCAGTTCACTTCTGTGTGGTAATGCTCCCGGCGGATCAGGCTGCCGATATGGGAGGAAAATTCCAGCCGGAATCCTTTTTTATCCAGCCGGTTAATGGCCTGGAGAATCCTGGACTCTGTCTCGGAATCCACAAATAAGTTAATGGAAACTGTCTCCACCGCCAGCCCGTGTTCTAAGGGAAAGGTGCTGAGCAGCAGGTCCGGATCCAGGGAAGACACTGCCTCCTCTTCAAAATAGCCAAAGACCTTCACCACTTCCATCCTCTCACGAAACATATCGGAAATTTTCTTCACGCACATGTCAGAGAAGGACTGGTTGTGAGGCAGAATCATTACGGCACGGTACTTCCTTTCTGCGTTCATGCGCTCACTGGCAGCTCCCAGATGGAGGGCGATATAGCAGCTCTCTGCATCAGATATGGGAGTCATAAGCCTTTCTTCCAGAAATTCCACCACGTAGATGCCCATCTCAAAGACCAGAGGGTATTTGCGCTTGATCTCTTCCACAAACACCTCCTCCATCCGGACCTGGTTTCTGACACGCTCAACCAGTCCGTGAATATGCATCTTAAGGCCGGCGATCAGGTCCCCATCCTGCCGGAAATCCAGCCCAAACAAAGCATATATCTGCTCCAGTGCCTCGCCTACCAGCTTCCTGGTACTCAGCCACTTGCCGCCGAAATTCACGAAATCACCGGTATAGTTAGAGGCCTTTCTGCCCATGACCACCAGGGCGAACATCCCCACTTCACTGTCGTGGATCTTTATGTGCAGGCGTTTGGAAATGCGGTCAAAGAAATCCTGTGAAATCTGGTACTCAATGGTATCCTCCAATTCCTGCACCTCCTCTTCCATACTGATGTAGTTGGCACAGTTCATCCTCTCAATGCTGGTACCGGCGTGCAGCATAAGCATGGGAAACATGGATTCATGAATGGAATAATCGTATTCCTTCAGCACATCCACGAATATGTCCTTTACCTCAATTAAGTCGAAGCTTTTGTATAAATTGGCCAGCAGGTTTAAGTTGAGAAAATTCTCCTGTACTTCAGCCATCAGCAGGTCCTTGTAAAACCGCCGTTTTCCGGCCTCATCTCCCTTTAAAGAAATGCATTCCTTATTGCGGACCAGCTTTAAGCCGGAATAGGGTTCCAGCATCTTCCGTATTCGTTTTAAGTCATTGTCAATGGAAGCTCCGCTGACATAGATCTGGCTCTGGAGCAGGGTGAGGTTCAGTTCTTTTACTTCGAATAACAGCTTCTGTATAATGTATGCACAGCGGGCAGCGGGAGTCTGGGGAATACCCGCTTCCCGGGATTCTTTCCATGGCAGAGACGATAGTCTGGCCATTTCACAAATGCGGTAGCCCTGCCGTACATTAGACTCTATGGGAGGCGGGATCATGTGTTTGTTAATGGACTCCACATCAGAGCGTATGGTCCGGTCCGACACCTGCAAAAGACCAGCAAGGCGCCGGCTGGTTATCCAGTCTCCCCGCTCAGATAATATGGCAAGCAGCTTCTCCTGTCTATTGTTCTGCATGTCTAAATACTCCTTTTCTTGCTGTTATTTTCTGAAAGAGCCCCTATTCAGAGGATGCGGAATGCGAACACCGTCCATGGTTTTGCGTAATCCAGCAGAACGTGCTCATACTCAGGAAGATACCCCATAACATTCTTGCGGCCGTCATTTGGCATGTCTTTGGTAACGATCTGCAGTTCGCCCTTATATTTTGGATAACCGTCATTTAAGATGACCACATCGCCGCGCTTTAAGTCCCTGGTATTGGCAGCAGGGATGGAGTGATCCGCAAATGTGACTCTGGGGCCTGAGGAACGGATCATATACTCACTCATATCACCTCTTACCACATGGTGAGTCTCATATTCCAGGATCTGGCCCTCGGTCTGGGTCAGTTCTTTCTCCAGCCGGATACCAAAGGTCAGGAGGCTGGAACTGAGGGCTGCACAAGTCTTAAGTTCCTCATCAGTGGCATAGGCATTGGCGATGAGCACGTCATCTACCACGCCGGCGGCAAACAGATGACGCACCTGAAAATCAAGGGGAAGGCCGCGGTGATGCTCCAGAGTGCACAGTCCCTCATTCACAGGCCATGGGCCGTATGCTCCGGGCGCGTTGCTGGACACAAAGGCCGCCACCTTAAGCCCCAGTGATTTCATCTTATCATTACAGGTATTAAAATGCTTCAGGCTCAATCCCGTATACCTCTGCGGATAAAAATTGTGGCAGGTAATCAGCTTGTCGCGATCCGGATGGTGGTCCATGATATTTTCCACATATACCAGCTTGGTGCTGGCATTGAGCTCCACTTTAAGCCCCTGGGGATTGTAAGTCATAAGACTTTCTTTCATGCCGTCAAAGCCTTCGTCCAGACGGATGCCATCCACATGCATTTCCTGAAATATGGATAAATCCCCGTAGGAGATTCCCAGCCGGGAGAATACGGCAGGGCTCACATCCGGTATGATCTCCATACCCCAGGCGTGGGCGGCATCCGCCAGTCTCCGGAAACGGCCGATTACCTCTTCCCTGCTCTTCTCCTCAACACTTAACAGGCAGGTAAAGATTCTTTTATACCCTAATTCCCCTGCCTTTTTAATATATTCCATGTCCTTTTCTTCGGTGGAATGTTCCGGATAAACGGAAATGCCTAATCTTGCCATATGAATAACCCCTCTCTTATATGTTACCGGCCAATACTTATGTACCGGCTGGTTCTTTGACATTAACTATAGTCCGTCAAGTGAGAATTTGGGGGTAAATGTGTTTCCTAATTGTTAGGAAATAGTCTTGTTTCTTCACTAAAGCCAGCCCCTCTTGGGTACTGCAGCAAAGAGCAGAGAGAAAACTGGCACATGGAAGATTATGAACAATCGCTAAAATTATTATATATAATCTTTTTTAAAAAACAATAGTCATCTTTGTAAAGGGTTATAACCTCTTTACAAAGATGACATTTTTTCAAGTGAATTACGATAATAAAATGTGATATTTTAAAAGTTATTGACAGATAAATTTCTATTTTTTACACCATCGTATAAAAATTTTACACCCCCATGAAAATAATGATAAAGCCGGAATTCCGTCTCCAAAATATAAATCCCTTTAAACCCATCAAAAAGGGGCAGCACCGATCCCCAGGGTATGTCCCCCCAGGCAGGCGGCAGATGCAAATCGCCTATTCCCTTTGAAAAGTTATCCATATAGTTTTTCATCTCACCGTGCTTTCCAAAATTATCATGCACATGAAGGTGCACTGCCAATGGAGCCATCTTGCGGATATCCGACACATAATCCCGGTTATAGTTTATGGCCGACAGATAAGCATGGCCGAAATCTAAGGTAATTCCACAATTATTACAGCCTATTTTCTTAATATGTGCTGCTAAATCTTCCGGATTTACCCCCAGCATGGTCCGGAATTTTTCAGTATCTCCCGAATAATACGGATTTTCTATGCCAATCCGCACACCTGCGGCATACTGCGCGATTTCTTTATAATAAGCAATATCCTTTAAAAGACCGTCTTCATCCTCCACTGCTATAGGACTGGCATGGACGGTTATATTGGGGGCATTAATTTGTTTTGCAAAGTCAATGCATGACTTAAAAAACTCCAAACGTTCCACCTCTCCCATGGCCTGAGGATAAAAGCTGTAAGGCATATGAATGGAGTAGGTAAAATCATAATCCATCAAAATTTGTTTCACAGCCCAAACCCGCGGCTCTAAAAGTCTGCCGTTTAAGAGTACATCCATAGAATGCATAATCAGTTCACAGCAATTCCCGCCTGATTCCCGGACCAGATCCAGACAACGCCGCAGTTTACTGTCATCGCCGTCAATCCAGTCGGCATTCAGGCCAATACCAATCAGCTCATTCACCTTCTCATCTCCTATATAAAATAGATAAACCTCAAACAAACTTTAAAGGTTTCAAGGGAAAATTCACGTTATTTAAAATAAGAATACTTTTTTATGCTTAACCACAGCTTTTCACCGACTTCAAATTCCTCATCTGAAATAATGGTCAATTCCAGACCTGGCTCCACCTCTACCACACAGTTTACGCAGTTTCCCCGGTATGCCCCGCTTTTCACAGTAACCGGGAAGGCCCCTTCTATTTGTGAGCCGCCAAGAAGGGCATGCTCCGGACGGAAACAAAGCTTCACACGTTCCGCTTCATGAATATCGGTGCTAAGGGGTATGGGGGTTCCTGAATGAGTGATAAAAACACCATTTGATATCTTTCCCTCTATAAAATTGCTGGTGCCCACAAACTGTGCTACAAAAGGATTCGCCGGGTTTTTATAAATCTCCTGGGGCCTTCCGATCTGCTGTACAACGCCCTTTTCAAACACTGCAATCCTGTCCGAAATTTCCAGCGCTTCTTCCTGGTCATGGGTCACATATACAACCGTGATGCCTACCTGGCGCTGTAAATCCTTTATGTCCTTACGCATTTTAATGCGCAGCTTTACGTCCAGATTGGAAAGCGGTTCATCCAGCAGAAGGGCCTGGGGCTGTATGACCAATGCCCGGACAATTGCCACACGCTGCTGCTGCCCGCCTGAAAGCTGACCGGGATGCCGTTTTTCCATTCCTTCCAGGCCCCCCACCGACAGAGCCCATCTCACACGCTCGTCAATGACATTTTGCGGAAGCTTTCTCATCCGCAGTCCGTAGGCAATATTTTCATAAATGGACATATGAGGCCAAAGCGCATAGTTCTGGAACACAAAGCCCACATTCCGTTCCCACGGATTTAAAGAGGAAATATCCTTTCCATCGAAAGAAATATGTCCGCCGGTTAACTCCTCAAAACCGGCAATCAAGCGCAGCAGGGTTGTTTTTCCGCAGCCGGAGGACCCTAATAATGTAAAAAATTCCCCTGGTTGAATATTAATATCAATTCCCTTTAATACTTCTACTTCACCAAACTTTTTTGCAACATGATCAACTTTTATTGATGCCGGTTTCAGCGATAAGTTTTCATTCATCATTCACTCCTTAGCCTTTCTCCTGGAACTTAACATGTTCCCGCCCCATCCTGCTTAAAAGATACATGGGCACAAATACGAAAATCATCAGCAGTACAGCCATGGAGGATGCAATTCCAAAATCGGTGTTGGCCGACATAGCCTTTTGAAAGATAACCACAACCATGTTTTCCCACGGCGGACGGTACAGCATGATATTGGTACTGAACTCGGTCATGATCTGTGTAAATGCCAGGGCACTGCCGCTTAAAACCCCGCCCATCATGAGCTTAAGGGTAACATCCATGAACACCCTGCCGGGCTTCGCCCCTACCATTAACGCCGCTTCCTCCAGAGAGGGATGTACCTGATACAGGGCAGCTTCTGCGTTTTTAATGGAAAACTGCAGCTTCCGGATAAAATAGGACAATACCAGAATCATCCATGTGCCTGTTAAAACAATGGGCGGTTTATTGAACACAACAATGTAGCCGATGGCCATGGTCATCCCCGGCACTACATAGGGGATAATGACGGAAAAATTCAAAAAAGGAGAAAACAGTTTATACCGTTTGCGTACAATGATAAATGCAATGCCAACACCCACCACAATATTTAAAACAGTGGCCAGACCGCACATGAAGAAGGTCATTAGAATCGGGCGGTAGTAATGAGTAAACAGGTTATAATAGTTTTCCAGTGTAAACCGGATGACCGGCAGCCCATTTGCCCCAAAGTCAATAATCGGCTTTCCGTTTTTAAACCGGAACAGGGAATACACCAGCAGCGTAATGTGGGGCATAAATGAAATAATAACATAAAGAAATACAACAAAGGTAATTGCAGCACCAAGGAGCCTGCCCGGTGTTTTTTCCACATATCGTTTCGCCGAAATAGAGGAATACGCCTTTCCAGCCAGTATGATCCGCTGCAATGCCAGAAATGCGCCGGCAATAAACAGCATAATAATACCTGCCGTTGCTGCTTTGGACAAGTTTCCCCCCATCTCGCTTACAAATTCATTGTAAATGACAACCGGCATAACCGGAAACTCACCACCCAGCATATAAGGCGCCCCAAAGTCGGAGAAGGCGCCAAGGCCCGCCATCAGCAGCCCTGTCAGAATACCCGGAAGAGCCAGAGGCAATTCAATTTTAAACAGGGTGTTGATTTTGTTGCCCCCCAGGCTTAAAGAAGCTTCCTTATGAGCAGGGTCCTGAGCGATAAAAGCTTCATAGCAGGTAAGAAACACCAGGGCGGAAAGGGGCCAGATATTTACCCATACAATTCCGGGAATGCCCTTTAAGCTGAAAGGTACGTCAATCCCTGTTACCAATTGAATCAGCCAGTTAAAAAATCCAAATCGCTTCAGTAAAATCACCCAGGCCTGTGCCCCCAAAAAAGGAGGGGCACAGGAAGCCATGGTAATCAATGTAATGATCAGGTTTTTATTCTTCATTTTATACCGCGCCATAAAGTACGCGATAGGAACGCCAATCAGAGCGGTGACAGGGGTGATGATCCCAGTCAGCATCAAACTGTTTTTAAAGGCGCTTTTCGTAGTTCGCTCGGTAAAGAATTTAACAAAGTTTATGAGGGATATACCGCCTTCTTTTGGCATCACAGCGGAAGCAAAGATCCAAAACATGGGAATAATAATTGCAACGATGCTGAGGATAACAAAAAGGGACGTAATGTATATCCAAGGGTCTTTCAAACGTTTCATACACCTGTCACCTCTTACTTTTTATTTTCTGGCAGCATCCAGTGCCTTTGAAAAGTTATCCAGCACTTCATCCTTGGAATTAAACTTCGATTCAATGAGCTTGTAAGAGCTTAAATCACTTAAGCCTTCCGGCGGAGCCATGTCCGTACGGGCAGAACGTCTTTTTACAACATCCTGTAAAACTTTATGTACATCCCTGCTTAAAATAAAGTCCAGAAACAGCTTGGCATTATCCATGTTTTTGGCACCCTTGATGATACCGGTCGCTTCCACGTTATATGTAACCCCATCTTCCGGATAAATGTTCTTAACAGGCTCACCGCTCATTTCCCATTTGTAGCCTAAGTCCTCATTGATAAATCCTACCGGATTTGTGGCATCCTTTACAGCAGCAAACATAGCATCCGAGCTTGGGTACACTTCCGTGTTTAGAAGCAGTTGCTGCATATAATCCCAATCATATAAAGAGGCCATGCCCTTTACAAGAGACAAACCGGTTCCTGACTTGGAGGGGTCTGCCAAGGCGATCTTATCCTTTTTCCACTTTGGATCTGTTAATTCCTTTAAAGTTTTTGGATAGTCGGCCTCTGATTTTATAAGCCTTGTATTTACCAAAATAGTCTGAGGCATAATTACGTAAGAATGCCATTTGTGATCCGGGTCCTGGGTAATCATAGACGCATCTTCTTTGGACTCATAGGCTTCAAACAGATCCGGATTGGACAGATACAAAAATGTATCACCGCCCCAAAGCACATCTCCGCCAGGATTATCTTTTTCCGCACTGATTCTGGCAAGCAGTTCGCCGGTTCCGCTCTTTACTTCCTCAATTTCAATGCCGGGATACTTTTCCTTCCACAGCCCATAAATCGGTTCGGTAATCTCCGGGCCGCTGCCGGTGTAAATGACAACCTTGCCGGTTGGACCGCCTGCTGCCGGTTCCGCTGCTTTTGTTGTGTCCGCTGCAGTTGTTTCAGCGGTTGCAGCATCTGCTGCCGTGGTGGCTGACGACTGGCCGGAACTGCATCCGGTTAAAGCTGAGATCCCCATTACAACTGCCATTGCATAACCCCAAATTCTTTTCATGATAAAATCCTCCTTTTTTAATAATTCCATTCTCCTAAATAAGTTTTGTGTGCGCTTAATATATCTTCCACCAGTTCTTTTGCCAGTGGATAATCGCCGATTAAAGGATGTGCCATCAAAGCGGCCTGGGCCGTTTGAACTGACTTTGTGTTAATTGCTTCCACGGTCAGATTCTCATATGCCTTTACACTCTGAATGATCGCCTGGGCTGCCGGAGAAAGTTCCCCTCTTTCCTCCACCACGATCCCGTCTTTTGTAATCCTGCAGGTGATTTCCATAACATCTGCGGCTTTCAGCCCAAAGTGCCCCACTGAATCCGGAATGGATAAAACCATTTCCCTCTCTTCTCCGGTAGCCATGGTCAAAAGATAATTCATCATAACCCCCGCATAACCTTCCGCATTGGGTATCTGCCCGTCAAAAGGCTTGTGAGCCAATGCCTGTTTGGTTTCATTTACCATGTAGGTAGACTCCCTGTTGTACATAAACCGTAAATAGGTTTGCAGCATTTCCTCTATCTGTGTCTCCGGGTTCATCTGTGAAAGCGCTTTAAACATCTCAATGTTGTTTTCCATTACAGCCCGTCCCCGGGCTTTTTGGCTGCTTTGAACGTTTTGGTTTGACTTGTTCCGGTAAAAGAAATAGTACAGATATTCATTGGGCAGATGTCCCATGGTGCGGATCACATCCGGTTCAAACATGGAAAACTCTTTTACTTTCCTTAAAAATTCATCATCTTTTAACAGCTCCGGCAATAATTCTTTCCCGTTATGTAAAACACTTGTTACAAAGGACAGATGGTTCAGACCTGCAAACTGTACCTTCAATTCGCCGGCTGGGATCCCCAGTGCCTCCGCCATATTGATCTTTGTGCTGCTGGGCGCGTCACAGATTCCCAGTACCCGGTCATAACCGGCATCACGAAGGGCCTGGGTCACCAGACCGGATGGGTTGGTAAAGTTAAATATCCATGCCTTTGGTGCCAGCTCCTTTATAATTCTGCAGTACTCCTTCATCACCGGAATGGTTCTGAGAGCCATGGAAAATCCGCCGATTCCGGTAGTTTCCTGCCCCAGCACACCATGTTTTACGGCAATATCTTCATCAATCACACGGCCTTCGTCATATCCCACCCGGATGGTGGTTACTACAAAATCTGCTCCGGAAACAGCTTCCCGTATATCCACAGAGGTGCTTACCTTTAAGGCCGGATTTGCTTTCTGCGCTGCATACTTGGATAGCGCTCCCATAACAGCCAGCTTTTTTTCGTCCGTATCAAAAAGAACCAGCTCAGTGATGCCCATAATATCCGCTTTTTGGGCTACGCCATTGGTAAAAAACACAGTCCTTACACCTGCTCCGCCCAGAATTACTAATTTCATTTTAATTCCTCCTTTAATTGTTTTAGATTTGGAACTTTTTCATATCCGCCGTATCCCTGTACCGAGGAAGCGCCGCAAAAGTTGGCCGCTTTTAAGCATTCTTCAGGAGATAAACCGTTTAAGAATCCATATAAATACCCTGCATTAAATGAATCGCCGGCACCGGTGGTATCAAGAGAGACCACGCTGTAAGCTTTCCCATGGATCACCTCTTTGCCCATCAGCAGCCGGGATCCCCGGGCCCCCATTTTTATGGCGGCATGTGAGCAGAAACCAGCCAGTTTTTCAACCCCACCATCTAATCCATCCCCACGGGTGTATTCCATTAATTCCTTATCATTAATAAAGAAAACGTCCAGTTTCTTTGTTATTTCAAATAAACATTCATCCCAGCACCCTGTATCATCCCAGCCTACATCCATGGAAACCGTAGCTCCGGCTCTATGGGCATCTTCAATAAATTGCAGATATTCTTCTAAGTCTATGGGGCCCCTGTAATTGGTTAAATGGGTATGCCGTGTTTTTTCCAGCAGCTCCTTAGGAATATCCTTTGGCGTAACCTCATTTACACAGCCGTCATATGTGATAAACCGTCTGTCTTTGTCTACATCCAGTGCGATTGAAATGCCGGTGCTTTTTTCAGAGAGCCTGGTCTCGATTTTTACCCCGTATTTTTGCATTTCCTGTAAGATGAATTCACCGAACAAATCATTATGTACCGCACCATAGATCACGGTCTTCATTCCAAGCTTGCTGAGTCCGATGGACGTGATGGCTACGCCGCCGCCGCAGTGCACATACATATTGTCCACCCGTATTTCCTCTCCCGGGCCCGGCAGCGCGTCATACGGCGGTACAATCAGGTCAATATTAGGCGTACCTGCTATGAGAACATCTATTTCTTTCATGGTTTTTTCGCTCCTGTAACAATATTTTTCTATGTGTAAAGCTTTACACATAAGGCAAAAATTTCTCCTGTCATGGAAAAATTTTTATGCAGCTATCCCTTTCAATGATCTTATGAGGAAGTATCAGGTTTGAATATTGCCCTTCTTCCTTCTCGATTAAGTCAATAAGGGTGTTCACCGAAAAATATCCGATTTCTTCTATGGGCTGATGAACCGTAGAGATGGCAGGGCGCATGCTGGCAGAAATTTCACTGTTATCAAAACCCAGTATAGAAAAATCCTCCGGAACCCGGTATCCGAAATCAAATGCACAGTTCATGATGCCTACTGCCACATCATCGCTTCCCGCAAAAATGGCGGTAGGCAAATCATCCTTACAGGTTTTAATCAGATTTTTCATCATCTTATAGCCATGGTCTATCTTTAAGCCGGAAAGCAGGACATATTGCTCTTTTATCGGACAGCCTTTGTCAGCCAGTGAGTCCCTTACCCCTTCATAGCGCTGAAGGCCCACCGTAAAATCCCGCAGTTCTGCACCGAAATAAGCTATTTTTCTATGACCCAGCCTGTGCAGATAAGAAACGGCATCATAGGCTGCCTTATAATCATCAATATTAACACTGGCACATGGAATTCCATTGATATGGCAGCTACAGGCAATCATGGGAATATCGGACATGGCAGCCAATTGGCCCATCAATTCCTCGTCCGCCTGTTCATGGGTCAGTATAATGCCATCTACGCACATGCGTTTAAATACGCTTAAATATTTTTTCTCTTTTTCTAAATCCTCTTCAATATTGCAAATCATAATACTATAGTCTTTTTCGGAAGCACAGTTTTCAATGCTTTTTAATATTTTCGAAAAAAAGCTGGTTCCAATATCAGAAACCACAACGCCGATGATGTTGGTTTTTTGCTTGAGCAAACTTTGGGCCAGGTAATTAGGCTCATAGTTTAACCGTTTGGCAGCCTCCACCACTTTCTTATAGGCACTTTCACTTACATACCCCTCATTGTTTAACGCTCTTGAAACGGTTGCAATGGATACTCCCGCCTCTTTTGCAACTTCTTTGATACCAATACTCATTGATCTATACCTCTGCCTTTTCCCCGAATGAAAGCCAGGGGAGATTCTTTGTGCTTTTTTTGTGTAAACCTTTACATACGTGTTTTTAAAAAAGTACTAAGTAAATTAGCACAATTGAATCATAGCATTCCTATGTTTTTTTGTCAATATTATAAATTCTTTAATTTTATATAAAAAATCACTCCTTAGCAGAGGAAATTAATAAAGCTCCCGTTGCGGCTATTGGGGAGTCAGCTCCTGCCTGATACTCAAAAGCAAAAGTCAAACTTTTGGGGTCTGCGTTATTGACACAAGTCCAAAGATTTGACTATTTTTAATTACAGTTTTTCTAAACTCAAGAAAGAAGAAAACCGGGAAAAGGCAGAAAGCCGTTTCCGGCAGCCTTTTGGATATGGCACGCCTTTCCCTTATGGATAGACGTGCCCTTTGAATTCTCTGCTTCTAAAATTATTTCACCTGGAGAATCAGGTCATCAATATTTACATCCCTTTCGATCATCCCGTTTTCTCTCATAAACTGTTCGGTTTTCTTCATCGATGCAATATCATCATCCGCAATTTCCGAGTTGAAATTGTACATGGGAAACATTTCCTTGACAGCGTCAATGCTGAGCTCAGTTTCTTTTGCCGTAATGTTTAAGATTTCCTCCGGATTATTGTTCATGTAATCCTGGATATTATCCTGGGCTTCGAGAAATGTTTTTACCAAAAGCGGATTTTTTTCATAGAATTCGTTACTGGTCGCAACTACGATAATGGCATCAATAAGCCCCTTACCGCTTGTCACTATGCGGTAACCGTCCTTTTCCATATTATAAGCCACCGGACCTGCCAAAAGAGCACAATCTACGGTTCCCCCGGCAAGGGCTGCCTGGGCATCGGGAATTCCCATGGAAACAAACTCTACATCACTCTCTGACATTCCCGCTGACGCCAGATATGCAGCCAGAAGCTCATGCAGGATGGTTCCCTTGGGTCCTGCAATCTTTTTTCCCTTTAAATCCTGAGCGGTCTGTATGGTACTGTCTTTTCCGGTGAACAGCCGAAAAGCTTCCGGAGAGCGGCTATAGGTGCTGATGATCTTTATATCCGCGTCATTGGCAGCAGATAAAATAACCGAGGTGGCTCCAACTGCATACAAAAACTGAATGTCACCAGAAGCCAGCGCCTGTGTCTGCTCCGGACCAGTTGTTAAATTGGAGTATTCCACTTTAAGTCCGTATTTGGAAAAGGCTTCATTGAAAATCCCTTTTTCCTTTTCCACAATAGACGGCACATTCAGAGGAGATTTTACATAGGTGATACCAATCTTGTCTACGGTGAATTGAGGCTCTGTTTCCTCTGCCGTTTCCGGTTCCGTTGCCGTAGTTTCTGCAGAGTTTGCAGGCGCTTCCGTTCCTGCCGGCTGTGTATTAGAGGAACCGGCACAGGCCGTCAATGCAGAGACGCCGATTAAGGCGGACATAAATACAGATAAGATACGTTTTAGTTTCATATACTGCTCCTTTGTCATAATGTTGTTATAATATTTTTTTTGATTTCAATAAGGTCTGAAGAAAGAATGTCTCTTGGATAGGCGTAACCTGATAAAGATATCTCCTGTTCCACACTCCCCTGCTTAAGAACAAGAATTTTCTGCCCAATCAAAAGAGCCTCATCAATGCTGTGGGTTACGAAAACAATACATTTTTTCTGCAGGGAATAAATACGTATCAATTCCTCCTGCATGACGGTTCTGGTAAAATAATCCAACGCGGCAAAAGGCTCGTCCATCAGGATCAATTCCGGATTATAGGCCAGGGCACGGGCCAGGGCTGCTCTTTGCTGCATGCCTCCGGACAACTGCATGGGACGGGCCTTTTCAAAGCCCTGCAGCCCTACCATATGGATCAATGCCTGAATATCCGGTTCAGATATGCGTCCCTTCGGCAGCCCGAATCCTATATTTTTCCAGACCGTAAGCCAGGGCATCAGGCGGGGTTCCTGAAAAACCATACCGATCTTGCCATGGTCCGGGATATCCAGGGTTCCGCTGTCATAGGGCTCCAATCCGCCCAGAATCCGAAGAAGCGTAGTCTTGCCGCAGCCGCTTCTTCCTAAAATCACCGTTATGCTCTCTTCCTGAAATTCCGCAGTCAGGTTATCCAGAACCTTCAGACTCTTTTCTGCCACCTGATAGCTTTTGCATAACTTCTCAATTTTAACTCCAGCTATCATCCACACCTCCATGCAATATGCTGCGGATCGCCAGGGAAAGCAGGCGGTCACACAGATAGCCCACAATACCGATCACAAATATCCCCACAATCACTTTATCAGAACGGGACATCTGCTGTGCATCTAAAATCATATAGCCCAGCCCGCTGGAGGCTGCGATCATTTCTGCACCTATGATCGCGCGCCAGCTATACCCCAGTCCCACTCTCATACCCACAAGAATATCCGGAAGTGCATTGGGAAACATGATCTTAAAAAAGACCTTCATTTTGGAAAATCCTAAGGAAAATCCCACTTCCAAAAGTTTGACATCACAGGCAGCCAGCCCCTTTTTGATATTTAAGAACATTGGAAAAAAGGAGGCCAGGACAATAATAATGATCTTGGAAGTTTCCCCGATGCCAAACCAGAGAATAAGCAGCGCAATCAGGCTCAAAGGCGGAACATTGCGCATAAATTCCACAATGTGCTTATAATACGGCGTGGTTGCCGGATACACCCCTGCCAGAACTCCAAGGAGGAGCGCCAGCACAAAAGCGATTAAAAACCCGGTGAGAACCCGCAGCAGGCTGACCGTAACATGCTGAAACAGCGAACCGTTCTGAATCATAGTCGCAAATGCCCGGAAAACCCCTTCGGGGCTGGGCAGAACATATTTGCTCCATATTCCCATACCCGATGCTGTCTGCCACAGCAGAAACAGTAATGCAAGGGGCAGAGCCGCTTTCCACATTTTTTTCATAGCCTCACCTTATACCCCATCTCCATGATGACATCCCCCGGAACAGTACAGAAGCTCCACCATCCCTTTCTTTGTCTTCCGGCGGGCTGGAGAAAAGTAAAGGTCGATTTTTTCTCTGTTATCCAACACGACCGCCTGCTCCTCATGACCGTGAAAAAAGCCAGGAGGAATGGGACTTTCCGCCAGTGCTTTTCCACGTAATTGGATATTTTCTGACCGGGCAAATTCTTTCCATGTACAAAATCTCGTCTCCGGCAGTCCGATGCGGTTTCCCATATCAGAAAGCGCCTTGCAGGGCGTGATAATCCACAGAACTCCCTGGCAGGAAAGCCTTTCATGCAATTCCCTGGCACAGTGTAAAAGAATTGGCTCAATAGGGGGAAATTCCAGAAAATCCGGAGAATATACTTCTTTTATGTAGTCTGCAGCCATGGGACAACGGACATCCGCTACACAGGTATGGGCTTTGTCTAAGGCGGACCTGTATTTTTCCTTAACTGCAGCAATATGATCTTCCCGGCAAAACACCGGCTCATAACCTTTTTCCGCCAGATGTTTTTCCAGCGTTTCTTTTCCATACATTTCAGTTACCACAGGGTTTATCCAGATAAATTTGCGCACAACTCCTCCTTATTCTTTAGTTAGTTTTACCTAACCGGTATTGTAAACGAGTTTCATAAATTTGTCAAGCCGGTGTTTTCTCTTCTCTTTTTTGTTATTTAAGCACTGGCAATTTTTTTCCTCAAGAAGGCCTGGATTTTTTTAATAGTTCAAACTCTTTACGAAGTTCAAGATTTTCTTGCGTAAGTTATTGATTTCATACGGAGAAAGTGCGTTTCCATGTCCTGGAAGCGCACTTTCTCCGTATTCTTCATATTCACTTATGCAAAGGTATAAAGAGTTATCATGAATGGAACGTTCTTTTGAAACTTCTGTAACAGACTTGCCATCTTCAAGAACCAGCTTTATTGCAGTAATTTTAAATGCTTAATCAAAACTCCTTCTTGCCATAAAGCAGACCGCCTTTTATAATATTTCCTTAACTATGTATCTGCTTTATTATTTCATATCCAGATTTTTAATTATTTTTTCATATATGCCTGGCAGAGGCGGTTCACCGGAAGATGTGCCTTTTTCCCTCTATTCTGAATAATTAACAAATTATTTCTTTATTCTGTTTTTCTGCCGCCACATTCCAGCAGCAACGTTTCAAATTCCGGCTTTGTAATATCTCTTTTCAGTGAAATGGATAAAGTCTTGACTTTTTCTAAAAGGGATTTCTTATTTTCATCATCGATTTCAAAGCCATAATCTTCACACCAGATGTCAATATTGGCATTACCGCTTTTTTTGCCCATATAAATATGCGGCTCCGCCTGACCGGTAAACTGCCAGTGATAGGGAAGCATAATCAACGGATCAATTGTCCGTGCATTTTTCCATAAGCCAGTGGGCATTCCGGTTTCCCAGCCAAATAAACGGGTGCCTACAATGGCTTTGGTTGACGGAATGGCAAAGTTTGACCGTTCCGATACTGCTCTTGAAACTTCAAGCAATTGATCGCACTGGATTCCGCAGTCAATGCCGTAAAGTGCTCTTAAGGACATAACAAGAGATTCAATGGGACAATTCCCTGCCCGTTCTCCGATTCCGTTAACAGTGACATGTGCCACATCTGCTCCTGCTGCCAGCGCGGCAATGGTAGTTGCAACACTTAAGCCAAAATCCTCATGGAAATGGGCCTCAACAGGCTTTCCGAATTTTTGTTTTAATTTCTTAACCGTATAAGCAGCGCCTTCAGGAGAAAATGCACCGAACGTATCTACAAGTGCAATGGAATCCATGTGTCCGCCTGCATCCAAAATACCCTGGAGTGTATTCAGGAGGAAATCCAAATCTGCCCTTGAACTGTCAGCAGGGAAAAATGTAACAAGCAGGCCAAGTTCATGAGCTCTTGCTGTGGCTTTGGCCGCAGCCGCTATTGCCTTTTCCACGGTCCAGCCCATTCCGCCTTTAATCAGGTGATTGCTTCCCGGCACTTCTGCTAATACTCCGTCTACGCCGCAATCTTTTGCCAGCTCAATATCAGAAATAACATTTCTTACAAAAGCGTATGTTTTGGCTCTAAGGCCCAGCTTGGTAATTGCACGTATCGCCTCCTCGTCCTCTTTTGAGGCGGCAGGAGTTCCAAGTTCCATTCTGTGTACACCCAATGCGTCAATTTTTTTAGCCAGCTCAATTTTATCTTCTTTTGTAAAGATAATTCCTGCCTGCTGTTCGCCGTCACGGAGTGTTGTATCCAGGATTTCAATTTTGGCAGGGAAATTTAACCCTTTCACTGCCTCTTCATTATAGTTGGCAGGAGCTACCCACCATTTGCCTTCTTCTCTGAATCCCATTGTGGTTTTCCTCTCTTTCTTTTTTTGCCTGTTATGCATTTGGGTCATTTTTTCTGTTTTTGTTAACAGTTGTTTTTATAAACTCAATAACCTTTGGAGCAATATGATCCTGCAGAACAGGAATCAACTGCTCATCCGGTTCCTCATCATTTTTAGTGAACCAGAAATGGCCTAATTCCGGTACGGAATACTTTTGATGAGGTATTTTGAACTGTTCCAGCTTTTGAATAAACGCCAGTGTTTGATGCTCTGGTTTTACAACGTCATCACTCTCTCCCCATATCATAAAAAAGGAAGTATCAAATAAAGGATTTCTGACAGCTTCATCAATGATATGTACAGGTGAGGCGCTTTCATAAAGCTTTTTGCCTGTGTAGGTGTCCTTTCCAAATAATTTATTAATAACAAAGTCGCTTCTGCTGGCATTTGTATCATCTGCCCAGCGAAGAATATCCATTACGCCGTAAGCACAAATAACGAATTTGATTTTTGCACTGGAACGCCCATTTCCAAATGCCGCCAGGGTACCGAGATAAGCTCCTGCAGAATCGCCCATAAAGCCTATGTTTAAGGGATTTATCTTCCACTCAGATGCATTTTTTACAGCAAACTGAATCGCCGCTTCCATATCCTCTATAACAAGGGGATAGGAAGCTTTATCAGGCGTTGCAAGGGTATAATTGACAGCCATGGAAGCAATGCCGTTATATGCCAGATAAGGTCCCCAGGCCTGGTACATTTCTTTTGAACCTGCCTGAAATGCTCCTCCGTGCACAAGAATTACAAAAGGGTGGTCCTCACCTGCTTCCGGTAAATAAACATCCGCAGTGTGATGCTCAAATACGGTTGTTGAATAAACTATATTTTTCAGTTTCACATATCCGCTCATTTTCCGCTCCTATTGGTTGAACATAAAACATGCAACCGCAATCGTATTCAATTTATTTTGATGCAAATCCGTCCTGGAAGTCATAATAACAGGCTTGGCAGTGCCTGCAATAATGGAGCAGGCTTCTTTGTTTGCATAATGGATAATGCCTTTGCTTAAGGAGTTTGCCTCGTTCAGTGATGTGGCCACCAAAATATCGGCTTCTCCTGCTACCGGACTGTCAATTCCCTTCATATCTGCAAACTTTTTTGAAATGGCATTATCCAGGCTTAATGGGCCATCCACAATACAATCCGGTATCTGCCCCCTGCGGTTCATCTGGGTAATAACAGCACTCTCTGCCGTATCCTGCATTTTCGCATTTACGGTTTCAACGGCACCAAGCAAAGCAACTTTCGGAATACCTGGAATAAACATTTTTGCTGTTTTTACTGCATTCTTTATGATGTCAATTTTGACCTCCAGTGTGAGATCCACATTGATGGCACAATCCGTCAGAAATTGCAGTCCTTTGTCATACCCGTCAAACATGGTGATCTGGCTCAGCCTTCCTCCTGAAAAATAACCATTGGCTTTGTTTAGCACTGCTTTTACAAACGTTCCTGTATGCACCTGCCCCTTCATAGGGATATCCGCAGTGCCGGCATTGATTAAGTCCATGGCTTTTTGCGGAGCATCATGGGCATGATCCACGTGATAGACCGGAATATCAGATACTTCGGCCGGCATCTCCGCTTTCAGCCTGTCAATCTCCTGCTGGTCCCCGATGAATATAAAATGGGCAATCTTTTCTTTCACAGCTTCAGCCGCGATTTCCATTTCTTCCCGCGTAACTCCTGCAATGGCAATTGTGACAGGATTATTGATTTTTACAAATGCTCTTATATCTGAAATGCTTTTCATAATTCCTCCCATTAATACTGTCTGACCAGCAAAGGATTGTATAGCGCCCTGAGGGCTCCCTGGGCAAGGGACTTAATTTCATTATCGTCAGGGCTTATATATAAGGGACCGATCCAGTCAATCATTGGTGCCAGATAACCCATAAACCGTTTGGAATTGGCAAGTCCGCCTGTAATGATAATACCATCCGGCCTGGCTCCCAAAGCCGCTGCTGCCCCTCCGATTCCCTTGCCCACCTGAAAGGCCATTGCCTGGAAAATCATTTCGGCGTGATCATCTCCTTTGTCAATCATCTCATCAACCTCAAATGCATTATTTGTATGAAGATGAGCCTGTATCCCGCCTCCGCCATTGATGATTTGTTTCAGGTCATCCATTGTCAGCCGGTTGCTGATACAAAATGCTGCCCAGGCTTCTGCCGGCAATGTTCCCACCCTGTCTAGTCCAAATGGGCTGTCGCCTGCCAGGCCATTGGTAACATCAATAACCTTTCCCCGGCAATGGCTGGCAACGGAAATTCCGCTGCCAAGATGGGCTATGACAAGATTTAATTTTTCATATTCAGTATTCAGCCTTTTTGCAAGTTCATGTCCTTTTGCTTTATGGTTTAATGCCTGGAAAAAGCTCTCACGCTTAATTTGTGGCAAACCGGTTATTCTGGCAACATCAATCATTTCATCTACGCAAGGCGGATCAACGGTAAAACAGGGGACACCTGTTTCTTCTGAAAGCTCCCATGCAATCTGGCAGCCCAGACCACATGGATGAATCCCGTATTTGCCGCTTTTTGCATCATCAAGCATATCCCGGTTGATTTGATATGTACCGGATTCAAGGGGCTTTACAACCGGACCTCTGGACACAATGGCAGATAATTCCGAAATATTAATATTGTGTTTTTCCAGAAAAGCCCTCACCGTACTGCGTCTGAAATCAAGCTGTTCCCAAAGATTTTTAAAACCAGCCAGCTCCTGACTGGAATGCCGGATTGTTTCTGTAATGATTTCATTTTCTCCCTCATAGATTGCCAGTTTTGTAGAAGATGCGCCGATGTTAATAATCAGTAATTTCATTTCCTTCCCTTCTTTACCAACTGTTTTCAGCCTTTAAACGGCTGACCGTTCATAGCTTGTTTCATTCTGTCAAAGGCTTCATTTAATACATCTTCAGAGCCGTTGCATGAAATTCTCACAAAGCTGTCGCCATTTTCACCGAAAGAAACACCCGGCATGACCACGACACGGGCTTCTTCCAGCATTTTCATTGAAAAATCAACGGACGACATACCTGTCTGGCTAATATTGGCCATGATGTAAAAGCTTCCTTTGGGACGGATACAGGAAAGTCCCGGAGTCTTGTTGATCAGTTCCGAAGTGTATGCAATGCGGCGGCTGTATAAGGCATTCATTTTATCCACAAAATAACGGCAGTCTTTTAAAGCTACATAACCTGCCCGCTGGGTGACAGCATTGACGCCCATGACAGTATCCGTAGATAAAACAGATAATGCAGGAATAAATCTGGAGTCGCACATAATATATCCCAGCCGCCATCCGGTCATTGCATAAGTTTTAGAAAAACCGGCAACTGTAAACGTTCGTTCCATCATTCCGGGCATGGTTGCAAATGATACATGTTCTTCTCCATAAATAAGGGCTTCATAAATCTCATCTGAAATGACGTAAATATCGTGTTTTTCAACCACAGCCGCTATTTTCAGCATTTCTTCACGGCTTAAAACGGCTCCGGTGGGGTTGCCAGGAGAATTGAGTATCAGCACTTTTGTTTTTGGAGTAATACAAGCTTCAATCTGATCAGCCGTCAGATTAAAGCCATCCTTTTCTTCCACCGGAACCGCTGTCAGCCTGCCGCCTAAAAACTTCACTTGATTTATGTAAGAGGGGAAACAGGGATCACTGACAATCACTTCATCTCCCGGATCAATAAAGGTACTTAAAATAAGATAAAGCGCTTGAATGGCCCCTGCTGTCACAATCACTTCCTGGGGCTGACGTTTTAAGCCATGATGGGTTTCCCAATAATTACAGATTTCCTGCCGAAGATCCATATACCCGGTCATAGGGGGATAGTGGGTGTATCCGTCCTGAATGGATTGCCTTGCTACTTCCAGAACTTCCTTTGGCGAGTCAAGATCCGGCTCCCCTACACCAAGATTGATTAAATTCGTGTATTTCTGTGTTGCATTAAACATTTTCAGCATGGGTGAAAGCTGTAAATTTTGAAACTGTTTTCTTGTTTTCTCTTTTAGCATGTTATCTGACTCCTATTCATTTTTTTTTATTTTAAAGGGGGTTCGGATAACCACAGTATAGTTTTATTTCTTATCTTTGTCAAACACTTTTACAATGTTATGAAATTTTTGTCGTATTTATATAAATAACAGGGATTGATTCTGTGCAGAATTTTGTTTTATAATAAATTATTCTTGAATATGATCCATGTTAGCGATAGAATACTATATGAATGGAAAAGAAAAGGAATCAATCTGACATGAACGATGAAATAAGATTTAATATAAAAGAGGTTGCAGCCATAGTGGGTGTCAGTCCTGCAACCATCAGAAACTGGGAGAAAAATGAATTGTTTGTTGCTAAAAGAGATGCGAACAATTACCGGGTCTTTCATCTGAACGATATTGAGCAATTAAAAAAGATCAAAGAATATTCTCTTGATCAGCGTCTAAATAATCAGGCAATCAAAAAAGCGATGTCCCGGGATATTTCCATGGCCTACTCCGGCTTACCTTCGGCACTTGATAATCCGGCTTCTGAAAATGCCGGCAAAGGCTATTCCAAAAAACTCATCAGCGAAAAATGGAAACAAATTCGTGAAGAACGCAATCTTACTTTGGATCAGGTCAGTAAAGATACCGGCATATCTGCCTCCTATTTAAGCCGCATAGAAAATATGAACGCAAATATATCTCTTGATATTTTGAACAGACTTTCGGATTATTACGGAGAGAGCATCATTTACTTCTATGGTGACAACGAAACCGGAGACCAGTATATCACCAAAAAGGCGGAACGCGACCCCATTGATATTGGTTTATCCGGCGTTTATATTGAGTCATTAATCAAACGAAAAAAAACGGTTATGCGCCCTGCACTCTTTACCGTGCTGCCTAATTCAGGACAAAAACGCTTACATGCCCACAGAGGCGAAGAGTTTATTATAGTAACGGAAGGGGAAATAACCGTAACATTAAATACCAGTGAAACATATATTCTGAAGGAAGGGGACAGCCTTAACTTTCCTTCTCAAACCCCCCATTTATGGTACAATCATTCAAATAAAATATGCATACTGTTATGGGTTCATTCCCCAATTAATGCGTTTTAAAAAACGCGGCAAAATGGCTTTAAGACCATTTTACCGCGTTCTTTTTTATTTCGTAAACAGCATGGCTACAGAGTATATTGCCCCTACTACATACACTGACATCAGGACATAATCATACCTGTGCTGGAAAACCGGTTTTCCGTTATCCTTCTGATGCTTAAAATACAGCAAAGTTGCAGGCAGCAGCAACAGCGTAGTGGTTAACAGCCTTGATAAGCCTGCGGAATAAATAAGCCATACGCCATAGACCGTACCCACAAAAGCAATCAAACGCTGCATATTCAACTGAAAAGGAGACATGGCAGCTAAATTCCCCTCTTTCTTTATGACAACGGTGAGATAATACAAGCAGCTTAAAAAGTAAGGAATCATGATCATGCTTGCTGAAATACCATAAAAAAACTGGTAAGTCGACGAGCTGAAATATGTAATAATTAAAAAGAGCTGAACAATTCCCGCTGAAATTACCGCAGCATTGGAGGGAGAACCAAACCGGTTTTCTTTTGCAAAAATACGGAGAAATTCTCCCCTCTTTGCGGCTGTATTTGGAATATGGGCTGACACAATTGTAACCCCAAGCGCCGCTCCCATCAAAGAGATTATAACGCCAATGCTAATAAGACCGGCTCCCCACCCGCCTACAATTTCTTTCATAATACCGCCCATAGACGGATTAGGCAAAGCAGCCAGCTCCTCATGGCTTAAAACACCCATGCTGAGAACTGATATAATAATATAGAGACTTAGTACTCCAATAAAGGCAATGACAACAGCCTTTCCAACGTCTTCCATTTTCTCGGCTTTTTCTGAAAGAGCAACGGAAGCTTCAATGCCAATAAATGCCCATACTGTAACTGTGGATGTTGCCCGTACCTGATGCAAAAACGGGAAACTGCCATCTCCCCAGAAGTTTTCCATGAAAATATCCGGATTAAATTTTGAAAGCAGTATTACTGAAATAACAAAACACATAATCGGTACGATCTTTGCAATGGTTACAATGACATTGATAAATGAAGCATTCTTAACGCCAGAGCAGACAAGCAGGCATAAAAGCCAAAAAAACAGAGATGCACACACAATAGAAATCAAATTTCCGCCGTTTCCAAAAACGGGAAAGAAATTCCCAATGGCTGCAAATAAAAAGGTTGCATAAGAAACATTACATAAAACAACGCTGATCCAATAACCATAGGTGGTACTGAAACCAACAAAATCTCCCCAACCTGCCTGGGCATAAGAAGAAATTCCTCCTACAATATTGGATTTGGAGCGGTTTAAGCCAAACAGACTCATAATAAGTCCAATCATACCCAGGCCGCATACAAACCATCCGAATATCACTGCCCCCGTATGTGCCCGGTTTGCGGCCATATCCCCGGCCAGACTAAAAACACCGCTGCCAATTGTAGTTCCCATGGATACTGCTATTAATCCAATAAGGCCCAGCTTTCTAGAAGCTTTCTTTTCGTTCAAAACGATAACTCTCCTCTCAAACTTATATAGTTATCCTAAACCCCCTTTAGAAAACTATAATTAATATGAGCAGTTATGTAATAAAGGCTTTTTCCTATGCCGTAAGCCGGCTGACGTTAAATCCTATGAAAAGATTTCTTAGATACAAAATACCACACTTTCTCAATATTGTAAAGTCATTTTATAATGTTATGCAACTATTTTAAAGTTAATCTGATCAAGAACTAATGTTTCGGCCCTTTGCCAGCAGTAATCCCCGGAGAATCATTGCAGGATACCCTGTAAAAGGAGGTCCTAAACGCCTTGCCGAGGCACAACAAGGTTCGTTGAGATGCCGGGAACAGGCCGAAAGCCGTTTCCGGTATTCCCAAAAGGAGGAACCGGAAACGGCTGGTTTGTTATTAAATTCTGTTTTATTTATACAGACAGGGTGCTACCTCTGCTGAGTCCATATTCGAGGCATCATACCATAGACAGCCTGTGTCTATATCCTCAACCGGCTGCCCGGTTGCCGCCTTTGCTGCCAGAGTAACCGCCTGATAACCGATTTGTACCGGATTCTGGGTAATAGAGCCTGCCAGAACCCCGGCCTTTACGGCGTCAAGCTGAATGGAGCCGGAATCAAAGCCAACGCCGATCACTTTGTCCGGTCCCAGCTTCTGAAGGCTTTCATTGGCAGTTACCAGATTCTTTGCCGTAAACTCATTGGAAGCATAAATAGCAATCAGATCGCTCTTATTTAACAAGGTATTTGCCACTGTTACGCAGGCCGCATCATCTACAGTTGCCGGAATTCCCACGTCAATAATTACCTTTGCTCCGTCAGCCTTTACATTGTACTTGTCATGTCCTTCCACTGCGCAGTTGCTTTCTCCGATCAGGGTTCGCATTTTGTCAATAAAGCCTCCGGTTCTCTCTCCAATGGACTGGGATGTGGCATCCTGGGAAACCACACCGATTCTCACTGCCTGAGCGGGATCTGTTACCTTTTCCTTAATGATATCGTACATCTTTTCAGCCGCCAGCCCTCCTGCCGCATAATTATCTGTTGCCGCATTTGCTGCAATGGAGCCTTTTGGTGCATCCGGAACACCGGAGTCAAAGCCTACGATAGGAATACCTGCTGCCTGAGCATTGGAAATGGTATCAAGGGAAGCCTGGGTGTCAAGGGCTGCCAGACAGATGGCGCTGGGCTGCTTATTAACCGCATTGTTTAACTGCTCAATCTGCTCAGCTACGGCGCTTTCATTGGCCGGCCCTACAAAATTAGTGGATTTTAAGCCTAAATCCTTTGCCGCCTCCTCTGCCCCCATCTTAACAGCCTTCCAAAAATCATGCTGAAATCCCTTTGCCACAATTTCCACGGAAATACTGCTGTAGTCAATGGCTCCGCCCTCTGCTGCCTTCGGAATTTCCGTGGCGGCCGCCTCTTCCTTTATGGCCGGAGCCTCTGTGGAAACCTTTTCCGTGGAAGCAGGTGCCGGAGCCTTTGTCTCTCCGGAACAGCCAATCAGGGTTGCAGAAGTCATTGCAGCCCATAGGAATGCACCAAGTAATCGTTTTTGTTTCATTTGAAAACCTCCCTGTCAATAATTTTTTATAATTTCCCGCTTAAGCGGAAGATTAATTAATAATACATGGAACCTTTTAAGCCTTTCCCTGCTTTCTCCGGTTCAGCACATCCGCAAAGACTGCAGTCACAAGGACAAATCCGGTAATTAAAAGCTGGTAATGAGGCTGTACCCCTATAAAGGGAAGTCCGGTTTTTAAAACAGCCATAATAAATACGCCGATCAAGGTTCCTGCAATGGAGCCTACGCCTCCCGCTAAGCTGGTTCCGCCGATAACAACTCCTGCAATGGCATCCAGTTCGAAGCCGTTTCCTGTGCCGGGCATCAGAGTGGAATATACGGCTGCATAAGATACTCCTGCCAGACCGGCAAATAATCCGCTGATGACAAAGGCCAGAGTTTCATATTTCATCACATCCACACCGGACAGCCGGGTGGCCTCTTTATTGCTTCCCAAAGCCAGAATGTAGCGGCCCGGACGTGTTTTATTCAGCAGAACAGCCATGGCCACAGCCAGAATAATAAGCAAAATAAAGCCTGTTGGAATTCCTGCCTGGGGAAGCCCCGGCGCCTTCAGCTTAAAAAGGCTTCTAAAGGCTCCTCCGGGAGCCGCTGCCTGGGGGAAGGTTACGGTAGCTGTATTGGTAACAATAGAGCCTAAGCCCCTGGTAATCATCATGGTTCCCAATGTGGCGATAAAGGCCGGGAGCTTCATAACCGATACCATAATTCCGTTGGCCAGCCCGAAAAATCCTCCCAGCAGAACAGCCAGAACCACGCACACCGGCATAGGCAGTCCGGCCTTTGTAAACAGGGTTCCAGTAATAAGGGAACAGCAGATACAGGAGGTTCCTATGGATAAATCAATGCCTCCGGTAATGATGACAAAGGTTACGCCGATTGCCATGAATCCGATGTAATAAGAAGAATCCAGGATACTGATAACGGTGCTGTATTTTGCAAAATTTTCCCCAAAAAACCAGAAAAACAGGAATAACACTACTAATGCGATAATTGCGACTAATTTTTGAGTGCCGATTGCCTGAAACAGGCTCCCCGGCTCTTTTTTTACCTGATTGTCTTTGTTTTCCATTTTCATAACTCCTCCTGGTTAATTTCTTATGGTGGCAGCGTGCATGATCTTTTCCTGGGTCGCCTCCTCAATGCTTATTTCTCCTGTCTTACGCCCCTCGCACATTACCAGAATGCGGTCGCTCATCCGAAGAACCTCGTTCAGCTCTGAGGAAATCATGATAATTGATTTTCCCTGTTTGACCAGTTCGTTCATCAGCGTGTAGATTTCACTTTTCGCTCCCACATCGATCCCTCTGGTCGGTTCGTCAAAGATCAGAATTTCACAGTCTCTGGTAAGCCATTTGGCAATGACCACCTTCTGCTGGTTGCCTCCGGATAAATTTCTCACCTGCTGGTGTACGGAAGGAGTCTTGGTTTTTAAGGCCTCCACATATTTCTCTGCTGTCCTTACCTCCGCCTTGCTGTCAAGAAAGAGTCCTTTGGTAAACTGCTTTATAGAAGACATGGTGGTGTTTACCGCCACCGTCTTTTCCACAATAACGCCGTACCGTTTCCGGTCTTCAGATAAATACCCGATTCCGGCCTTTACCGCATCCTCAGGAGAGCGGATATCCGCCTTTTCCCCATTGACGAATATCTCCCCGCCATCCTTTTTATCCGCTCCGAAAATAGCTCTGGCCGCCTCCGTTCGCCCTGCTCCCATAAGCCCGGAAAAGCCCAGAATCTCTCCCTTATGAAGTTCAAAGCTTAGATCCTTTACGGCTCTTCCTGCATTTAAGTTCTCCACCTTAAGGACCACAGGAGCATCCTCTGGCACGCTGCTTTTTTTCTTGGGCTCCTCATAAACGGTCCGTCCCACCATCATGCGAATAATATCATCCTTTGTGCAGTCCTCCGTAATCAGGGTCCCCACATATTCGCCGTCGCGCATGACCGTAACCCGGTCCGTGATCAGATTGATCTCATCCATCCGGTGGGATATGTAAATAATTCCAATTCCCTTGTCACGCAGGCCCCGGATGATTTTAAACAGCTCATTGATTTCAGACTCTGTCAGGGCCGCCGTCGGTTCATCGAATACGATCACCTTGGCCTCTGTGGAAATAGCCTTTGCTATTTCACACATCTGCTGCCGCCCTACCGTCAGACGCCCCATAGTTTCCTTTGGATCTATTTCTATATTCAGCATACGGAAAAGCTCCGCTGCATCCGCTTCCATCCGTTTGTCATCTACCAGCTTTCCGCTCATCCTCTCTTTTCCCATAAAAATGTTCTGGGCAATGGTCAGATGATTCATCATATTTAATTCCTGATGAACGATCACGATTCCTGCGTCCTGGGCCTCCCTGGGGTTTTTAAACTGAATCTCCTGCCCTTCAAAGACAATGATGCCTCCGTCTCTGGAGTAAATACCGGTCAATATTTTCATTAACGTGGATTTTCCTGCGCCGTTCTCTCCCATAAGCGCATGAACCTCTCCCCGCTTCAGCTCCAGACCGGACTTTTTCAGGGCATAAACCCCTGCAAAGGATTTATCAATATCCTTCATGGTCAAAATAACCTCTCCCACTGATCTCCCTCCCTTCCTCTCCGTCTCTTTGAATCTGGCATCAGTATATCAGGATGAGGTTTTTAAAAGAATTGAAAAACCTCCCAAAATAGGTTAAAATATTACTTTTTCAAGTCTTTTAACCCTTTTTGAAAGGTTCTTTTCTTTCTTTATTCTATTGGCTGTTAATTTCTTCTTTTTTCGTTGCCCTGCTTCCCAAAAACGGAAACAGCAGCTTTTCATTTTCTTCGGTATAGATATCCTCAACGGTCACCAGCTTGGAACCGGAATTTAAAAACAGATCGGTTTTTCCTCCTTCTATGCGCTTAACTGCCTCTTCAATCCCCAGATATCCCATGTTAAACGGGTTTTGAATGGCCAGGGCCTGATATACGCCGGATTCCAGAAGCTGAATCTGAGATACGGAGTTATCAATTCCAAAGGTTTTGACCTTGTCTTTCAGCCCTAAATCCCGTACTGCGCTGGCGGCGCCCAGGGAGGAATACTCATTGAACCCTGCTATAACATTGATTTCAGGGTGCCTTTTTAAAAGCTGCAGGGTTACATCATATGCTTCCTGATAGATGGAATCACAAAATACCACCTCTTCAATGGCTTCAGCCTCTTTTCCCAGGCCATCCCGTATTCCCTTCTCCCGGTCTATGGCAGTGGAGCTGCCTTTTACATGCCCTACCAGACCGATTCTGGGGTTCTTTGGAAGAAGTTTTTTCATATACTCCCCCAGCCTTCTTCCAATCTCCACATTGTCCGTGGCCACCAGAGGAATGGACAAACTTTCATTGATATTGGAATCAATGAGAACAACCTTAACTCCCTGATTTACTGCCTGTCTGATGCTGGAAGCCGTTCCCTCATAGGAACAGGGACTGACTAAAATCGCATCCGGCCTTTTGGCGGCTGCCTCCAGAATCAGCCGGTTCTGCCCTTCCACATCGGTTTCCGTTTCCGGAGCCATCAGGCTTAATTCTACGTTATACTCCTTAGACGCAACCTGGGCTCCTGCTATGACGGAGGACCAGAATTCGTTGCTCTCGTCAATCTTTTTGGGAATCAGAATGATCTTTGGCCCGGCCTTCTCTCCGGTTGTTTCATAAAGCTCATAGCAGATTCCAAGGACTGCTCCCATCAGAAGCAGATATGCTCCCAGCTTAATCACTGCCCTCTTTTTCATTTTCACCGCCTCCCTCCCAGTCTGGAATACGGACAATAGCCGCCACTCCCCCGCCAGGTCTGCTTTCATAACAGAGTCCATATTCCCTGCCATAATACAGCTTCAGCCGGGTCTGCACATTATACACTCCCACTCCGTTTTTCTCATAGTTCACCTTATGCTTTTGAAAAATGGATTTTATCTGTTCTTCGGTCATCCCTTTTCCGTTATCCGTTACCTTCAGAATCATATCCCCGCCCTCCGGATAGGCCTCAATCCGGATAAGCCCCCTGCCGTCTTTATATTTAATGCCGTGATAAATGGCATTCTCAGCCAGAGGCTGTAAAACCAGCTTAATCACCGGCTTTTCCAATATGGATTCATCAATGACCATTTCATAGTCCAGCTTGTCCTTATAGCGCATCTGCTGAATATCCAGGTAGTTCTTTACATAATCGATTTCCTGCCTAATGGTAAAAAACTCCTGATCGCTGCTGATGGACCGCCTTAAAAGCCTGGCTAAGGCCATGGTCATATGGACCACCTCCCGGTTCTTTCCGGCTTCAGCCATCCAAACAATGGAATCCAGGGTGTTGTAGAGAAAATGGGGATTGATCTGAGACAGCAGAGCCTTCATTTCATTCCTGCGTTTTTCCTCCTGTTCCCGGATGTTTTCCGCCATCAGCTTCTGGATCTCCTCTGCCATCATGTTAAAGGCTTTTCCCAGAGTTCTGATTTCATGGTCAGGAATCCGGGTTAGATCCACCAGTTCAAAGGTTCCTCTTTCCACCCTTTTCATGGTATCCTGCAGCAAAATCATGGGCCTTGTTATTCTGCGGGAAAGAATTGTCACGGCTGCAGTCAGAACCAGAAACAGCAGCAGGGTAACCAGGGTATAAATCAGCCGGGTCTGGGAACGGTTCTTTAAAAGATCTGAAGTATAGGCCACTCCCACTACCGTCCAGCCGGACTTTTGGGATTCACTTATGGTATAAAGCTTCTGTTGTACGCCCTTGCCGCTTAAGAAATATTCCTCCCTGCAGTCAAGCACCTCTTTGATCTGTTCCTCCTTTAAGCCGCTGTAGATCAACTGCTGCTTGGGGTGGTAGAGAATGTTTCCCTTTTTGTCCAGAATAAATACATATCCTCTTGCTCCCAGATCAATGCGTTCGCATTGCTCCTCAATGGCTTTGTAATTTAAATCAATAAAGAAAACTCCCTGATTTTCCCTTCTGCCCGGATACCTTAAGGGGCTGCTTAGGGTCACTACCCAGGGGTATTCGTCCATAATGATGTTCTGCACCCGGGAGGAGGAAAGAACCGTCATCCCTTTTCTGGCCTCCAAGGCCTCCCGGTACCATGCCTCCCGGAGAATATCCGCATAAGGATTCAGGGTCTGGGTTCCGTCATTGATCAGGATATTGTCCGGACCGGCCACAGCGCCGATATTGTAAATATCATCCCGTGTTTCCCTGACCAGCCGGAACCGTTCCAGCACGCTGCTTCTTAACTCTGCCCTGGAGTTCTGATCCTTTTCTGAAAACAGATACCGCAGCAGGTCCTTATCGCCTGACATCAAATAGGAAATATTCTCCATATAAACAAGATAGGAATCTATGTTATGGTTCACCTGCTCAATGAGCTGCATGGTGCCATTTACGGAATTGTTCAGAACATTTTTTTCCGTATACCGGAAGGAAAAGCCGTAGATCAGAAGCAGGGCAGAAAGGATGATGGGCAGGAAGCAGATCAGCATACCGGAGCGGATGCTTTTAAATTGAAAACGGAACCTCATTTATTTCCTCTTTTCCTTTGCATATTCTGTAGGCGTCTTTCCAGTTGCCTTTTTAAAGGCAAGACTGAAATAATGGGGATCTCCGAACCCAGTCCTTTCCGCTATCTCATAGGTTTTTAAGCTGGTGGTTTCCAAAAGTTTTCTGGCCTTTTCCATGCGGGTATCACTTAAAACCTCTACAAAGCTTTTTCCGATGCATTCCCGGAACATGGCACTGAAACGGCTGGGGCTCATGGCCATGTAGCTGCATATGGACTGAAGATTCAAAGAGCTTTCACCATAGTGGTTTCTGATATAATCCACAGCCAGTACCGCCCGCTCATTCCCCTTTCTATCCTTTACCTCTGCCACAACATCTACAAGTCTTCCGAAAATTTCCTCCAAAGCTGCCCGTTCTTCCTCCAGAGACTTTTTACCGTCTATCTGCGAGATATATTCATTTACCTGCTCATACACCTCAAAGCCCTCCATGCCCATTACCTCCAGCATGGACTTAGCCTCAGAGAGGGTATGAATGATGATGCTTTTGGCACGGTCCTTTTTTAAAAAGGATTCCTGTATCCCCAGGCAGAGTCTGAAAAGAGCCTCTCCGGCTTTCTTTTTTTCTCCTTCCCTGACCGCGTTAAGTAATTCATCCTGCAGCGTTTCCCACGCTTCGAAAGCAGCCGCTTTCTCTGCTCTTTCCCTGTACAGAATGGCTCCCGCCTCCTGGCTGTAGCGGTATTCCAGCATATCCTCCGCCTCCTCATAGGACAGGTAAAGCTGCGCCGTACTGTCTACAGGACTTCCGATTCCTATGGTAAGCCTGATTCTCATGCAATTTTTAACGCTATCTGAGATTTCTTGAAACAGTTTTTCTGTCTTTCCTCTCCCCCATGTATGAAAGTTCCCCAACAGCAGAAAAACAAGCTGGTGGTCCAGTTTCTGAATCACATACCCCATACCTGATCTTCCAATAATCTCTGCTGCAATATTATAAACAGCAAAGCACAGAAGCTCTGCTGACTCCTTATCCTCTCCCCTGATTTCCACATCGCCCACAGCAATCATGCACCTGGGATCGCTAAGGGCAATGCCATAGGATTTAAGCTCCGGCTCCAGTTCAGCAGCAGACTTATTCCCGCAGATAAGGCTCATGAGAAGCTTTGACTTTAAAACCTCTCGATTCTTCCGCAGTTTTCTTCTTTCCAGCCTTTCCTGATCCAGCTTTTCCCGGATGCCGTCAAGGGCCTGTCCCAGCTCTTCCAGAGAAAAAGGCTTCAGAATATACTCTCTTACACGGTATTTTAAGGCCTGTTTGGCATATTCAAAATTATCATATCCGCTTAATATGACCACGCAGATATGCGGGTATTCCCTGGAAATCAGGCGGCTTAACTCAAGGCCATCCATATATGGCATACAAATATCCGTCAAAACCACCTCTACCGGATTGTCGCGGATATAGTTTATGGCTTCCTCCCCTTGCTGAAAGCACCCCTTCAGTTCAAATCCCTTACTGCTCCAGTCCATGGTTTCTTTTACTGCCTCCCGGACTAAAAATTCATCATCAACAAGAATCACACGATACATAAACCTTCCCCATTTCTGACTCTCATTATAATACACAAAGCTTCCCTTGCCCAGAAAAACAAAGACTTAAGCAGACGAATCCCCTTAAGCCTTTGTTTTTGTTATTCTGTTACCACGCCCTTCTGAAGGATCATATTGGCATAAAGCGCCTTTTCTCCTGTTGCAATGACCGCATAAGCGCTTTTTGCCTCTTCATAAAAGGCAAACCGCTCGATCTGGCCCATGGCCTCTTTCCCCCGGGTGTCATATGTTGTCACAATTGTTTCGTAAATACTCCAGATCGGCGTTTCTACAGGATCTCCAGGCATAACCTCCATAAGATTTACCGGATGCTCTGTATAGGTATCCAGAGGAAATACCTTTAAAACTGCCTCTAAGATTTCCGGCGTCCCATGACCATCCATGCGGATTACCCGTTTTCCCTTTCCAATGGTTTCTGATGGGAAATTACCGTCGGCAATTACCAGCCTGTCGCTGTGCCCCATTTCACACAGAACCTTTAACAGCTCCGGAGATAAAATCTGAGGAATTCCTTTGAGCATAGGCTTTTCCCTCCTTTTTTACTGATACTTTTTATATCCCGGATGCCTGCCGGTCACTCCGTAGCCCTCCCGCATGGAGATCAGGCGGTCAATATCCTTTCTGGATATCTCCTCAGCCCCTCCCAGCAGCCGGGCATTTAAGCTGATCTTTGCAAACAGCTCCAGAGTCTCCATCCGGTAATAGGCAGTTATTACATCAGTCCCTACGGTCAGAGCTCCATGATTTTTTAAAAGTACGGCGTCATGGTCTTTCAAATAGGGAGCGATTGCCTCAGGCACCTCATAGGTGGATGGCGTTCCATAAGGTGTCACCGGAATGGAGCCAAGGGCAATGACGGTTTCTATCATGGAATACTCATCAAGGGAAATACCCGCCACCGCATAGCCTGTAGCCACAGGCGGATGGGCGTGAAGAACCGCTCCCACATCCTTCCGCTCCTCATAGCAGCGGAGATGCATTTTAATCTCCGAAGAGGGGCGGTATCCTGGAAGACCTTCCAGCACCTCTCCTTTTTCATTAATATGTACCAGCCGTTCCGGGGTAATAAAGCTCTTGCTCATCCCTGTAGGCGTGGCTAAAAAAGTGCCATCCTCCAGCTTGACGGACACATTGCCGTCATTGGCCGCTACCCAGCCTAACTGCCACATCTTATAGCAGATATCACAAATCTGTTCTCTCAGTTGTATATAGCTTAATTCCATATTCTGCTCCTGTCTGCCGCAATCGGGCCTATTTCTTTTCAGACATCTTTTTAAATGTTTCATATGCCTGGTCCCAGGCTCCCATGTCCTGAGGTTCATATACCTTGACCTCCACGGAATTTTTTATGACCTCCCTGGCCTTAGAAAGAGAGGTAAGCTCTCCTAAAGCCATCAACTGGACTGCCATGTTTCCAAGGACCGTAGCCTCCGTGGGGCCGGCCAGTACCCGGCAGCCGCAGGCATTGGCAGTCATCTGGCATAAAAGACCGCTTTGGGTGCCTCCCCCCACCATATGGATGACCTTATATTCCTTTCCCGTACACCGGCTGATTTCCTCAAAGGCAGCCCGGTATTTGAAGGCCAGGCTCTCGTCAATGCAGCGGACGACCTCCCCTTCTCCCTTAAGCTCCTTCTGTCCTGTTTTCCGGCAGTACTCCTGTATCCGTTCAGGAATGTTGCCCGCCGGAATAAAGACAGGATCATCCGGGTCGATGAAGGCCTGAAAGCCCTTTGCCTCTGCCGCCATCCTCTCCAGCCGGTCGAAGTCATACTCCCGTCCTTCCCGGATCCACTGTCTCCTGCTTTCCTGAATGAGCCAGAGGCCTATGATATTCTTTAAAAAGGAGGCACGGCCCCCAACTCCCCCTTCATTGGTTATGTTATAATGCCGGGACAAGGGCGTGATCAGGGGCTCTGAAAGCTCAGTTCCAAACAAAGCCCAGGTTCCGCAGCTTATAAAGACAAACTCCTCCTCTGCCGGAACAGCCGCCAGAGCGCTCTGGGTATCATGACCCGCTGCTGCAATGACAGTCACAGGGTCCATTCCAAGCTCCTCACAAATTTCCGTCTTCAGGCTTCCAAGAACGGTTCCGCAGGGAACCACAGGTCCCAGAAGGCGGCGGGGAATGTCCAGGCCCAACAGAATTTCCTCTGACCAGGTTCGCCCCTTTGCCTCCAGAAGCTGGGTGGTGGAAGCAATGGAATACTCCCAGGCCATAACCCCTGACAAAAAGTAATTGAACAGATCAGGCATCAGCAGAAGCTTCTCTGCCCGGTCTAAAAGTTCCGGTCTCTGTTCCTTTAAGGCCAGAATCTGGAACACGGAGTTAATCTCCATAAACTGGCTTCCCGTAATCTGATAGAACCGGTCCGGATCTATTTTTTCAAAAGCTTTTTCCAACATTCCTTTTGTCCGTTTATCCCTGTAGTGAACCGGATTTTCCAAAAGACAGCCTTTTCCATCCACCAGACCGAAATCCACTCCCCAGGTGTCCACGGCCAGACTGTCAATCTGCCCGTAAGCCTTTGCCTTTATAAGTCCCTGCTTGATCTCATGAAACTGGCGCAGAAAATCCCAGTACATGGTTCCGTTTAAGAATACCGGATCATTGGAAAACCGGTGAAGCTCTTTCAGCCTGATTCTGGTTCCGTCATAAATCCCCATCATGACCCTTCCTCCGGAAGCACCTAAATCTGCTGCCAGCACCTTTTTTATGGCCATAGCCTCACCGCCTTACCCATACAAAGGGCCAAATGCGGCGCATGCCCGGAAATCCTGTCCTTCTTTATCCATGCCAAAGGCATTCCATGCTGCAGGACGGAATATCTTTTCTTCCGGCACATTATGCATGCTTACCGGTATGCGGAGCATGGAGCACATGGTAATTATATCCGCACCTATATGGCCATAGCTGATGGCTCCATGGTTGGCTCCCCAGTTGTTCATCACATCATAAGCCGTCTTAAAAGCCCCTTCTCCTGTGGTCCTGGGCGCAAACCAGATACAGGGCCAGGTATAATCGGTCCTCTTCCAAAGGATATGGGAAACCTCTGAAGGAAGGTTTACGGTCCAGCCTTCCGCAATCTGGATCACAGGCCCCAGCCCTTTTACCAGATTCAGCCGGATCATGGTGCAGGGCATTTGGACATCAGTCAAATACCTGGATGAAAAACCGCCTCCCCGAAAATAGCCGAAATCTGCCGCATTCCATGTAGTTGCCCCCAGAATAGCCTCCTGGTCCTCCTCTGTCACCTCATACCAGGGCTTCATAACCGGATTCCCGGCTTCATCCTTTGCCTTTCCGCAGGCATCCAAACACTGTGCCCCGGAATTGATAAGATGAAGAAAACCTCCCGCCTCCTTTGCAGCCCCTTCAAGCTCATAGTCTGCCGCATGTTTTACAGCCTTTGGGCTCCAATAGGTTCTCACATCTGCAAAAATCTGGGCTCTGTTAGTCAGAAGCTTCATAAACAGCATTCCAATTCCGTTTAGCACATCATTTTCTGTTGCCAGTATGTAGGGTTCTCTGGCTCCGTTCCAGTCAAAGCTGGTATTTAAAAGAGCTTCCGGATAGTCACAATTGGGGTAAAAATCTGTCCACTGCCTCTGGCCCTGGAATCCGGCCGCAATGGCATTGTGCCCTGCCATTTCTTCTTCCCGTCCTTTTGGAAGATTGGGATTGCCGTTCATCAAATCCTTGATGATCAGCATCATCTTTACCGTAAACTCCCAGTCTGCCTCCTTTTCTTCTCTGGTTTTCTGAACCTCAGGAGGATTTTTGTCAAAGCCTTCGGCACATTTTTCTCTGGTCCAGGCAAGAGCCTTCCCATATTCCTCCTGGTCGTAAATGCCTTCTGTAATCCTGCGGATCAGTTCCACCTCATCCACAGATTCTACTCTCATTCCCAGATATTCTTCTATAAAATCAGGATCAATGATGGAACCGCCGATTCCCATGCAAATGGAACCGATCTGTAAATAGGATTTTCCCCGCATGGTGGCGGCCGCTACCGAAGCCCTGCCAAAGCGCAGAAGCTTTTCCTTTACATCCCCGGGAATCTCTGTATCATCTGCCTCCTGAACATCCTGGCCGTAAATGCCAAAAGCCGGCAGCCCCTTCTGGGCGTGGGTGGCAAGCACGGAAGCTAAGTACACGGCTCCCGGGCGCTCTGTGCCGTTAAAGCCCCATATGCCTTTTATAGTTCCGGGATCCATATCCATGGTTTCCGCACCATAGCACCAACAGGGAGTTACGGTAAGAGTGATGTCCACCCCTGCCTTTTTAAACTGGTCCCCACAAGCCGCACTCTCCGCCACTCTTCCGATGGTCGTATCTGCAATCACTACCTTTACCGGCTCACCGTTACTATAGCGAATGTTCCCCTCAAACAGCCTGGCCGCCGCTCTCGCCATATTCATAGTCTGTTCCTCTAAGGACTCCCGGACCTTTAAGTACCCCCGCCTTCCGTCAATGGTAGGCCGGATACCGATTACCGGATATTCTCCAATTAATCTGCTTGCCGCCATATTGATTCCTCCTATACAGTTTTTTGATAGTTTTTTGATAATTTTATTATACTATTGCCGTTAATTTATTTCTTGTGATATAATAGCAAAAAGTATAATAATATTCACATTTTTCAATTGTTATTGCCGAAGAATGGAGGAAGAGCCCTGCACTATTTTAACTACAATGAACAAAAGCAACATGGGACCATGGATTTTCCTATTGAATTTTATCATGTGGACGAAAACCATGCCCGGTACAACATGCCATTTCACTGGCATAAGGAGATGGAACTTATCCGGATACTGAAGGGCCGTTTTCTGATGAAGGTGGATGACGAAGAGATTTCTGCTGAGGCAGGAGATCTGATTCTGATTCATGAAGGAGTCATACACGGAGGAACTCCTGAAAACTGCCAGTATGAATGTATTGTTTTCGATATTCAAAGCCTTTTAATGCATACAGACGTCTGCAGGCAGTACATCCGTAATATCACACTTCATAAAATTGTAATTCAAAATCATTTTACGGTTAAGGATTCCATTATACCCCTGGCAGCAGAACCGCTTTTTCATTCCATGAAGGATCAGGCTCCCGGCAGCGAGCTGATAATTCTGGGAGCTCTTTTTCAGTTTTTTGGTATAATATTCCTCAACCACCTATATACAGAGGCTTCCGGTGATCCGGGCGCCGGCTCCCGAAAAATGGCTCAGCTAAAGCCAGTTCTGGAATATATTGACTCCGCCTATGCCTCTCCCGTTTCCCTGGGAGATTTGTCGCGGATTGCCGGAATGACTCCTAAATACTTCTGCCAGTATTTTCATTCCGTCATCCACTACACCCCTATGGACTATTTGAATTATTACAGAATTGAACAGGCCTGCCACAAACTCAGTACAACGGAAATATCCGTTACGGAGACTGCCTATTCCTGCGGTTTTAATGACATCAGTTATTTTATTAAAACGTTTAAACGTTATAAGGGAATCACGCCTAAGCAGTATGGAAAAGGGAAATTGGGGGGCGGATTTAAAAGATAACGAACTCATTCTTTTACTGCCAACTGACTTTACCTTATTATATCCATGATAAGGTAGAAACAGAGAATGGCGTGGTAATCATTGTCTGTTTTTTAGAAAGTCAGAGGGTATCATCAAGGGCACAAAGGAGGCTCATAGACAGGACAGCACCAGCGCACCGGAAATTAATTTTGTGCGGGAGCTAAAGCAGGATTTAGAGTTTGTTTTCAGCATTGAGGGGAGCGCACAGAAGAAACAGGTTGCCCTGTATTGCCGGAGGTTGGAGATTGACTATACCAAGCTGACCGATGTTGAATTTGAGGTAATGATACAGGTATTTGGAAAATCCAAACACTTGAATATTCCTAAAGGCAAGGGCAGGAAGAAACGGAAATGACATTATTGGTTTATGTAATAGTAGAACAATAGAAAGCGGCGATTAGAATGGTTAAAGATACTGTTTTAGCTTATGTTAAGGCTATCAATGAACATAACATTGAGAAAATATATGCGCTTATGGCTGATGATTATATTTTTATAGATACTTACGATTCCAAGGTTCACGGAAAAGACACTATGAAAAAGGGGTGGATAGGTTATTTTGAATGGTTTCCAGACTACCTTATCGAAGCGACAGATATATTTGTTGATGATGAAACCGTGGCTATTGTAGGATATGCAAGCGCTACTTATCAGGGAATAAAAACACCGGATGACAAGAATTTTTGGAAGCTTCCAGCCGCATGGAAAGCGGTTGTCAAGAATGATAAAATTCTACATTGGCAGGTGATTTGCGACAGTAAAATCCCTTTTGACATTATAAATGGTAAAAAGGGATAAAGAAAGCGGTGAATCGTGATGGATACAGCACTTCAATTAAGAATAAAATTTGATGATAATGAGCCGCTTACGAACAAGGAAATTGGATTATTAATAGAGCAGTCGAAAGTAGCACAAAAGCTTACAAGTGACTATGAAGAAAATGCCTTTTTCAATCTTTTTCGCCTAATATGCCTATCTGAAATTCCGTATGCTGAATGGTTGCCATATACAAAAAATGTAATCTCTTTTATTTCTAATTATTTGTCTTTATCAGAGGGATTCTCTTATACTGGCAGTGTGAATTATATTGTTCCATGCTATAATGCAATGCTATTGGAAGCATATACCCGATTAGGAAAGGCTGCTTCACAGGAAGCACAAAATGCTCTGAATTGGATTAAACAGTATCAAGTGTTTGAACGTAACCAATCAACCTCATGGAAGTATGATGGGATTTGTAAACATGGCGGCTGTATGAATGCAACTCCTTGTTACATTGGAATTGGGAAAACAGTGCGGGCATTGATTACATATGCCGAATTTACAAATCACTCTGATAAGACAGTAGAAACCCTGATTGAAAAAGGCACTGAATATATGCTCCGGCACAATATGTATCAGCGGTTGTCAAATTACGCTCCTATCAGCGCACACATTACAGACATCATGTTTCCACAGGCATACATGCTTTCTCTTACTGATTTAGTGTATATTGTAGGCAGGGCAAATCTTTGGGCCGACACCCGAACCAATGGGTTAAAGGATTTGATAGACCACAAGGCTTACGACAAAGGCAATTGGAAGATTGATTATATTTACAGCCACAAAGGGTATAAAGCGTTTGATACGAAAAGGAAAGCGTCAGAATGGATTGGCTATATATTCAATTCCAGTTTGTCAGTAGGGAGATAGGAGTGAGATAATGAAAGAGCTAAAAGATATGAGCCTTGAAGAACTATGGGAGTTATTTCCTATCGTTCTCAAAGAGCATAATTCAGATTATGCAGTATGGTATGAAGATGAGAAAAGGAACCTTGTTGGCATTCTAAATGACTACAAAGTTTGCCGTGTCAATCATATTGGAAGCACATCAGTTAATGGTCTAATCGCAAAGCCGATTATTGATATTTTGTTGGAATTGCCTAACGATTACGATATAGACATCATAGCCAGTATACTCCAAAGTGAGGGTTGGATTGTAATGGCAAGGAATACTTTGGAAAACACTCTTGACTTAAATAAAGGATATACCCCAAACGGCTTTGCAGCAAAAGTTTTTCATCTTCATATAAAGCCGTCAGGAGATTGGGGGGAATTATATTTTAGGGATTATTTGAAAAAGTATCCAAATGTAGCCCGGCAATATGAAAAATTAAAGCTACAATTGAAAAAGCAATTTAAATATAATCGTGATGCATATACAGATGCAAAATCGGATTTTATTATGAACTTTACTCAAAAAGCACGTGAAGAATTGGCAGAACTATATTTGCCAAGTAATTTATAGCACAAATAAGTTTAAGGCAGATAATCACAGAAAGGGATTGTCTGCCTTGATTGCTGCCAAGCGGAACAGGCGGCGATTGTCAAAGGTCGGTGCAGCCGTTCATTTCAGCCTTAAGGATTGCCGTCTGTTCTGCTATTTTCTATGGTGTGGTCACAACGGGGCTAATTGGCCCGATGTTCGGATGATAGACGAGGGTTTCATATATATTCCTGCCATTTTTTCTGAATTCCCCTATAACGAATCCAATGCCTGCTTCAAATCTGCGATAAGATCCTCCGCATCTTCAATACCCACGGACAAACGAAGTGTATCATCATAAACTCCTGCTTTTTCCCTTTCCTCTTTTGACTGGCCAAAATGTGTGGAGGTTGCGGAATGTACGATCAAAGACTTTGCATCTCCCACGTTTACCATATAATCGAAGATGCGAACCCGCTCCAATACCTTCTTGACTGCCTCCAGACCTCCTTTTAGGCGGATGGACAGTATTGCGCCGGGACCTTTGGGAAAATATTTTTTTGCCAGGTTATAGTAAGGGCTGCTCTCCAATCCCGGATAGGATACCTGCAGGATCTGGGGATGGGTTTCCAGGAATTGTGCCACCTTCATGGCATTTTCCACGTGGCGTTCCATGCGGAGGGACAGGGTTTCCATACCCTGCAGGAGATAAAAGGCATTGGTCGGGCTGAGATGGGATCCGAAGTCTGTCAGGTACCGGATACGGAGCCTCTTGGTAAAGATGTTTTTTCTCAGTTCTTCCTCTCCGATTGTGTCCTTGTACTCTTCATAAAAAGAATCAAACTGAGGGAATTTCCCGTTATGCCAATCAAAACCTCCCTTTTCCACCACAAGACCCACGATAATGGTGCCATGACCCGCCAGATATTTGGTAGCGGAATAACATAAAATGTCGGCCCCGTAGTCGAAAGCCTTGATGAGATAAGGAGTTGCAAAGGTATTGTCAATGACCAGGGGAATGCCGTTTTCATGGGCAAGCTTTGCGATGGCCTCAATATCTACGATGTTCATTCCGGGATTTCCAAGGCTTTCAATATAAATGGCTTTTGTTTTCTCATTGATTGCCCGTTTATAGGATTCAATATCATTTTCATCCTCTATGAACCGGCCCTTGATCCCGTATTCGGGCAGGATTTTATTCAGCAGGGTAGTGCTCCCGCCGTATAAAGTCTGAACCGCCGCAATCTCATCCCCGGCTGTTGCAAGATTCAAAAATGTATTGGAAATGGCTGCCATGCCTGAACTTAAGGAAAGGGCTACGCTTCCGCCTTCTAGTGAAGCAATCCTTTTTTCAAGTACATCATTTGTGGGATTGGAAAATCTCACATAGGAATGCCCCTCCTCCGAATAGTCGAAAAGCCTGGTGCACCGGTCAAAATCACCCAGTTCAAAGGCTGCGGTATGATAAATCGGTACCGCTTTGGAACGGTAATGCTCTCCCGGGTTATATCCCGCATGGAGCTGCCTGGTCGTAAAACCCAGCGAACTGTCTTTGTATGCTTCATAGCTCATGCTTAAATCCCACCTTTTTATATAATATTGATTCAATCATCTGAAGCAATACATCTGCCACCCATGCAATGCCGGCGCAAAAGATTGTGCCCCAAAGGATTTTATAAGTATTCATTGTACGAAGCCCGTCAAACAGTATGGTACCCAGACCGCCGGCATTGATGGTGGCGGCAATGGTTGCAATACCGATGGTAGAGATGATCGCCAGATGAATTCCAGCCATAATTACAGGCAATGCAAGGGGCAGCTTCACCTTGTATAAAATCTGCCACTGGTTCATTCCCATCCCCAGAGCTGCCTCCAGAACCGCCTCATCCACACCCTTTAGTCCTGCCATGATATTTCTCAGCAAAAGAAACTGATTGTAAAGCACCAGAACGAAGATCGCCGTATTTCTGCCGATTCCCATAATCGGGATGAGCATTGCAAAGAGCGCAAGGCTGGGAATGGAATAAATGACACTGAAAATCTGAATTGCCCCATTTACCAGCCTTTCCGACCAAATGCTCAGCAGGGTGATGGCAAAGGCTAACAGGACGGAAACAAGCAGTGTGATTCCTACAATCTGCAAGTGCTGTACCAAAGCAGTCAGTAATTTTCCCTGATATGTGCTCAAGTAGTCTATCATCAAATCCCTCCCCTATCCTGGAGAATATAGTTTTTTCCGGCGGTTCTTATCAGAGCCTCAACAAATTCATCCGCAGGATGAGCTGTGATCTCTCCGGGGGAATCGAATTGCTTCACCTTTCCTCTATCCATGATCAGTACCCGTGTGCCCAGTTTAAAGGCTTCATTGATATCATGGGTTACAAAAAGAAAAGTCTTTTTCGATTTCTCATGGATTTTTAGAAGTTCATCTTGAAGATTTTCCCGATTGATTGCATCAATGGCACCAAAGGGTTCATCAAAGAGCATTACCGCCGGATCTCCCGCCAGCGCTCTTGCCAGCCCCACCCTCTGCTGCTGTCCGCCGGAAAGCTGTGCGGGATAGCGGGATTTAAACTCCTTCGCATCCAGATTCACCAGACTAAAAAGCTCTTCAATCCTGTCGTCGATCCGCTTTTTTTCCCATCCGAGAATCTTGGGAACAGTGGCGATATTATTATAAATGGTCATGTGGGGAAACAGTCCGATCTGCTGAATGACATAGCCGATCCCTCTTCTTAGCTTGACAGGGTCCATTTCTTTGATACTGCTGCCAAACAGTCTGATTTCACCGCTGTCGGGCTCAAATATGCGGTTCATCATTTTTAACAGCGTGGTTTTTCCGCAGCCCGAGGTTCCCAGTATTGTAATAAGCTCTCCTTCCTCAATGCTCAGACTCACGTTTTCCAAAGCATTGTAGTTTGCTCTGGGAAACCGTTTATTGACATTTATAAATTCAACAGCAATAGCCATACTCTTATCTTCCTTTCAGCGACAATGCCTTTCCAGGGCATCCTTGGACGCAGACCCCGCAGCCAACACATTTTGACCCGTCATTCCGGATTTCCCCTTCTTTATAAAACACTTCAAAGCTGCAGCGTTTGACGCACTTACCGCATTGGATGCACTTTGAACTGTCGAAATTAATAATATAGGAGGTCTTGGGCCAGATTCCCAGGCTGTTTCTTTTCTTCTGGCCTCGAAACAGGTAACAGCAGTCTCCGCAGCAATTGCAGATCCCGTTGGGATTTACCGTATGCATCAGCCCTGCCTGATCGGCCTTTCTTACGATTTCCTTTGCCTTCTCCTTATCAATCTGTTCTGACAGACCCCGGTGAGCGAAGGAGTTTAAGCCGTTTTTATAGGTAATACAGGTCTTTGTGGGTAAACCACAGTCTCCCCGCAAGCTTCTGCAATCGCAGTAATTGAGGTAAACCGGCCGCTCCTGTTTATCGATGAAATCAAGCACCTCGTCCAATGGCATTATTTCATCCGCCGTAGGAGGACGGTCCGGGTCCGGATCCAATCCGCTGTAGTAGGCCTGGAAATACCACTGGTCCAGAGCCTCTCTGTCTTCTTTGGAAAAGCTTTGATAGACTTCCGTTTCCGATATGGAAAAGATATCAAGTCTGTTATAAAAGTCCGATATCCGAAATGTTCCTTTTTCTTCATCCACCAGAGACACAATACCTCTTTTATAACTGTTTTCCAAAAAAACCTTAGGATCGGGAAAGCCCATGGCTCTTACATCTTCTTCTGAAAAAACCTCCAGCTCCATCCGGCTTACAAATTCTATCTCCTCTGGTGTAAATATTTTATCTAAATTGGAATATGCAGCTTTGGGAATTTGAAATTTCTTTATAAATACAAGGTTCTTCATATCTTCTGCCTCCGCCATTATTTAATGGAATCATAAAATTCCTTTCCTACTTCTTCATATTCCTTCTTATTCACATCCACCTGGGCATTCAGTTCTGTAATGGTCTTGGTATCAATTTTAGCATTGATGTCATTGAGGATTTCCGCTATACCAGGATTTGCATCCAGAACCTCTTTTCTGACTACAGGAGCGATGTTGTAAGGCGGCCAGACCGCTTTGTCATCCTCCAGCAGGGTGAACTTAGGATCGATGAGATTTCCTTCTGTTGTTGCTGCCGGAGCCACATCGGCTTCTCCTGCTGCCAGAACTTCATACTTCAGCGCGTTATCGTACACCTTGGAGGAAACCCAGTCAAATTTCCCATATGTGGCCTCCAGCGCAGGAATGCCGTCTTCCCTTACATCAAATTCCCCCTGAGAAGCGAATCTCAACTTGGCAGCATTCTTCTGAAGATCCGAAATGGTTTTGATCCCATATTTCTCCGAAGCTTCCGTGGTGATCACCAACCCCTGGCCGTCATTCGCTTGGGCATAATCCAACCAAACTACATTAAACTTTTTCCCATACTCTTCTTTTACAATGTCATATACTTTTTGAGGATCGGTTTCCAGAGGAAGCTTTAACACGGCTAACAAGCCGGTCCCCGTATACTCAGGGTAGAGATCAACATCACCATTTACCAAAGATGTATGCACGACAGAACTTGCAATATCGAATACCCGTTCCACTTTAAAGCCTTTGTCTTCCAAAGCCAGTGCATAAATCTCGCCTAAAATTAAATTTTCCGTAAAATTCTTTGTTCCTATTCTGATCGTCTGTTGATCAGTCGAACCGGCATCACCGGATTTCTGGGACGAACAGCCTGCAGCCATAGAGATGACGAATGTCAAAATTAAAAATAAAGATACCTTTTTCAAAATCCAATGTTTCATGATTGTTTCCTCCTAGTCATTTACCCTTTTATATTTTGTGATCCTATGATCCAATCGGTTAAGAAGATATCCCGAAAGCAGCGAAAGGATTCCTACAGAAACACCGCCGATCAGCAGCAGGTCCGTCCTCATCAGTCCCAGCCCTGTAAAAATCAGGCTTCCCAGTCCCCCCGCACCAATATAAGCAGCAAGGGTTGCGCTTGCGATTACTTCGACAACAGCGGTTTTAATTCCTGCAAAAATAAGCGGAAAAGCCAGTGGTATTTTTACTATAAAAAAGGTCCTCCATGCTCCCATACCCATTCCCAGGGCTGTTTCCAGCACAGCTTCAGGCAGTGTGCGAAAGGCCAGAGCCGTATTGATCAGGATGGGAGGGATCGCTAAAATTGTCAATGCCAGGACGGCAAGCTTCATTCCGGTTCCTACTATAGGTATGAACAGCACCAGAATAGCCAGGCTTGGTATAATGCGCAGTGTTCCGAAAAGCCCCTTGACTCCCTTGTAAAGGAAATCGAACGGGGTGCACAAAATTCCAAGAGGAATGGCGATGAGCATCGCAAGAATAACGGTACTGAGGCTAATTAAGATATGCTCTTTTACCAATAGGATGTAGTCAGAGAAATGCTGGGAAAAATATGTTAGATTAAGTTGCAATGAATTGCTCCCCCCTTTTTAATACATAGTATTTCCGTATGTTTTATATGTTTTGTTTATTATATTCTATGCATGCCTCTTTGTCAATAAAATTTTATCAAAACGAAGATTAATAATAACGTATATTTCTTGTAATACAACGGCGACTTCGGTCCCGTTTTCTGTGAAAACCGGATTTCCTTCTTCAGAGGAGAAAATACCGCAACACGCTTTTGATAAAGCTCCGGTAAAATGCCAACTTCTTGCTGAAATCTGTCCCATGCGGGAGAAAGTCTTCACCACCTGTACGTCTATCCGGCTTGCAGAGGCTTTGTTTTTTCAGGGTTGGCAGCCCCGGAGGTCAAAGTGCAGTGCATTTCCTAAGTTCTCTAATACACCGGCAACTTCAAAATTCGAAATAAATACCAACTCAAGGAATGGATAAAGAGATATAATTCTCCTGAAGACTTAAAATTCGGAAGTGGAGTCAGAAGTCACATGAGAAAAGCAAGACAAACAACACCAGAAGAACGGCTTTCTATTGTACAGGACTGTTTGCCCAATGATAATAATTACGGTGCCATGGCACTTAATATAACATTTTCTATCAGCAAATAAGAAATTGGGTCAAAAAATATGATAAGATGGGATCAGCAGGTCTGGAAGATGGACGAGGACGTCGACCAGGAATGCAACCGAGCCGCACTCCGGAAAAAGAGTTTCTTGACAGGATTTCATAGCTTAAACGTGAAAAATGAGACTTACAGATGGTTGAAGCAGCCCAAAAGCCGCCGCGAACTTGAGAATAAACGTATTACAGAAAAAATACCGCAGATCCATAAAGACCATCCCGATATAGGGTATCGCAGAATCGGGGATGAGTTGGATGTAAATTACGATATTGATGTGAATGACAAACAAATCTTGCGTATCTGCAAAACAAAAGAGGGTCAATCCACTATGATCTGACCCCAAAAAGTTTTAATGATTCAGTGTCCTGCTTAACGGCAGCACACCGGATTCCTTGATCATGTGCCTGCCATATTCCTCCGGGGTAGCGATTCCTGGAATAAAAACGAAAAGATCAAGCTGTTCCAAGAGGTTCTGTGCCTGTGTCAAATCTGAGGGGTTTTCCATTTAGAGGATCGCTTTCAACTTATCACGGCAACCCATTTCCGTCAAAAATTTCACATAAGAAAATACACAATAGAAGAGGTATGGCGAATACAAAACCTTTGATTTTAAATTGATTAAGATTCATGTTCTTTTTTATTCATGTAATATCTCTTTTTATACTTCACACCGGCAAATTTGCTGATTTTACGGATGATGCTATAATTTACAAAGCCACCCACCGCTCCTACCAATGGGATCCCCTGTATGAATTTTGCGGTTAATAACGACTCCGATAGTATTCCTGCTGTGGTTTTTATATGCTCTTCCAAATTAATTTCCGGAATAATCTTATAATCGATGCTTTCGCCTAATTTCTCAAGTTTTTGATAGAATTCTTTCTGCTGCTCCCGTTTCGTCATGGCCGTACAGATCAAAAGCAGGATATATGCTTTTTCTTCCTCTGTTTCATAATGATATCCATAGCTTAAAGCAATTTCATAAACAGATTTCATGACCAAAGATAAAAAAAGCGGAATATCGGGCAAGCCGATTCCTAATGCTCCCAAAACTCCTCCTTCTATTACTGAAATGGAAGAATTAATCATCTGGGACTGTTTGGAATGCCGGTCTAAACGCTTCAAATATTTTCTTTCAGCCCTTTTGCCAATGGCATAATTATTTAAATCATATTCCAACTGTATCTTATCTTTATCATAAGTTTTCTCTATATAAAGATTTCCTTTTTCAAATACCAGCCGGAAACCTTTATAGAATGCCGTCTCCAGGGCGGTTTTCACTTTGCCGGGAATATAACTTTGAATTTTATCAGCAACAGGCTCTATGGAAGCTTTTAATAATGGATTTTCCTTTTTATTAAGTAATTTATATTCTTCTCTTTTTATCTGTTTCACTTGTTTGTCGAATTGCCGTCTCATATATGTCAGCCTCCCCTTTCAGTGAGTCCTTAGATTTCGATTACTTTGAAATAACATTATTATTTCAATATACCATATAATGATACATTTTGCAGCCAAAACCAATAATTGATCAATCACATAACTGCTTTCCTCAGCCGACCGGCGTAAATACTCTTTGCCTTTATCTACGCTGCATTTGCCTCATGAACAAGTCATAAAATCATGTACAACCTTCGATACAATCATATAATACGAATTCTTCTTATAATTACAAGTCCAGCTCATTCTTCTTTTATTATTTTGTACGGGATACTTTTTCCAAATTTTCACTCCATTTTTTGCTGCTGTTCCTGAATCAAACGGATATTGAACCGCTCTGTTTCGTTCAGTACATTTTCTTCAAAATCTTTTGGAGCAATGATTCCTTCGTACCAACTGCATTGATTAAAATATTTCCGCAATTCTTCATCGGCAAATTGCCTGCCATGTCTTGCATAAATCTCGTTTCTTGCAATCCGCAACTGGCGGGCTGAAAGATTCCATAAATCAGGCGCCTGCAACAGGCTATCGCTGCTGTTAGGAAATACAAATTCATATCCGTCATATTTTGCCGTATCAGACTGAATCCGGAACCCATCCCGGATTTGACTGATTTCACTTTGCATTTTATTGTATTCCTCTCTTATGGCATTGTCTTCCATATAAAACGTCACATCTGTAGGCTCCGACATTACGTATACATAGGGACCGTCATATCCCCATACTTTATAATCCGGCAGATTAACATAGCTGCAGTCCGAATACACCTGAATAGAGAATAAATCTCCATCCCCCATCAAATCATAGGATTTTTTCTGATGGTAGCTGCCCCCTCCCTCAAACTCTTTTCTAACTGCCAGGCCATTCCACGCTTCCGGCAAAGCCATTTCAAAGCCTGGCGCCTGGGAAGCAGAAGCCTGAAAATCCGGCTCCCCCTCCGTTTCAGACACCACTGTTTCCATTGACTCATCTTCTGCCTCCTCTGTATCATCTGGTTGCGGTATGAGTTTTCTGGCTTCAGTCTTTTCATATGCTCTCGTTTCATATGCTCTCGTTTCACTTACTCGCAAATGATGTGTTCCCACTAACATAACGCTTCCAAACAGCACGGTGTAAATGCCAAGCACTCCGGTCATAACAATCCGGCACACAAGCCCGGTCTTATCTTTAAGAAAATCCGGAGATTCCACATAGGTACAGGCTCCATATCTCATTGCCTCCCTGACGGCTATATTTTCAGGGCTGTACGAAAGCAGATAACCGCAGATATTTTTTGCCTTCTCAATTTCACCTGCTTGTTCATAAACGTTCATCTGAATGGGCATAACCGAAATGCAATGATATGCATCTGGATAACGTTCACAATATACATTCACATAGGCTTCTACATGTCCAAACTTCTGATCTATATAAGCCTTCCTGATTTCGGTTAACAGAATCGCTGCCTCTCCCATCTTTTTTAATATGGGATGATTCTTTACAAGCTGCTTCTGGTATGCAAATTCTGCTTCTGCCTCTTTTTTCCTTCCCAGCCCCAGAAAACATACCTGGCGCAAATTACTGTGAGCCAGTTGCATCAGTTTCTTTTCCTGATCGCCTTTCCAGCCATAATCTGCCAGTTTTAACGCCTGCACATATCTTCCGCTCCTGGCAAGTCCAACGGCAGCATTATGTACTTGTTTTTTATAGTGAGATTGATACCAATAAGAACCATATGCTGCCTCCATCAAAAAAGCCGCAGCAGCAGTAAGGGGCCGGTTCTCTTTTGTAAGTACCTCCATATACTTTATTGCCCAATAAGCTTCTAAAATAACTCCTAAGCTGACAATCACCAGAGTTATAATTAAAACAGACCCTATGTTGTCTGATGAATTCAAAAGAACCCAATTATATAAATATCTCTGAAGAATGTAAAGTCCTAATCCATAGACAAAGATTAATATCAGGCATCGGTTCCAGTACCGTCTCCTGTCATGAACCAAAAACCACCGCTTCCCGGCTTCAAATGCTGCCTGATTCTCCGCATCAGCCATAAATTCCAGCAGTCTTTCTTTTGCATGGTTTCTATTTTTTCGATTATTCTTAAGAAGCAGAAAAAACCCCATTATCCAAAATGTGAGAACGACATACGGGTATAGATACGCCCGGACATTTGCCATCTCTCCTTTCCTGCAGTGAATCGATGACAGCCCCACAGAACTTAATATATCCCATTGCCACGTTTCCGTATTATCAAGTCCAAGAAGCAAAAGATGGATTGGTGTGCTATCTGATGTTTTTTCCCTGATATTTCCCACTATTGTCAGCCTCGTCTGCTGCTCTTCCGATATTCCTGTATATCCGACAGTCACATGAACGCCTTTTTCCGAAGCAAAAATATCTACAGCCTCGCCATTTGCCTCAACATTAATTATAAAGCTCTGCCCTGATGGCATAATTTCCATATCCAAATAATGCAGCCGCTTTCCTTCACTCAGAGAGATCCACAGTACCACGCAGCCTGCCAAGATGCCCAGCCCATAATACAAAAGCCTCATTTTGCTTAATTTTACCCAGCCTTTTTTATTCATTCTTCCACTCCCCCAAAAACATATTGAATCAATTTAATGATAGCATAAAAATGAATCAAAAGCATAACGAAACCATAAATATTCTCAAAACGAATTACTACCTGCCCTTAGTTCATTTATAAATCAGACTTTAAAATACTTTATTTGCTCCTAGTCAAGACCTCCGTCTTAGTGAAGTTGCTAAGTCAATTCAGAACAACATTCACGGATTTGGTTCTTCCTTTGGAACAAATGAAGGGATGATATCCCTTTATGAGCCGCATCTCAATAACACGGGTAAGTGGATTTTAAAAGCACAGTAAAGCGGAAGAAAAACCATCCGGTTTCTCTTCCGCTTTTATTATTAAACTCTTCTGACAAATTCCAGCACCTGCCGGTATATTCCCATCTCATCCAACTGATATTTCTGCAATAATTCCTTTGCCGGTCCAGACTCACCGAACACATCCTGGATTCCTATTTTCATCACCGGCACCGGGTATTCGCTGCACACGGCATCACAGACTGCGCTTCCAAGTCCGCCCACAACCGAATGCTCTTCAACCGTGACAATCTTCCCGGTCTCTCTGGCTGCCCGGCAGACAAGCTCCACATCCAGCGGCTTGATGGTATGGATATTGATGACTCTCGCCGAAATCCCATGGGATTCCAGCCGTTTTGCTGCAGCAAGGGTTTCCGGCACTTCAAGCCCGGTGGCAATCAAGGTCACATCCGTTCCCTCACGCAGCACAATTCCCTTTCCCATTTCAAAGGTATAATCCGGCCTATCGTTGATTACAGGAACCGCCAGACGTCCAAATCTCATATAAACCGGTCCATCATATTCCGCCGCTGCCTTTACCGCTGCCTTTGCCTCTATGTCATCCGACGGGCAGAGCACAACCATCCCTGGAATCGTCCTCATCAAGGCAATATCCTCATTGCACTGATGGGTGGCCCCATCCTCGCCCACAGAGATCCCTGCATGGGTGGCCCCAATTTTCACATTTAAGTGGGGATAACCGATGGAATTCCTGACCTGTTCAAACGCCCTGCCAGCCGCAAACATGGCAAAGGTACTTGCAAAGGGTATCTTGCCAGTAGCAGCAAGACCGGCGGCAATTCCCATCATATTGCATTCTGCGATCCCGCAGTCCACATGGCGCTCCGGAAATGCCTTTTTAAAGATTCCGGTCTTTGTCGCCGCCGCTAAGTCTGCATCCAATACGATGATTTTATCATTTACCTGCCCCAGTTCCACCAGTGCATTGCCATAGCTTTCCCTGGTGGCAATCTTCTTTGCAGTCATTTCCTTTATCTCCGGCATAGCGCTTCACCTGCTTTCTCCAAATCTGCCATGGCAATTTCATACTGCCCGTCATCAGGCGCCGTCCCATGCCATGCCACAGAGCCTTCCATGAAAGAAACACCCTTGCCCTTTATTGTTTTGGCAACGATGGCTGTGGGCCTCCCTTTCGTCTGCCTTGCTTCCTCAAACCCACGCTCTATCTGTGCAAAATCATGTCCGTCAATATTGATGACATGGAAATTAAACGCCTCAAACTTTTTGTCAATGGGATATGGAGAGCAGACCTCATCAATGGAACCATCAATCTGAAGCCCATTATTATCCACGATAACCACCAGATTATCCAGCTTTCTGTGACCGGCAAACATTGCCGCCTCCCAGACCTGCCCCTCTTCTATCTCCCCGTCGCCAAGGAGTGTATACACCCGGTATGGTTCTTTGCTGATCTTTGCAGAAAGCGCCATCCCCACCGCTGCCGAGATTCCCTGTCCCAAAGATCCGCTGGACATATCCACCCCCGGAATATGCTTTCTGTCCGGATGCCCCTGTAAATAGGAGCCGGTATGACGCAGGGTCTTCAAATCCTCCACCGGAAAAAATCCCCGGTTCGCCAAGGTTGAATAATATCCCGGCGCCACATGGCCTTTGGACAGTACAAACCGGTCCCTGTCTTCTTTTGCCGGATGTTCCGGGTCAATATTCATCTCCCTGAAATAGAGCCATGTGAATAAATCTGCCGCTGACAGCGAGCCGCCGGGATGACCGGATTTTGCACTATGTACTGCGGTCACAATCCCTTTGCGGATTTCATTTGCCGCTTTTTCCAATTCCAGATAATTCCCCATCTTCTCTCCTCCCAGCTTACTCTCCAAAGACAGCACGATAATCTGCCTGGAATTTTTCAATCCCCTGCTCAGTCAGCGGATGTTTCGTCATCTGCTCCAATACACCGTATGGAACCGTGGCAATATCCGTCCCTGCAAGGGCACAGTCAATCACATGAATCGGGTTCCTCACACTGGCGGCAATGATCTCCGTTTCAATCCCTGAGATACTGAATATATCTGCAATCGTCCTGATTAAGTCCATTCCTGGTTGGGAGATATCATCGAGACGCCCCAGAAACGGTGATACATAAGTTGCACCCGCCCGTGCTGCAAGCAGCGCCTGGTTTGCACTGAAAATCAGAGTCACATTGGTTTTGATTCCCTCAGCAGTCAAAACCTTCACCGCTTTTAAACCTTCCACTGTCATGGGAATTTTAACAACCATGTTGGGATGGATTGCCGCAATTTCACGCCCCTCTTTAATCATTCCGTCGGCATCTGTCGTCGTAGCTTTCACTTCCCCGCTAATTGGTCCGTCTACAATGGAAGTAATCTCCCGGATCACTTCCACAAAGTCTCTGCCTTCTTTTGCAATCAATGACGGATTCGTCGTTACCCCACAGATAATTCCCATGTCATTTGCCTTTTTAATATCCTCTACCTTCGCTGTGTCAATAAAAAATTTCATTTTTCTTTCCCCTTTCATTCATCTTAATCATATTTTCATTTTATGTATTAATTCATTTAATTAATACTTCCTATTAAACAATAACATTTTTTGTAAAAATGTCAATAGGTTATTTGCTTTTTTATATCTTTTCCTTCTGAATCGGCAAACAAAAAAACAGCACCAAAGTCATCTTTCGCGTAAACGTTCCATGACCTTAATGCTGCTTCAGCATAATTTCAATATTCAGTTCTATATAAACTGTCCCGGGCTGTCAAAGACTCTGTCGATCGCCACGATCGCCGCCCCGGCCAGGATTGGGTCCCCCTGGTACGCACTGATGGAAAGCGTAAGCTCCTCCCAGACATCCGGCAAGATTCCCTTTTGCACCGTCTCCCGCACAGTCCGCTCCATTAATTCCGGATTCGGGCGTGCCATATCATCACCGATAATAATCCGGTCCGGGTTAATCACATTGATAATGTTTATGATTCCGACGCCAAGGCTCTCACAGGCCCTGCGGTAATGCTCTGTATCGGTTGTATCACCGTTTCTGATTCGCTGCTCCAAATCCTCAAAATTACAGCCTTCCATGCCGGCACGCTCCCCATACACTGCTTTTACAAGTTCCAGGGAGGAAGCGTAGCGTTCCAGACAACCTCTGTTTCCGCAAGCACATGGTTTCCCGTTTCTGTCTATGGTCATATGCCCAATCTCACCTGCCGTCCCCAGCGCCCCTTCGTAGATTCTGCCATTCATCACGATTCCTGCGCCAATCCCCTGACCGGCGGCAATGTAAACCAGAATGTCATCATGATAAGCCTCCTTCAAATCCCACATATGGGCATAGGCTCCGGCATTGGCGTTGTGTTCCAGGAACACCGGGATATCCATCTCCCTGTCAAAAAACGCTTTCAACTCAATATCTTTCCATATATCCGCACCCGTTATCAACGCAATACGGCTTTTCTTCGCTATAAATGGTCCTGGCACTGCAAGCCCCGCGGCCAGTACAGAGTCCTTTCCATACTGCTGAATCAACAGGCGCATCCGCCCCGCAATCTGATTTAAGATTTCTTCCGCACCGGGCTGCTTTTCCGGCTCAAAATCCACGCGCTCTTTCACAATCTGCTTACCTTTCAGATCAAACAACCCCACACTGTAATGCTTTCTCGCAAGCCGCACGCCGATGACCCGGTAACCGTCAGGATTGATGGACACTCCAATGGACCGGCGCCCTTTGCTGCCATTTAAGAAACCAACCTCCTTTACGATTCCCCAGTTTAGAAAATCCTTCATGATATTGGTCACAGTCGCTTGTTTGAGCCCTGTAAGTGCCGCCAGATGTGCTCTGGAGCATACACCTTCTCTTCTTAAACTTTTCAAAAGGAGAGACCGATTCATCTCCTGCGTCACATCCTGGTTAATTCCCCGGTTCTGATTCATTCCGTCATCCTCGCCGCTCTATAATATGCATCAGATATAGTTTCTGTCAGCTTTTCATATTATATCATGCTTTTTTAACATACGTCAAATATGTCGTTTTTCCTTTACATTTTCCCAATAAAAAACTGCTGCAGGCATAAACGAATCATCCCGCAGCAGTTCACCCTATCTGAAATCACTCCCTTTATAAATAGTGAATGCATCCTTTGTATTCTTCAAAAATCCTCTTGTTGATCTCATCTCCCCCATCCGCATTTGCACTGTGAAGGACAGGCGGCTGAATTCCTCCTTCAGCCAGAATTTCAGCGGCTCTGACGGAAATGCCATTGACAATGGAGGCTCCGATTACAGTGGAGGTAGCTCCTGCCTTTTCGTGGATTCCTTTGATTTCAACACAGCCGTCCCCAAACTCTCCCCCATTGTCAATGCAGATGTCACACAGCTCAAAAAGCCTTTTTCCGCTGCTGTGGCGGGAAGTATTCTTTTTGGAATATGCCATATTGGTAATTCCGATGACAGTCATATTCATGGCTTTGGATTGAACTATAGCACCATTTTGATTTATTGTCCATCATTTCGATTCATATCGATTCATTTCACTTCTTTACGATTCACATCAATACCTGACAGTGATAAAAGTAATGCATGTGTATTGACAGTGGTCTTACGAACGATTTCTTTCCCGGCATCTAGATTTCTACTTGAAACTTAAACTTGTTCTTCTATCATTGAAATTTCTTAGAGTGAGAGGTTCACCATCATGGTTCACTATGAACACTTCCATGGTCCATGAGCAAGGCAACCTTCTCCTTAGATTTAAAGGAGAACATAAACATGTCTTAGTAAATCCGTATTGGGTTGCGATTTATTAATCACCGCTTTTTGTTTCGCCGCCGGCTAAGCCATTCATCGTAAACTCCGTGAGATAATCCAAAATCTGCGGAAAATACTGAAGCCCAATTTCCTCTTTATGGGTCTCGATGGTAACGATTGCCGTGAAAATGGCCATGATCATCCCGCTGTCAATATCATTCCTCATTTTCCCGTCTGCCTGCCATTTTTTTATGATCTCCGAAAAATCGTTAACCATGAAGTCAAGACGTTCCATCCCTTTATCTTCACGGAAATGTTGCTCTATTTTGCCGAACACGTCCTTGTTATACCACTCTTTAAGAATAGGATTTGACTTCATGCCTTTTAAATTCAATAACATCAGTTCTTTGACTAAACTCCGCGGGTCCTGATCCAAATCAATAGATTTCAGTATCTTTTTCTTTAGCTTTTCGTTTTCTTCCATGTATATGGCCATGAACAGTTCCTCTTTTGAGGAATAGTAATTATAAAACGTACCTGTCCCTATTCCCACAAATTTTGTGATATCGGATACATTGGTATCCTTAAAGCCTTTCCGGCTGAACAGTTCCTTTCCGCAATTAAATAAATCTGTTTTCGTATCTTTCATATATACCCCTCCCGTATGTTCTGTTTATCAAACAAGGCTGAATCGCTAACTCTGCCTCGACATCCGGCGCCCCATAAAATCAAAAATCCGGCCAGCCAGCTTTTTGATTGGGTTTAAGGAGACATCGTAATAATAATCCGATTCAAACCAGCCCTTTGCTTTGAAATGCCGATAGTCACAATATTCATCGCTGAGCATTTCTTTCATCATTGTCCGGGACATACGGAACGTCATCAATCTGAAAAAAGAAGGGTCTGGAGGAGCCGGGCGCATAAGTATTCGGTAAAATCTTGCAGCGGCCTTTTTGATTTCACGCGAGTTCTTTACCTGTGCGGCTTTTGTGATCGGCTCCAGAGTCTTTAATACACAGCCTTTCGCAACACTATATCCGAAATTTTCTCCCATATTGCCAAGGTACCTCACAATAGAATTTCCTCCGAAAATACCCTGCGTAACAATGGAGGTGAAAGCCTTGCCGAAAAAACATGGCCGATGAAAAATAAAGGCCAGCCGGTCCAATAGATTCTTCATAGGAGCTGAAATATGAAAGGAATAATTAGGAGTGGCAAATATAACACCGTCGGAATGGTTTATCTTATCAAGCAGTAAGTCCCGGTCGTCCCGTAAGGGGCAAAGTTCTTCTCCTTTATCGAAACATAGCTTGCAGCCCCTGCAAAACTCAAGCTGATGATCCTTTAAGAAAACATACTCAAATTCGATTTCCGTGTACGAATTCAAATTTCTCTCAAATTCACGGACTGCTTCATAAGTTGCTTGCTTCCGTGCACTTCCAATAAACGCGGTAACCCTTTTCATTTGAGACCTCCTCCTAATCATCAAAATATGAATGAATAAATTATTATTCATTCATATTTTAGCGCCTGTTCGTTTAACCGTCAAGCTTCATTTCTTATTAAATTTGTCCATGAGGAACAAAACATCACTCAATGCAGAATAATATAATAACCTCACCGAATGAGTCGAGCCGGATAAGGCATATCCGGAAATCACAGGCTTCTGCTTTGCCGCATATTATTTATCGCTATATAACCATCGGAGGCCTGACTAGATAACGTTCAAGACATGGGGTAGTCCAAAGTCATAAAGGAAAGGTAACCTTTATGACTTTGCTATCATGGAGTCTTTCTACAGAACATAAAAAGAGAGCTTATTCAAGAAGCAAATTTTAATACTCCTGAACAAGCTCGCATGTAAATTTAAAAATTTACATCCTAATTAATTTCATGGCGCCACTTCATAAAGTTTCTTCTTGAATTGATGATAAATATCCATTTCTTCAAGGCAGCTCATACTGCCCAGTTTGATGGCTGGCTTTGTTTTCCCATGAAAATCGCTACCCATCGTTTTCAGTAAATGAAATTTTTCCGCCTGCTCATTATAAAAAGCAACCATGTTTTCATCATGATAACTGCTGTATACTTCCATCCCATCAACACCACAAGCAACAATGCCTTCCAGAATCTTCTGATTCTGCCCGATATTAATCCCTGGATGAGCAAGAACAGCTAGGCCTCTTGCTTTTCTAATCAATTGTATGGCTTCGTTCAGTCCAATAAATTGAACAGGTACATAAGCTGGCTTCCCTTGGGAGCAAAAATCCCAATAAAAATTTACATAAGGATTATCACTACGCTTCCCGTTATTTCTATATGGTTCCAGAAGGGGATTGTTTTGATTTCTTTTATCCTCAAGAGCGGCTTCAGCAATCATTTCACCCGTCACTACACCTTCTATGGCAAAATCTAAAACTTTCTCTATATCAAAATAAATTCCTAAATCAAGTACTAGGTTTATAAGTTTTGAAGAAGCATCTTGTTCTTTCTTTAAGATATCCATTTCATTTTTTTCAAATTCAGATAATGTTGGATCAATCCCATATCCTAAAAGATGCAGATTAACTCCTTCAAATTGACAATCAAGCTCAATAGCACAAATAAATTCAATACCTAATTCATTTGCCGATTTCTGAGCCTTTGCTATCCCTCGTACGGAATTATGGTCAGCTAATGCAACTGTCTTTAAACCATGTTGTTTACATAACTGCATGAGTTGTGAGGGCGTGTACTCACCATCGTTACTAATATTTGAATGCATATGTAAATCCAACTGATTAACCATTTCAATCCCTCCTTGCTACGATTTTATTAATTTTCTTACTGCTCACACACATCACTATGAGTAACTCCATAATGAATATGGGATCTGCCCTGATAAATACAATATAGATAATGCCGCCATGGCATCTCTTTTCTTATCGTTGCCATTTTGGTTCCAATGGTTTTAATGAGATTTGTTTAATACCCTCTGCAAAATCTTGGCCAAAGTCACTTAATACAATAATGTCAGGCATCACTTCTGACTTGATCGTTTTTTTACAATCCTCAATAATGAGATCAATCGCTACTTCGGTAAAATTTTCTCTGTAAATGACGAGGATATCTGGATTTAAAAGACAGGTGAACGTGATGATTAATTTCTTAAGTGCCACTGAAATATTTTCCAAAACATATGCTGGATTCTTCCAATCAAATCCATCTGGAAGAAATTTAGCTTCACCTACAAAGCCATCTTTTCCTTTGTACATATCACCGTTGATAAAAATACCTGCACCTAAAGGATATTTCTCTGGTATATAAATGCCAACAACGCTTTTATCGTCGCATTGATTAGAAGTACAATATCCCAATACCGCTGCGTTAACGTCATTTTCAAAGATTACAGGTATTTGAAATTGATTTCTCAAATGTTCTACAAGGGATTTCCCTTCAAGAGAAATATAATCACTGAGCTCCATCTTTCCTCTGATTTCTTGTCCTGGCATACCAATGCCTATCAATTTAATATTAGGATATTTTTTCAGCATCTTCTCGATTGTCAAATCGAAACTATGTTCTGATATTTCATCTAAGACAATCTCGTTACCTTCAATCACTTCCCCGTATAGATTGACAACCGAAACATGGGTTAAATCCTTCATTTCATACTCATTTGTATAAATGACTAACGCCATACTGTATTCCTCATTAAAGGAATAGATAGCTGCTGGCCTGCCACCACTGGACACTTCTAGGTCATCAACAAGAATCTCTCCATTTCCCAAAAGCACTTCAACAAGTGAATTAATTGTTACCACGCTTAATCCCGTCAAATTTGCCAACTGCGGTTTTGTTGCTTTTTTATTTTCTTTTATCACCCTTCTAACCGTGTCTAAATTGATTTGTTTCATTAAATTGACATTCCCTACAGCCATACTGCTCTCCTTTATTAAACACACTTTATAAAGCGTCTTTACTATATCAGACATGCAGCTATCTGTCAAGGTGATTACATAGAAATGCTATTCATACACTTTTTTATAAAACCGCTTGTCTGTTCTGCATTAAACAGAAGCTTATAACCAAATTTCTCGTAGAAATGTTTAGCTCTATCAAAGCAGATATGTAAGGGAAACTATAAATAAAGGTACATCCTCATAATTGAAAATGTACCTTCATTTTTTGTCCTTGATTTTCACCAAGGCCCTGGCCTCCTGTTGTCAAGATATAAATGCCACTTCTTTTTTCAACAAAAAGTGCCGCAAAGCACATTAAGTGCATGTTAACCGAAAAAACATCAGTCACGTACTCTCGCATTGCGACACTTTTACTTCATTAATTTTCTGCAAATATTTTAAGAGTTACAGCTCTCTGGCAAGCTCGTATGAATTCCAGATGGAATACATGATATTATGTACCTTCTGAGAATCTCCAATATTGTGGACAGGTATATCCATATCTTTAAGTTCATTATACAATGCATGATTCTCGCGGTAGCCGATGGCTGAAATAACCGTATCCGCCGGGAATGAACATTCTCCTTCCGGAGTTTCCGCTGTCACCTTGCCCCCCTCAATACTCTTTACAGTGCTGCTTGTATAGATATCCACCTTCTGGAATGCCAGCAGATCCACAAGCATATCATGATTCATATGCGGTAGTGCGCCGTGACCGCCCAAAATGTCTTTCAGCATTTCGATGACTGTAACCTTGGAACCGTTCTGTGCAAGCCATAGAGCAGTTTCGCATCCAACCAGTCCACCGCCGATCACTACGACATTTTTTCCTGCCTCTGCTTTTCCAAGAAGGATATCATCTGCGGTAGTCACAAAAGTCTCCGATCCAAACTTGCTCTGAATCGGCTTCGAACCGGTTGCCGTAATGATTTCATCCGGCTTGTAATTGGAGATATTATCCGCAGTGATCTCACAGTTCATCTCGACTTCCACATTCAGAAGCTCAAGCTGTCTCTGATACCACTTGACCAGGGCTCTGTCATAGCGTTTGAAATGAGGAACACTTCCCGGAATCAAATTTCCTCCAAGGCTGCCGCTCTTTTCACATAGAGTAACGCGGTGTCCCCTTTCAGCCAGTACTCTTGCCGCTTCCATTCCTGCGCTCACATCCTTTCTGATCCGAATCAATCGGGGTGTGATTATCGACTGGTGTCTCAACGATTATTCCTACGATCTGATGAAACAGGCAGAAAAGGATCTGTTATTCGTCCTGGACAAACTGACAGCACCTTTATCCATCTAACACGACCATCAAAGAGCTCTGACCGCTTTTTATGCAGCACAAGCGAGAAAAACACCTTTTTGAGGGCAGCATTATCCTCATGAGCATTCTGGAAGAACCGGACAAGCTACCACATACTTAAATCTGATTTGAATGCTATATGATCTCACAGAATAACATTTGCAATCTGTCACTTACGGTTTATCTATAGCCATGTTGATACAAGAACAAAATATACTTTTAAAGTGAGCCAGAAACTAACAAGAAGTTAATTTCTGGCCACTTTTTGAAACAAATTCAAATTATTTTAACTTAATCCCATCTCATCACAGACAGATTGAGCCATTTTTCTGACTTTGCTATTTTCGTTTTTACAGGCAGCAAGAATAGCTGGTTTATATTTTTCCTGATAGTTATTGCGCATAAAGCATAGTACATTCACTTTCCATTTCCAGCTATCTTCTGGCGTTAAATAAAAAAACTTTGGCTGTATCTTTTCTTTGTAAAAGCTTTCGTCCATATTTAAAATGTTTTCCAGTGTAAGTGAAGGAGCCAGCTCGGACAGTCCGGGAAATTCCTCGTACTCCTGCCATTTTCCCCTGTTCATAGGGCATACATCCTGACAAATATCACAGCCGTAAATAAAGCTTTTAAAATTTCTGGAAAGGGGATCTTGTACCAGGTCACGCCCTCCAAATGTTGTCAAAAAGGAAACGCATGAATTTGGCAGCATTGTGTAAGGCTCAGAAAGTGAGTGGGTAGGACATGCTGCAATACAGCGGTTACAGTTCTTCGGGCATGGTGGCAAATTTGTTGTTTCACGTAAATTCATTTCCCTGTCTGTTAACCACGCTCCGAGGTACACCCATGAACCAGACTCCGTATAAAAAAAATTGTTTCGCCGGACAATACCCAATCCTGCCTGCATAGCTGCCCATCGCAGGCCAACCAATCCAAATTTTGAATCTGAATCAATTCTAATACCGAGTTCCTGTAAATATTGATCCATATCCAATTTGCTCTGATATTCTTTTGTATTGACATCAATGCGTGTGTCAGTCAAATAATGTTTTCCAATATGATTCTTTATTGATTCAGGTATTCTATATTTCCCATACCTTGATACTACTACAATGATAGATTTGGCCCACGGATATTCTTCCTTAAGATCGGCAAGCCATCCGTGTTTTTTTCGATAGAATTGTTCAGACGCTGGCGCTTTCTGAATGCGTTCCTCAACTTTCTCCCCATAACCCTCCATTGCCTGAACGGGAATGATACCACACTTTTCATAACCTAACTCATAGGCTTTGTTTTGAATCATCTTCTCTGTACTATTCAAAATTGATTTTTCTCACTTTCCTTTGGCTCTTTCAATGTGAGCTTATTTGTATTTAGTTTGAATGGATCGAACCACACCGTCTATCCTACGGTTCAGCAAATTACAGGGAACATTGCTTAATATCGTTATGAACCGACGTAATTGCGCCCTAATCCAAGTCAGTAATTGAATCAGCAATACATATAGTGTATATACACTATATGCGTAAAAAACTTACGATTCAAGTTCCTCAATTTTACGAAGCAGTAGATTTAATTCAGACAAATCTTCTTTTCCAAGATACTGCTCAATGTAATCTTGTGCTTCCATCCATAGAGCGGTAGCTTTAGCCAAAGTTTCCTTTCCGTATTCTGATAATACAAGCTGTCGATTTCGAGTACCTTCTTTTGCAATATCCGAGATCAACTCCCTTTGTTCAAGAGGCTTTAGGCTCCGAACCAGTGTAGTCCTATCTAATCTAACATTAGCAGCAAGGTCACTAACATTTACCGGCTGCGTACGGGATATTGTTTTTAATATGAGGTATTGGCTTATTTTGATTCCGCTGGACTCGAGATATTTATCATAAACTTTTGTAATTGCCTGAGAAGCTCTACGTAATTTTAAGCAATTACAGATAATATCGCTTTTTTGTGCTGTAATTATTTTATCCATATTATCCTCGTCATCTAGAATATGTGGCACACATCGTGTATGTACACTCTAATATTATAACATTGTTGCTACAATGTCAATGTTGCAAATAGATTCAGACAGTCAAATCATGCTACTATCCCCAATATTTTGAGGAAGTTGCAAAACAGCCGGATATGATGATTTTGGATTTGGGTTTGCAGGATATGGACGGTATTAACTTTTAATATCACCATTTTTATAAAAATCATCCTCAGTAAACTCATTTCTTTATCATTGACTTTTTCCTTTTCCTTTCCTTATAATGTTTAGTAATATAGACTTGAATTTATTCTATTAAATAACATATCAACACAATATCCTTTTCAGATTGGAGTCAATTATGACAGAACGTGAACTTGAAATTCTAAAAATAATTAAACAGAATCCTATGATTTCTCAAAATGAGCTTGCCTATGCACTCTGTATCACACGTTCAGGTGCTGCCGCACATATCCACAATTTAATAAAGAAGGGCTATATTAAAGGAAAGGGGTATGTATTAAGTGAACCTCGCTTTGTGACTGTTGTAGGTGGGATCAATATTGATATTATGGGAGTTTCCAAGAGCCGTCTCATTCGTGACAACTCAAATCCGGGCAAAATTTATAATCTGCTGGGCGGTGCCGGAAGAAACATTTCATTAACACTGACTAAACTTGATGTACCAAATTATTTCATTTCTGTTTTTGGAGATGACATAAATGGAGATAAGTTTGTGGAGGATTCAATCGAACATAATATGGATATTCAGTACTGTGAAAGGATTACTGGTATCGCAACATCCTCCTTTCTATATATAGATGATTCTGATGGAAGTAGAATCATGGGAATTGATGACATGGATATTTATCAACAGATGACACCTGCATTTATTGAAAAAAATTTAGAACGAATTAATCATTCCGAATATTGCATCATTGACACAAATCTTCCAAAAGAAACTATTGATTACATCTGTAAGAAGGTAACTGTCCCATTGATTGTAAAAACCGTATCCATGAATAAAAATCATCGTTTTATCCATAATCTTGATAAAATTAAGTTTCTCATTACTTCTCAAAATGAATTAGCTCAAATGGTTTCCGAACTAAAAAAACCTTATACAAATCTAGATGCTGCCGCTGATACGTTATTAAATCAGGGGTTGGAAAATATTATTGTATTTTCAATGCGTAAAGGATTATTTTACAAAAGTTCAAATACAAAATATATCTTTAACACCGGGCAGCATATAATTGTCAATCCTGTTGGAGCAGGTTCCACTCTTACTGGTGCTCTTGTATGGGGACTGCAAAAGAATATCAAATTAGAAGATACATTGAAATATGCATATACTGCTGCTTGCATGACTATGGAAGAAAAAGAATCAGTTAATCCCTATTTATCAAATGATGCTTTATTTGAAAAAAAACAGCAGTATTTTCAACAAGGTATAACTTTTTAAAGCATTATATCATAAAAAGTGGACTGGTCACCAAGGCTTTATTATGGTAAGAGAATATGACCGAAGGAAAAAGAAGCATCATTTAACAACTGCTGGACAAGTATGATATTGATTCGGCCCAGGACATTCAATGTCCTAAAGACCTGCTTGGGGTCTTAGGATCGAAAATCTACTTTTGAACCGTAAGTCGTAAAGAAACGTCAAAAGGATATTTATGATATCGATCACTACATGATTTTACAATCTCCATGAATCGCTGTAAAGGTCAATTCTCTTGCCTTTACAACGATTCATGAAGTTTAGTTATACTTCCTTCTAAAGTCCGGACTACATTTATTCCTCCAGAAGTGTCAATGGCACTTCCACCTCCAAAGCCAACTATACAGTCAGTTCGGCGGCTGCCTTATCAGCTCTTTTACAGAATTCCACTACTTTGGGAATATCTTTTTCCATAATACCATCATTGTATTTGTAACTCGTCTTTGTTAATGAATCTACACCATATGGTTTTACCTGCTTAATACACGCTTCTACATTATCCGGGCCAAGTCCTCCCGCAATAATTACTGGGATGTCTACAGCTTTTACGATTTCTGCATCAATATTCCAATCATGTGTTAATCCACTTGCTCCGATTCCAGTATCTGCTGCAAGTCCGGAATCCGTCAAAATAAAATCACAGAACTTTGCATATTCTTTTGCCTTTTCAATCGCTTTCGGCCCATCTACCAGTACCGCCTGCATCAGCTTAACTCCAGGACACTCTTTATGTAGCCTCTCTGCGAATGCCGCATCTGCAGTATATTCCATTCCTGCTACATGAAGGATATCCGGCTTTACACGCTTTGTAATAAAGATCATTTCATCTGGGTCTTTCTGTAACATAATTGCAACACATTTTACGCCACGTTTTTTAGCTTCATTAAAAATTTTATCTACTACATCAAACGGGACTCTATGAGCCGGAACCCCACCACTTTGCATCGGTACTAAACCAATATGGTCAGCACCCGCATCCATTGTTGCCACACTCTCGTTGTAGTTTACTAAAGAATAAATTTGTTTTATCATAATTTTCTCCTTCTTTCTGATTTTTAAATGTGTTTGCTCTCTTGAGCACAGCTTCTACACTGAGTTTTGTAGATACAGATTCAGCTACTTCAACAGTTAAACTTGCTGCCGCCTGTGCCAATTCTCCAACTCTACGTAAGGAAACACTTTCCTTATAGAAGAATCTGGCCCATACAATTGTGGCCATGCTGCAATCACCTGCACCATTTACACTTGTAATATTAGATGGAAAAATAGGAACTAAAATAGTTTCTCCATTACCGGAACATAGAATTCCTTTTGCACCAAGAGAAATAAAAACATTTTTCACTCCCATTTTATTTAATAAACCTGCTGCTCTATTTGCTGTTTCTTCGTCTGTAATCTTAATACCTGTCAGAAGTTCTGCTTCCAGTTCATTTGGTTTAAATGTATCTATCTTTTCCAAGATATCTTGAAATCTTGACGCCTTGGCAGTTGATACCGGATCCGCAAAAATCGGAACTGTACAATGATCTGCCAACCATCTTATTGATTTTGCCGATACATTTCCATCAATTACACACAATGTTGCTCCATTAATAAAGTCAATTCTTTCCTGCAGGAATTTTGGAGTCATATTTTCTGTAATACTCATATCATTGACCGCAGCTACCATGTCTCCTTTGTTATCTGCCACATAAAGATATGTTGAACTTTTTTTTCCAATAATACACTCTGCATAATCCAAATAAATACTATTTTTTCCGCATTCTTGAGTAAGAATATTACCAAAATGGTCATTTCCATATACTGTAATCAGGTATGTGGGTACATTAAGTCTGGTTAAATTCTGTGCTATGTTCTGTCCGACTCCGCCAACTGTCATTTCAATTTCACCAATATTGGAATCCCTTGGTCTATAAACATCTCCAGATAATCCGGCCAAGTCTAAATTCATCCCCCCGATAACTACTATATATTTCTTGGTTTCCATTTTTCACCTCCTGTACTTTATAGGTGTATTATATGTCAAGCCTTCTTTCGTTACAACAAATATTTATAATTTAAACTTTTGTTTATTTTTTTATTGAGTTATTTATCTTTCAATTATCATACTCTTTTAATAAAGTTCCTATTTATTATAGCTAATTTGGGAAATATGACTTTTTATTACTACCGATTTTTTAAACATTAGTTTACCATCTAATCTTTAATCGAATTATACTTAAGGTTATGATATCCCCGAAGTATATATTATTTAAGGAGGAAAATTGATGTATAATACTATTTTATTAGATGTAGATGGAACTATCTTAGATAGTCAGAAAATACTACTTTCAGCTTTCAAAAGTGCCTTAAGAAATTATTGGTTTAGATAAAGCCTTGAATACTTAGAATCACTTATTGGCATGAAGGAAGAGGAGGTCGAAGAAATCTTCAAACGTAAACTGATATCCTCACTTCGTCTCTCCACACTGTTTCACTACGATTTTGCTTGAAACATTAATCCTCTTCTTCTACTTCCCATTCGTCTTCCCATTTCATTACTCTTGAAAAGAAATTACTATTCTCGTCAAGATATCTGGTTGCAAATTCATCGCAATCTTCTTCGCTTCCTTTAATATTTTTATTATTATGATAAGCGTGTCGCAATTCATGTAATAATGCATGAATAGAATACAACTGGGAACTATGAAAATCGTTATATTCATCATGAGCAAATACATACACTATAACTGTTTTACTAGTTGGCAAATAATTGCCTTCAATTTTTCCGCGTATAATTTCTATCCAACCAAATGGATTAATTCGGATCACTCCATACTTTAGTAAATCGTGTCTAGTTTCAATAATATATAATTTATTAATTTCATACTCTGCTCCCAGACTGTTTAATATCTTAAGCAACTGCTTATTGGTAAAATAGTTTTGATTATTATAAATATTCATATACTGGCTCCGATCTAAAACAAAATTTTTGCTTGCGATATAAAACATAATAAGGCCCAAATAAATATTTAGCAAGCCCGCTTATCGTAGTTACTAAGTGCATTGCCATTTTCTGAATAGTCTCTCTTTCACAAACTCAGACAATCTAATCAGTTCGTGGAAAATATCGTCTGTATTTGGAATCACTTATATTCAACTCGTTAAATCCTATTACCCCCTGGCTGAAACCGGAAGGTCATTCTTAGGATCTACAGGAACACTTCCGTACCGCACAAATATATGCGATCTACTTTTAATTCTTCATATCTATAATAACTATCCCTGATATTTAATTAGACTGCTCTATTTAGTGTTCTCACTATAGAACTTGAGAGCTTCCCCTATAAATTTTGTCGCGCCCTTACCATACTTTTTATCATGTACTTTCGTGCACTTTGTTAAATAGAGGTCTGCCATCATACCCCAGTAGTTTTCTCCCATGTCCATCTTGACAATTTTACTATGCCCCTTGACCATATCATCCATTTCTTTTACGATCTCCTGAATATCTGGCGAAGAATGATTTTTACTTAAATCAGATGTTAAGCGTTCCATTAATTGATCCGTTTGAGCCATATAAACATCTGCATTCTCTTTGATTATCTGAAACCCCTCCATAATCAGCGGCAGATTATTGAGGTTGTTTTTTATAGCTTCGGTGTATTTTTCGATACTGCCAAACTGCTTAATTGCCATTTTGGCTCCTTCAAGCTCTTTTGATTTCATTGTTTCAATAATCTTGCCGAATTCCTCTATACTGCCATAATACTTGACAACTTCATTCTCATGTTCCTGCTTAAATGTTTCCAGTACATTAAAATATTCACTCATATCAAATTCTTTAAAACTCATTGCGCTGCCGCCTTTCAATTTTTTCTCAATAAGTGCGATTAGCTCATTCAGCCTATCTCGTTTCAGCGAAAGCAACTCTTTTTGCTTATGGAGCATCTGTACTTTATCGTACTGTGAACTTTCTAAAATTTCTTTCATATTTTTTAATGGAATGTCCAATTCTTTGAAAAAAAGTATTTGTTGCAACGTTTCAAGTGAATTATCGCCGTATAACCTATAGCCCGCTTCTGTTACTGAGCTAGGCTTTAGCAGGCCAATCTTATCGTAATAGTGCAGCATACGAACACTGATACCCGTTAAATCCGAAACCTGTTTAATTGTTCTCATCTCTATATGTACCTCCTGTCCGTATGGTTTTATAATACACTATGACATGGTGTCATGGTCAATACTTTTGAAAAAGAAATTTTATACATTAAATTGGCCGCGAAAAAGCGGTGGCGTTACTTTCCCACAGTCCTCTGTTCACAGCACCTGGAACGATTTTCAATGTCATACTTACGGTACTTCCATAATTATGTAGTATAGATAATTCTATTTTTGCGAATTTAAGGCAATAAAAAGGCTGCGTTTTTCAATTCCGAAAAACACAGCCTCTATTTTTATAGCAGAAAAATTTTTAAATCCTTTTCACTTGAAGTTTCTGACCATGGAATCAAAACCATAGTTGCTTTCTACTGGCAAATCAATTGGAGCATCCGAGCGGCTTTTCCTCACTGATAAAAGAAGATTGAAAATCATAAGGCATAAACCTGCCATCGTAATAGAGGAATTGATGGATTTCTTGGAGATTAGGAAACATGTATAAGACAACTCCTTTCATTTAGTGGTAATGTAGTAACATATCAATTATCTTATAATATGTAAAGCACCTGCCTTAGTGAGTGTAATTATCTACATGCACAAAAATATGCTCCCTCCTAAGTGACAAGCTTTTATTATTTCACTTGTCAACCTAGAAGAGAGCATATCAGATTTCACAACAGTCCATTTATACAGTCAATCGGATATTCGCAATCCGCGCCCCTGCTTGATGAGGTTAAATTTACTCCGCCAAAGCCTTAATTTCCTGATACTTCTTATGATCCGTATATAATTCTCCGGTATATGGATTTCTCTTTGTCTTATGTATTCTGTGAATCATATAGACAAATACTCCTATATTTGCAAGAAGAGCCAGCAAACTCATAACAAATAAAAAAGTAGTATCCGGTGATACACCTGCCACCGGTTGGATTCCTGTTCCGGTCAATACCGTATATCCGTCAGGGGAAAGCATTCCTTCCCGTATCGCTGCTTCTGCAATAGCCTTACTGGATCGGGAATGCACCAGAAAACTGCTGGCATCCTGAAATACCGGAAACGTCTGGGCAAACATACACCACAGTGCCAGCGTCTGGGCACGATGCTGCAGCCATGCCCCCTTACCCACTGTAAATGCACAAATTGTGGGGGCCAGTAAAAGTGCTAATCCGCAATACCATGCATGAGTCGGCAGGCAGTTATAGGTATAAGCAAAATTCCATAAATCATAGGCGATAATCCAGAACCACATCATATCAGGCCAAAGCATATCCTGGCTTTTATCCTTACTGGTCTTCTTTCGAATACAGATTCCAAACCAGCCTGTAATGGTCACAATATTTAAAAGACCTGCAATCCCGTTCATGACATTCCATGAACCGCCGATATAGTACTGAACCTGATTGTTCATATACTCCATAACCGGTGTCACATACTGGCTTACTTCAAAATCCCGGAAACAGGCTTCCAGGATATTGATAGCCAGTATTAACGGCGGGAAACACAACGCAATTTTATTATGCTGCAGCTTTTTCATATGGCGGATACACCAAAAACCAATACACCCCGCCGTAGAAGAGTAAACCTTTGCCAGATGAAACCAGTCCATATAAGAAGTATCCTTTAACGTCGTCACCCATAAAACTGTTAAAACAACCGGAAGCACAACAAAGCAGCCAAACCCCACCCATTTAAAACGACGGCTCAATTCATTTGCAGCAAACAGCGATAAAAACACCCCAAGCCATACCAGTAAAACCAATATTGTCGGAACACTTTCTGAAAACACAAACATACCCATTCCTCCTTGTTTAATACGCTTCTATTTCTTTAATATTAAATTCATGAGAACGTTCTGGCATTTACCTTTTCTTTTAAATGACGATTTCTTCTTCCACAGCCTCCGCCAATTCATCGTTAGAATCCTTTAGTTACACACGATCTCCTTTATTATCATGTCATCGCCCTCCAGGATTTCCATATCCATATTGCCGCAGTCAGGACAATTTAAATCACTGTAAACGGCATTAAATACCCTGCCGCAGCCTTTACATTTAACAATACCGGGAATGACGATAAGCTCCAGCTCTGTTTTTTCCATAAAAGTCTTATAGGAGGCAGCGGGCCAGCTTTGCTCTAAGTATCTGGGCACGATACCGGAAAGCTCGCCAACTTCGATGACAAGCTTGTGGACCTTTGTTACATTCTGCTCCTTTACGATGCGCTCAATGGTGTGGACCATAGAGTTTAATACACCAAGCTCATGCATGGTTCCCTCTCCTTTTCCCGTCAGCTTCTTCTGCCAACGCTTTCTTTGAGGGTGGTTGCAGCAATCTTTCCGGTACGTACAATTGCGTTGGCGGCAATCTTGACAGGAAGTTTTTCATAGGTATTGGGCACCGTGTTATAAGTGCGCTCCAGTTGAATTGCATCAAATTTACATTTGGTCGTACACATGCCGCAGCCAATACACATATAACTGTCGATTTCTACCGCACCGCAGCCAAGACAGCGTTCCGTCTCTTTCTTTAACTGTTCCTCAGTGAAGGTCAGCCGTTCATCATAGAAGCTGCCTTTTTTCTCAGGAGAATGGCCTGGTTTCTGGCGGGGAGTCCTATCAAAATCCTGTACATCGAAAGCAACGTTGTTCTTATCAAAAGCATGGTATTCCCGGCGGTCACGGCCAAATACAAGAGACTGTCCCGGCTGTACATAACGGTGAATCGAGATTGCCCCTTCTTTTCCGGCTGCAATGGCATGGATAGCAAATTGAGGTCCGGTAAAACAGTCACCGCCGACAAAAACGTCCGGTTCCGAAGTCTGTAAGGTCAGACTGTCAGCTTTGGCAGTACCCCCGCGTCCAAGCTCAACCTTGCTTTCTGAGAGAAGTCCGCCCCACTCAATGGTCTGGCCAATGGAAAGCAGTACGGTATCAGCTTCCACAGTGATGGTATCATTTTCATCATACTTTGGAGCGAAACGTTGGTCTGCATCGAATACGCTGATGCAGCGCTTAAATTCCACACCGGTCACCTTTCCATCTTCTGTCAGGATTCGCTTAGGACCCCACCCATTATGAAAGGAAACTTTATCTTCCTCAGCCTCTGCAATCTCATCCGGTAATGCCGGCATTTCACTGAGACTTTCCAGGCAATAAAGATTAACAGCAGCAGCGCCCTGTCTTACCCCTGTACGGGCTACGTCAATTGCAACATTTCCGCCGCCGATCACAACTACATTACCGGAAAGCTCTGCCTTTCTTCCAAGGTTTACATTGCGAAGGAAATCAACGCCGGAGATCACACCCTCAGCTTCTTCCCCTTCAATGCCAAGGCTTCTGCCGCCCTGTGCGCCGATTGCCAGATAAAAGGCTTCATAACCTTCTTTCCGAAGTTCATTAAGAGTAATATCTTTTCCGACTTCCATTCCGGTTTTAAAGGTAACCCCCATTTCACCCAGAACGTCAATTTCAGCATTAAGAACCTCTTTTTCCAGGCGGAAGGAGGGAATACCAAGGGTTAGCATACCACCAAGTTTTTCTTCCTTTTCAAATACTGTCACCTGATAACCATCAATTGCCAGGTAATATGCACAGGAAAGACCGGAAGGACCGGAGCCTACTACTGCGATTTTATTTCCAAGGTGATAACGCATGGGCGGGATATAGCGGATCGAACCATCCAGCTCTTTATCCGCAATAAACTTTTTGATTTCGTCGATGGAAACCGGTTCATCAATATCTCCGCGGGTACATTCGCTTTCACAGCCATGAGGACAGATCCGTCCGCAGACAGCAGGGAAAGGATTTTCTTTCTTTATCAGCTCCAATGCTTCATGGTAGCGGCCGGAAGCAGCAAGCTTTATGTAACCTTGTACGGAAATATGAGCAGGGCAGGCAGTTTTACAAGGAGATGTGCCTTCTTCAGTAACATCTTTACGGTTCTCCCGGTAATCCACATTCCAGTTGCTTTCTTTCCAGACATGGTCACGTGCGGTAGGTTCTGCCTTTATGGCAACAGGTGTTTTGGAACAGAGTTTTTGGCCAAGTTTTAAAGCATTAACAGGACAATTTTCCACACACTGTCCGCAGGCTACACAGTTTTCCTTTTTTACCTTGGCAGTGAAGTTGGAACGTATGGAATCTGGAGTATTAAAAAGTGTCGCAAGACGCAAGGAAAAGCAGGAGCAGCCACAGCAGTTGCAGATTGCCGCTGATTCACCAAGTCCGTCGGTATGGGGCATTTCATGCATCAGGCCGTTATTCTCTGCAAATTTAATAATTTCTTTTGCTTCTTCCCGTGAAATCTGGCGGCCTCTGCCTGTTCTTATATAATATTCGGCACCTTCGCCCATCTGGATACAGATGTCTTTTTCCAAATGACCGCAGCCCTCATCCAGTACACGCCGTGACTGGCGGCAGGAGCAGTCAGATACCGTAAACGTATCATATTTATCCAGGTAATAGGAAAGGCGTTCCCAGGGTTTTGTACCTGGGATATCCTCGATGGCCTCTTCCACAGGAATGACACGCATCATTGCCATGCCTTGAGGGAATTTTGCTGCCATAGGCGCAAGACGCAGTCTGGTATATTCTTCAAAGGCTTTACCGATTTCAGGATGTTCGTTAAGCTGTTCCCGGTTATTTACCATCATTTCTAACATACCGGGGGCAAATATATTCACAAAAAACCGTTCTTTATGATCCTCCTTATCCTTCCATACTTTGGCGACACCTGTGTAGGTTAGCTGCTCTAAGATGGCCTTTGTCTCTTCTGCACTCTTTCCGGAACGCTTAGCGACATACTCGAAGGTACGGGGTTTACGCAGCCCGATTATCATAGCAATATCAGCCATGTCATCTGTTACAACACAGTTTAGAGAATAGTATTCGGGAGAATTTTCATCGATTTTGTTCATGGCTCCGGCAATACCGCCTACCATTTTTGCCAGTCTTACAATTTTAGGTCTTAACTCACTCATAATTTCCTTTCCCGCGCTTGTTTGCGCATTTGAAGTTTATGAATACCTTTTTATGACAGTTATACGTTTGTTATTCACACCAAGATTTTACTGCATTGCTTAACCAGTCGGTCCATTCCTTTATACCTTCATCTTTTAGAGCACTGATGGGAATGATAATAGCGTTGGGATTACGAAGACGAATATTCGCTTTGCATTTTTCCATATCAAAATTAAAATACGGCATTACATCCATCTTGTTGATCAGTACCACATCGCAAATAGAGAACATCAGCGGATATTTAAGAGGCTTGTCGTCTCCTTCCGGTACGGAGAGAATCATAGCATTTTTTACTGCGCCGGTGTCAAATTCTGCAGGACAGACCAGGTTGCCCACATTTTCTAATATTACAAGGTCAAGACCGTCTGTATCAAGACCCTCTAATCCCTGGCGGGTCATTTCCGCATCCAGATGGCACATACCGCCGGTATGAAGCTGGATAGCCTTTGCACCAGTTTGCTGAATGGTACGGGCATCCACGTCAGAATCAATATCCGCTTCCATAACACCAATAGTAAAGTCGTTCTTTAGGGCATGAATCGTACGGGTCAGGGTAGTGGTCTTACCGGCACCGGGACTGGACATCAGATTAAGAAGAAAGACCTTCTTATCCTTTAATTCTTCACGAAGCTTTCCAGCTTGTATGTTGTTGTCAGCAAAGACACTTGTTTTTATCTCAAGAACTTTAAAATCTTCCATGTGTCACGCTCCTTTCTTTCCATTCTCTTTTCTGTCATCTGTTGCCTTAAAATCACTTTTTGGCATTCTCCTTTTCTTCGAAGGTCTTTCAACCTTCAAGATGCAGGAATATTTTCCATAAGTGTTCTGGTTCAGCCAGATGAATTGCCTGGTTTATTTTTTAACAATATTATTATAAAATATTCTATGAAAACTAGCAATAATGTAAAAAATAATCGTCATTATTACATATTTATTTGTTGAATTTTTGTAAGAATGTATGATAAAATAGTGTTGATTTCTGGTATGACCAGAGCCAGAACAAGGGGGAGAAAACATGGAATTTCAGAAACTTAGCGCTTTGAGCTTAAAAGAAATGTTTATTTGTCAGATTCGTGACATGATTTTATCAGGGCATATCCCGGTTGGAAGCAAATTACCTGCTGAAAGGGAGATTGCCAGGCAGATGCAGGTTAGCCGTGCAGTGGTTAACAGTGGGTTTGCAGAACTTGAAAAACAGGGTTTTTTAGAAGTGCATCCAAGGCAGGGGGTGTTTGTAGCAGATTACGGCAAGAACGGAAATATCAATACCTTAAATGCCATTATGGAATATCACGGAGATACCCTTGGACAAGCAGAAATTTACTCAATACTTGAAGTACGCCGGGCATTGGAACATCTTGCAACGGATTCGATTATAAAGAATTCCTCGAATGAGGATATTCTTGGATTGGAAGGATTATTAGAGGAAGTTGCAGATGCAAAATCGATTGAGGAAACGGTCTCAGCCACCTTTTCTTTTCATCACAAACTTTCCGTTATCAGCGGAAACAGTATTATACCTTTAATTTACATATCTTTTAAACCTGTTGTAACACAGCTTTGGAAGCGTTTTTGTATGCGTTACGGGAAAGAGGCACTGTACGACAGCGTACTTTGTTTATATAAATGCATCAAAGATCGTGATGCAGAGGCGGCAAGAAGATGTACTGATAAACAACTGGATGAGGCCTTGGAAGGTGGGCATCAGATATATTAAGTGATGATAAAACAAAAGGGTTCGGTGCAGAATGATACAAAAACTCTCTATCGTGTGAAAATGGCATTACTCTCTAGAGTAAAAGTATTATAATCGCCCTTTTGAGATATCATAGGGAATCACCACTTTTTCGTACTGGTAGTGCCCTGCATCCACAGTCATACGGCACATTGTGATTTCCAAATCAAAACGCCGTTTACCGCAGCTACCGGGATTGAGAAACAGTACCCCCTTAATAATTTCAGCAGAATATTTGTGGGAGTGACCATAGACCACCACGTCCACATTTGTTAAGTATTTGGGGACATCTTTCTTGTTATGAACGATGAAGAATCTCACACCTTCAATTGTAACGGTAATACTTTTAGGCAGGGCTTCTGCCCATTCTTTATCATTGTTGCCACGTACCACATAGGTCTCTCCAAGCTGTCGTATGGACTCGATAATGTGTGGTGTGTTGATATCACCAGCATGAATGGAGCAATCAGCTTCAGCAAGTTCAGCCATAACGCGCTCTCGCAGCAGACCATGAGTATCGGATAAGATTGCAATCTGTTTCATGAGTTCCTCTTTCTTAAAAATCTACTCTTGGGCAGGTCAAGCAATGGCGCAGTATACCGTTTCCATGCCCGAAGTAATTGCGCCATCCCCTAATAAACGGATTTAAGCGTTGTATTTTACTATCCTGGCTTTCATATGCTGACGTTCTGCAAGTCACTTCCCTAATTGTATCCTTCACCTTGCCCAAGGATTTAGAGCTCGGCATCATATAGGACTATTATCCTTCATTTGTAGGAGACCTCCCTGTAATAGATGATTCATGTTTCCTAATTACAAGGGCCACCTTCCTATCCAGTTATTTTAATCCGTTTTTCTAATGATTTGCTTCACCTGATTTTTTTACTATGTTTTTCTGCTATCTCCAATAATTCCTTCTCATTTACATAACGTGTTAAACACCCAATCCCTTCTACACATAATCCGCCGGTAATGTTACCAAACAATATGGCATCTTTAATGTTATGGTCATGATATAAACCATAAATAAAACCGCTTAAAAATGCATCTCCTGCTCCTGTAGCATCTACTGCTTTAATATTCTCTAAGGGCGGAATGATATGTGTAGTATCACCTTCTACAAGCATACAACCGTTCTTATCAAGCTTTATAATAACCTGATCAAAATATTTTTTCAGTTTATCCGCAGCATCCTGCAAATTCTTTGTTCCCGTAATCTCTAACGCTTCTTTTTGATTTGGCGTAAAATAATCTGCAAGTTTAAGATACTCTGAATATTTTTCTAAAGACATTCCGTCTTCCCAGCCCACATCAAAAACCAGTATTGTTCCATCCTCTTTTAACCGCTTATAAACTTCTAGAAACCCTATCTGCATATCTGCTATTTTTGCACCTTTTAGTTTATTGTATATCTTATCCTGATCTTCTTCATTAAGTGTGAAGTGATTACGGTAAGAAATAAAGGTACGATCCCTTTGTGTTGTGACTATAGAGGTTATGGCCAGGGGCATACCGTTTCCATTGTAAATATTGTGATACGATGTATTATAGTGTTCTAACTGGGCTTTTGCATAATTGGAAAACATATCATCTCCTAAGAAAGTACATAGCTCAGTAGGAATTCCAAGGCGCGCCAGGTTAATCATAGTTGCCGGAATTCCCCCACCTAACTGAACATCAAATTCCTTGGAATATATTTCTTCCCCTTCATTGGGAATTCTCTCAATTCCTGAATAAAGGATATCCACATTAATCATTCCCACTCCTGATACGTACTCCATCCTACTTCCACCCCTTAATATATTCTGCATTGATACTTAGGTATTGTTCCATTAAGGCCTTAGCCAGGGAATAAGAATTCACCAGCGGATGCAGCATGAGACAATCCACTGCTTCCTTTTTATCCCGGTTTCCAATGGCTGAAGAAGCCAGTCTTTCATAAGCCTTTACTCTTCTTATCAGCTCCATTTGAAGTTCACCCGGTTCTTCAATCTTGTGAGGAATATAACCATCTCTGGTAATGGTGCAACTGATTTCAACCACATCCGTATCCTTTAACCCTTCAATAGCCCCATTGTTGGGAACGCAAAGAATCATATCTTTTGGCTCTCCAGATAATTCTGCTTCAATATATTTTAAAGCGACTCCAGCATAGCCACCGCTATCTTTCTCATTAATATCAAACTTAAAAGGAGGTTTATGGCTTTTTATCCCCGTTTCATTAGCCATATAAGCGCTCTCTCTTTTGTCATACCATTGTTCATATACTTTTAAACAATGATCAAAGTCACCTTCTATATCCATCTTAGATAATTCCTCTGTCATATGCAGATTAATGTCTCTAATCACTTCACCTCTGGTTACTTTTGCTGCAAGAATATTGGATATGGCTTCCTCACGATAATAAAAGTAATATAAATATTCATTTAAAATACAACCCAAATGCAACGCTAATTCTTTATCAAAAAACCGCATATCAGTAGACTCATAAACACGGTCATCTGCCAGCAAATCTGCCATAATCTCTTTGCCATTTAACTGAATGCTCTTAAAGAAGGAAAGATGATTAAGTCCATAACATTCTCCTGTTATTTCATCCTGACTGACACCGTACAGTTTAGCAAAGGAATGCAGCAAACCGCTGGGTGCATCACAGATTCCATAAGTAAAATCAAATCCCATATCTCTTAAAGTCTGGGAGACTACTCCCGCAGGATTAGTAAAATTAAATACTTTTACTTCTTTTTTTGCATGTTCCTTTATTAGCTCACAGTATTTTACTAAAGCAGGAACGGAACGCATTGCAAATGAGAAGCCTGCAGCACCTGTTGTCTCCTGCCCTAACAAATCATAGGAAAGGGCTATTCTTTCATCTTTAACTCTCATGTCATCTTCTCCAACACGTATGGTAGTAATGACATAGTCGGCATCTGTGACTGCTTCAACAGGATCAGTTGTGAGAGCAAATATAAGAGAAGGATCAATTCTTTTTGCAACTTCTCTTGCCATTTTTCCATAAATATTTAACTTTTTTTCATTATTATCCATGAATACAAGATCCGTGATTCCTAATCTTTTCGCATTTTGGGACAAGCTCTTTGCAAGAAACATTGAGCGAACTCCTCCACCACCTATTACTGTAACCTTCATCCCTATTCTCCTATCCTTTTTATTAATAATCAGACTCATTCATACGGAACAATTTATTAATTGCAAAAACAGCAAAGATTCCTAAGATAATCAATAAAACCCCCATCATATTGGCATATCCATAATTATTGTCTGTCAAAGAGGTTTTATATAGATATAAAGGCAGGTTAAGGGTAGTATCGCCAGGTCCGCCGTTGGTAGTCAGATAAATTAATTCAAATTCTCTTAACATACTGGTTGCTGATATAATGACACAAGTTCCAAGAATTGTCCGTACCAGTGGCAGCCTTATTTTAAAATCAATTTGTAAACCGGAGGCCCCATCTATTCTCGCCGCCTCCATTACTTCATCAGGAACAGACATGACACCTGCCAGAACAAGTATCATAACCAGACCTGCATATAACAACCAGCTCCAGGTCACGGTAAGAAAAGCTGAGTTCTGATCAAAATACCAGTTTTTAGAAAACTCATTACCGGTTAAAGTACTGATTATGGAATTAAGCAGTCCATATTTGGGGTTAAATACATTTAAAAAGATAACGCCTAAGGCTGCTGCTGATATAACATTGGGTATCATGAATATAGTTCTAAGGATCTTCCAGCCTTTTCTTTTACGGGATAGTATTAATGCAGTAATGGTACCTATTCCTACGTGGATCATTGATTGGAGCAAAGCCCATATTCCAGTATTTTTTAATGCCTGATGCATTCTTGTATCATTTACAAAGGCCTCAATATAGTTATGAAGACCAACAAAATGAAAAACTCCACCTGATTTCCACTCAAAGAATGAGGTTACAAATACAATTCCCATTGGTATTAGATAAATTAAAACAAACAGCAGGATACAAGGTAATAAGAAACATACCATCATTCTTTTTTTAACTCGCAATTTCCGTCACCTCTATTCTTCTTTCCCCTGCCGGTAAAGGCAGAGGAAAGAGTTGATATTGTCAATTAATTTTTCTCTGCTGTTTTGGTTAAAGCGGCTGCAAATTCTTCCGGAGTTATTTGTCCTTGGGCAAGCAGCGGATATTGAATGCTTATCTCATCAACCACGTTGGCATACCATAAACTTTGAAAATCGTTAATATTTCTGGCTGCCTGGTTACTATTTTCTACAACATCATTTATAAGTGGATAAATGTTATCGGAAGTTACATTAACATCAGCCGGAATTTCTCCTGTCATTTTCAACATTTTTTGCTGGCTGTCCGCAGAGGTCATAAATTTAACAAATTCAAGAGTAGCTTTTAATTGTTCTTCTGATTTAGATGCAATATTAAAACCAATCTTTCCACTGTTATACATAACATTTCCCGGGAACATTGCTGTTCCAATCTTGTCCGCAAAACCTTCTTCTACCATGGAAGTATCATAAAAATCACTAACCATCCAAGGTCCATTTGCTATAATTGCTGTCTGTTCCATAAAGAAATTACTTGCACCATTCTCATATTTTCCGCCAATTGCATCCTGAGTCGTATATTTCTGAAACAATTTTTGAATCATTCCGGCTGCATTTATAAATTCCTGGGTATTATAATTTTTAGGAAGTGACGTATTCATAAACGTTTCGCCTTCGTCATCAGAAGCAATCATAGCACCCAGCAATAATGACGTCAGCCAGCCTGAATCTGCAGTATCCATTGATACTGGCGTAATACCTGCTGCCAATAATTTGTCACACTGCTCAAAGAATTCATCCCAGGTTTTTGCCGGTTCTTTGATTCCTGCTTTTTCAAAAAGATCTTTGTTATAGAAATATCCAATCACCTGTCTGGAATACGGAATACCATAGATTTTTCCGTCTCTTGAATTTACATCCCAGCATACTTCACTGATCGATTTTTTCCATTGATCGTCCACAAAAGGCGTCAAGTCAACCAACTGATCTTTCATAGAATCGATTAGGTTGTAACCTCCTGCACTGATTGCATCCGGTAAGGATTTGGAGGAGTATAAAACTTTTAATTTATCCACATAAGCCTGATCACCGGCAATCTCTTCTACTACAACCTTATATTTATCCGAATATTGTTCATTAAATGCGCTTAAACGATCATTAAACCATTCTGTACTTGTACTGACTCCAACCCAGGAGGTAGGAAAATTAATTTCAATTATCTTACCAGATTCATTACCGCCATCCGATACTTGTGTATTGCCGGTATCAGATTTGTTTCCGGTTTCTTTGTTTTTTGCCCCACACCCTGACAACATGCCTATAGCCATAACCCCTGCTAATAGTACCCCTACTACTTTCCTAAAACCTTTTTTCATAATAAATCCCCTTTCATTAATACATTATATTTGAGACACCCTCGTGCCAAAGCACCATTAACTTTTATGATTTTACTTTTATAAGCAGCGATATCACTAAATTAAAGTGTTTTTTCAGCCTAACCTTTAATTGAACCGGCTACCATACTATCTGTAACTTGTTCCTGCAGCAGAGTATAAATTAATATACTTGGAATGATCACCATGGCTAACGCTGCAAACATTGCCGTATAATTAAATGAAAACTGAGACGTAAAATAATTGAGTGCTAATGGTAATGTTCTTGCCAATGTACTTTTTGTTAAAATTAATGCGAACATGAATTCATTCCATGAAGTTAAGAATTGGAGTATTGCTGCAGTTGCCAACCCCGATTTAGCAATTGGAAATACAATTAAAAAATAAGTTTTCGCAAAACCCGCTCCGTCTAAATAAGCTGCTTCTTCCAATTCTACCGGTATGCTCTGAAAATAACTCTTTATAATAAACAGCGAGGAGGGAAGCCCCAATGCTGCGTATACAATGATCAGTCCTGTTTTCGTATCATACAGACCAATCTTTGTCATAATAATATAGATTGGCATTAATAAAGAGGAAGTAGGTATTAATAACGAGGAGGAAAGTAATAATGTTAAAAATGTTTTCCCTTTAAACCGGCATCTTGCCAAAATATAGGCTGCCATTGATACTACAAGAATATTTAGAATTGTACTGGCCATGGAAATCAATAAACTGTTATTATAAAACTTAAAGATAGGAGCCAGTTTAAGTGCTGCTTCATAACCTGCCAAACTAAAATTTGAAGGTAATGCGAATGCAGATGATAAAATTTCTTTGTTCGTCTTAAATGAAGACATTATGATCCATAATAATGGTCCAATAGAGATAAACACAAAGAATATCAGGTAAATCTGTCTTAATATATCAGATACTAATGTCCCTATTCTTTTATTTTTCATATATATTTACTCCCTTATTCACAGCGCAGGTGTCACGCTTTACAATCTTATATGGCAATGTAATCTCTACTTTATCGTTTGCACTGTCTAAATCCTGAAAGGCCTCTAAGGTTCTCGTAACAAATTCTTTGATTGGCTGATGTATCGTGGTTAGCCTTGGTATGAATCTGCTTGCCAGGGCAATATCATCAAATCCCAAAACCGATACATCTTCCGGTACCTTAAGCCCAAAATCATGCAAAGCAGATATTCCTCCCATTGCCATCTCATCACTAAAAGCAAAAATAGCTGTAAAGTCTGTTTTCTTGTCTAAGAATTGTTTTGTTAACCGATAACCAGTTTCATAAGTAACAGTACCGCATCCTAACATTTCATTTTCATTTAAATTAACTCCTATCTCATCAAGTGCACGTTTACAACCAGTAAACCGCTGAAAAGAAGATCCGATATTTTTCAAAAAGTCTGATAGAATTATTATCTTTTCATGCCCCAGACTAATTAAATATTTAGTTCCTTCATAAGCGGCTGCAATATCATTGATATGCACCATTTCTGACCTGCTATCAAAAGATCCTCCGGCAAACATCACAGTTTTAATTTTCTTGGAAGAGATGTAGTTAATAATATCCCGGTCAATGAATTCATCAAAATATATCACGCCTACAATGTTCATTTCCTTAAAGAATATCTTATAATGTTCACTGTCCGGTATGGTTGGTATAAATACAATTCTGTAATTATATTTTGGAATCTCTTCTATCAATTCCTTTAACACTTCTCCATAAAATCCCAGTTGTAAATTAGGAATCAAAACTGCTATAACGCCATTATTTTTGCACTTCTTAAATCTTGGTGTATACCCTAACTCTTTCGAAGCATTTTCAATCTTTCTGGCCGCATCTTTACTCACAACACCACTGCCGGAAAAATATCTTGAAACAGTAGCCGGAGAAACACATGCAACTTTTGCAATATCTCTAATTGTAAATGGCAATACTTTCACCTCTTTCAATTTGTTTCAGAAACAATAATTGTATATAATTACTATATTTTTCATCTTTAATCTAAAATTTATATCATAATTAATAATTTTATCATAATGTAATAAAATATCTTTGTCAATATAGTTATAAGTTTTACATCTGTTTCATGATTGTTTCATTTGTTTCATAGATTTTTTGATATAAAATATTCAAAAGAGGGGCCACAACGGCATACACTTTATTATTAATGAAGCTAGGGAGGCTGAGAGAGCGGATTGTTCCAATATATTCACTCTGCTCATCTATACCTTTTTGACAGAGCTCATAATAATCCTCCAAATACAAAACGGGAAAAATATCTGAATCAGCATCAGATCTCTACAAGATCATTTCATGAAAGAGCACATCATTGTTTTTTCTGTGCTGTTGAATGAGTATCTCTGCCTCCTTGATCAAATTTACCTGATTGGTTTTTATGTTCCGCTTACTTGCACAATTACTTCCCTTTACTATCGCTTTCTTTTAGAACTGTCATGCCTAATTCCTCTGAACGAGGGTATTTGAATCATAAGAGGTCAATTTCTTGTTTTTTATCATTCATCACCATAATTTCCCCCTTTTCATAAAACAAAAAACCGGAGAACAAAAGTGCATTTTTGCACTCCGATTCTCCAGTTTATCAGTTGGTTTCTTAATATTATTTAAAATCAGTATTTCCGGTTACAACGACAATACTGATTTTGATAAAAGGTTAACCTCTCATATTAAAATTGACATTCTATCGTCTTCATTATTTCACAAAATCCATTTCTTTCATAAAATCTTATTCCGTCAATATTCTATGGAAATACCTGAGTTCTTATAAAATCAACGCCTCTTTTTTTTCCATATCTTTTACTTGCATTCATGAGAAGTGTTCCAATACCTCTATTGCGTTCATTAATGGCAACATCTAAATCCTGAATATAAACTAATAATTGAAGTTTTAGGCAACTAACAGACTTCCGCTCAAGTTTCATAAATCAGAACATGTGAAAAACCTACTATTTTACCGTCATCATCAGCTACTATTATGTCTTGCTTTTCCTTATCAAATATATTAGTTAAAAAAGTATCATCTCTCTATCCAATAACAAAATCTTCAGGTTGATACTTAACACTATCTTGTTCTAATTCCTCATATAAGACTCTTAACTGTTGTATATCATTTATATCTGCGATTCTAATTAACATTCTTATCCTTCCTACAAATTTCTGTTTCTATAATTATATCTAAACAAGAAAGAAAAATATATTACTGTATATTTATTATTAAAATATACAGTGCCAATGACCTGTCCTTCGGCCTTTTTGCTTTCAGACGATAAACACCAACTATCTAATTATACTTGTTTGCAGAAAATCTAAGCATATATACAATAGCATTATGCTTGCAAGGCAGAAATGGACACTGCACATTGCAGTCCATTGTAACACCAATATCCACGGACGGGATGTCTGACAATAGCTTGGAATACTACATTTCAACACATATAGAAGTAATCGGCAGTCTATTGCCTTACTATATTCTTTAATACCCTCGGATATCATGTTGTGCTACAGCGTCGTAGTAGCCTCCGATGATGTAATACCCTTTTGCCTCACTCATGCCGTTAAAATGCCTGAATTCAATAAAATCGTGGGGCACCGGATATTGTAAGGTCAAATCCTCTGGCACGAGCCAAAACATCGGTTTATAAGCAACATAAGGGATAGCCGTTTTCTCATACCAGTGAAATAGCCCTGCCATCAAAAATCTGATGCAGAATCTCAGTCACCGCGTCGCTGCCTGCTGTTTCTCTAGTGAAACTCCCCTGTGATCCTCGGTCAGCGGCTCCATCTGGTTGATGACAAGGGCGTTGAGCTTTTTTCAATCGCCCACTCTGCGGTATGCCAATGGATCCCTGTTTCCCATGTCGCCCGTATGATTATACCGCTACCTTAACAGTAAAGCATGTTCCTTCGTTTGGTTTGCTTTTTACAGATATACTGCCTCCGAAAATATCCACTACCTTTTTTGCAAGCGCCAATCCCAATCCATTTCCTTCGGTGGAGTGCGAACGGTCCCCCTGATAGAACTTATCAAAGACATGAGCCGCTGTTTCCTCGTCCATACCGCAGCCGGTATCGCTGATTATCACCACCGCGAAACCATCCTCGTCCTTAAGTGAAATGGCGATTTGCCCGCCTTCGTTGGTGAATTTAATGGCATTGGAGATCAGATTATTCCAGACAAGCTCAAGCAGGGATCTATCATAACACACCGTAACCTCGTTAATATCATCACCTATCAGCGTAATATTTTTCTTACTCCAAAGTTCTTCATATGATAAAGCGCATTCACGAAGCTGTTCATCAAGCGAATACGGTTCAGACGCAGGAAAGATCTCCTGGTTTTCTAATTTATTCAGCTTCAGGATATTGGTGATTAAATCTGACAACCTCTTTGACGCCTCGACAATGGTCTTACTGTAATCGTGCCGTTCCTCCGGTGATAGGGAATCATCCTGCATAGCTGTGGCATAGCTTTGAATCACGGACAGAGGCGATTTAATTTCGTGGGACACATTGGCAATAAAATCCGTTTTTAGGGTTTCAATCGTGGCAAGTTCCTCCGTCATCGTATTGAAATCTTCCACAAGAACTTCAATCTCATCCTTTTTCCCATCTTTCCGAAACGGCCGCAACCTGATAGTAAAATCGCCGCCAGCTACCTGCCTTGCTGCTTCGGCTATCTTCCGCATCGGTCTGCCATACATAGATCTTCTTGCAAAACTGAGCAATGCAGCAACAATAACGGTTGAAAACAGCACGTTTCCAAGCAGCATATAACCAATAGCGGCATCTTCAATATTACTTCTGTGCATGGAATAGACAGTATTATAGCTTGCGTTTATGCTCATTACAATAAAAAGAAGAAGAAAAAACTGCTTTGCTGAGAAGAATCCGACATTGATACGTTTGTCTTCCTTCTTCATTTGATCACCACCTTGTATCCAAAACCACGGAGGGTCACGATTTCAAAATCCTTGCAACCGGAAAATTTTTCACGCAGTTTTGTAATGTAGACATCTACTGTCCGTAACCCGGATTCACTTTCCAGTCCCCAAAACTCATCAATGAGCTGGCTGCGGGTAAAGGTCTTTTTCGGATATGACAGCATCTTGTAGAGAATATTAAACTCCCTGACGGACAGAGGTATTTCTTCACCACTCAATGTTGCAGACATCTCATCTTCGTTCATAACAAGGCTTCCTACTGTTACCTTTCTCTCATTGGCGATATTCGCCCGGCGCAAAATCGCACCAACACGCAAGACAATCTCATCCATATCAATTGGCTTAACCATATAATCGTCAATTCCTATACGAAACCCTTTTTGCTTTGAAGAGATATCATCCAGCGAAGTCATAAACAATATAGGAATTATCCTATTTTGATCGCGTATTGTTTGGGCAAATTCAAACCCGTCAATTCCCGGCATCATTATGTCGGAGATAATCATATCAAACCTTGAAGTGTAAAGCAGATCATAGGCTTCAGTAGGATTTTTACAGCCAACGGTATGGTAATTGTTTTTGTTCAAATACGAACAGACTATTTGATTCAGTTTTAAATCATCTTCAACAACCAGTATATTTATCATAGTATCAACTCCTGATTCGACCATTAAGGCATAGTGTTTTTATTATAAGTCACCATTGTTAAAGTTGTGTTAAAGTCCACAGCAATTTTTGTAGACGATGGTATTATACTACGTTGGCCCTGCTTTATCAATAATTCGAGTATTGATGTTTTATTTACTCATAGCGCAATGCCTCAATAGGATCAAGCGAAGATGCTTTGTTAGCGGGATAATATCCAAAAAACACGCCAATCAATGCCGAAAACATAAAAGCTACAATGATAATCAAAGGAGAAGGAAATGTGGGGAATCCAAGAATAACGGAACCTAAATAACCCAGACCCAATCCGATAGCAATTCCGAGAAAGCCCCCTAAACAGCAGATAATAATGGCCTCCACAATAAATTGTATCCGTATGGCAGAGCTTCTGGCTCCCAATGCTTTCCTGGTTCCGATCTCCCTAGTTCTTTCCGTTACGGATACCAGCATGATATTCATTACGCCAACACCGCCAACAACCAGGGAAATAGCGGCTATGACCGCTACCGCCAAAGAAAGGACGTTCATAATGGAGGTAGCGGATGACATTACACTTTCCATGCTTCTGGCGCTGACTTCATAAAAAGGGTTATTCGCATAGTAAATATTGAAGAAATCCTCCGTTTGTTTTGACATTTTTTCCGTATCAACGCCTGTTTTAGCCATAACGGTCAGGCTTTGATAGCCCTGGCCGGATGCAGTTAGCACCGAGCAGGTGGAAAGCGGGATATACAAGTTGGTCCTGATGTCTTGCTCAGATACATCGCCTCCCATAGCCATGAAAGCGGATTCTTCATATTTGTAAACGCCTATAATTGTAAAGACCTGAAAATTATTACCGAAAGATACTCTGATTTCTTTGCCAATCGGATTTGAACCTTTATCAAGCATATTTCCTACTAGCTTATCTGAAACCACAGCTGTATATCGGTTGGATTTAACATCCGATTCTCTGATAAAACGCCCGGATATCATTTCCAGGTTGTTGGCCTGGCTGTATCCGTCATTGACACCCTGCAAAGAAACATTGGCATACTTCCGGCCTTTCTGTGCTTTTCCAGAACCTCCAGGCTTGGATAAGCTGATGGCCTGAACTTGATTTGCATAGATCTTTGTGTATTTTTCCAGCATTTCATCGCTGATTAAATCAGATTCAGAAAAGGTTGTATTGCTTGAGTCGGAATCCTTGTTTTGAAGCCGCACAGTTATGTTGTTTGCTCCCATCCCCTGCATGGAGTCTGAAACAAACGCTGTCAGAGCATCACCCACCGTCATAATTGCGATAACCGAGCTTATGCCGATGATTATGCCCAACATGGTAAGGAGCGCTCGCATTTTATTAGCTTTAAGTCCTTCAAGAGCCAGTTGTATATTTTCCTTTAAATACATAAAATCACGCTCCCTTCGACTTACTTGGGATTCTTTCGGCCACAATTTTTCCGTCAATGATGGTCAGCACCCTGTCTGTTTCTTCTGCAAGCTCATCGTTGTGGGTAATCAAAACAATCGTTTTGCCTTCCAGCTTGTGGAGTTTATGAAACAAGTCCATTACAGTACGGCCTGTTTGAGAGTCCAGTGCGCCGGTTGGTTCATCAGCCAGAATAATGGCTGGGTCGTTTGCCATGGCTCTGGCAATTGCCACTCTTTGTTTCTGTCCGCCAGAGAGTTCGTTTGGCTGATGATATAAACGTTCACCCATTCCTACGAGTTCTAAAAGCTCCTTGGCCCGCCTGGTTCTTTCTAAAGCAGGGAAGCCGGCGTACAACATGGGTAATTCGACGTTCCGAAGCGCCGAGCTTCTTGGAATGAGATTAAATGTCTGAAATACAAACCCTATTTTTGCGTTACGAATATCGGAAAGGATATTATTGGTCATAGTACTCGTATCTTCATTATCCAGATAATATGTTCCAACCGTAGGTCGGTCAAGCGCTCCTATTATGTTCATTAAAGTGGATTTTCCGGAACCGGATTGCCCAACGATCGATACAAATTCTCCTTTGCCTACGGTGATATTAATACCGTTCAATATCCGAAGCTCGTTTGGCGTACCAATGTAAAAGCTTTTCTCAATGCCTTTCATTTCAATAACGTATTGACTGCTGTTCATATCTGTTCCTCCTGTCCCAATTTGATTGTCATGCCATTTTGTATGACGGAGGCTTCTTTCAGTATCTTCATACCATCCACTAACTCATCACCTGTAATTTCAACATAAAAGTCCGTTTCCATTCCTGTGCTTACGGTTATTGCATGAGCCAGATATTTACCATCTTTCTCCTGGGCCGCATAAATTACAGTCTCCCCATTTTCCGCAGTTGTGAGAGCATCGTACGACACGCAATATACATTCTCTTTTTTATCCGTAATTACGCTCAAATCAGCGTTTGCACCGATTCTCAGATCTGAGGTTTCGCTCGTGACTGCCACTTTAGCGAAAAATTCCACATCCGAAGAGACGAGAGTATCGCCACTTGTGTTTTTCACAGCGGTGGGATTGATTTCTGCAATGATGCCTCTATACTCACTATCTCCCGTATAATCTGTTTTGATGTCAACATTAATCCCAGGAGCCACTCTCCCAATATCGTATTCTCTGAATTGTGTGGAAATTTCCAATTGATCCGTATCTTCAATGACAAACAACAATCCAGAACCTGATGCCCCTTCCACAGCGTAGACGGCTGTTATGGTGCCAGAGATGGGGGCTATGATGGAAGCATCCTCAATCTGCTTCTCCAGCTTTTGAATATCAATGGCTTTTTGCTCCAACTCTTTGCCAGCAGCTGTTTTCGCCTCCTCCAATGCTCTCAGTGCATCCTGGTATTTATTCTGAACTTGCATATAAGCCGTTTTCGCCTGATCCAGTTCACTTTTGGACATATCCCCGGCTTCATACAGGACCTTGGTATTGTTATAGTCCGTAGACTTTGTGTCCAAATCCAGTTTAGCACTGTTGATATTGCTTTGGTTGTCCTGCTGCCCTTTGATTCCACTTTGCTGTGCGGCGGTAAATTCTACTTTTTGCTGTTCGAGGCTCAGTCCCAGATCTTCTGTGTCAAGCTGACATAGAAGATCCCCTGCAGATACTTTGTCGCCAACCTTTATATAAACAGTTTTTATTATTGCAGTTGCAGTGGAATATACCTTTCTTTTTTCTTGGCTTTCCACAATGCCTTTAGCACTAATACTATTGATTAAATCGGTTTTATAAAGCTCCGTGTAATCCATGGTAACAGCTTTATCTCCCCTTGACAAAAAGAATATGGCCACAATGGCCACTATCACAACAACGCTTGCAATTCCTGCAATGATATGTACCTTTTTCTTGTTCATTCTACTCACTCCATTTTTTAATTTTTCTACTATCTTATGGAACCCATTATAATGTGCAAATATATGGCAACTATTAAACGACTGTTAAAGTAATGTTAAAGCGATAACTGGTTATGTAAATGTGTGTACATGGCTGCAAGCGGAGTTTCCCGACGAACTTGATTCATTCTAAGCACATCAACAAGGAGTAAGCGCAACATAATCTACCGTCGTGCTAATTGATTTTTTTGCTGTAAAATTAGGACAGTTGGAGTAATTCACTCTAAGTTCTGTTCTTGGACAACAAAGGTTGTAGCATTTCACTGCTATTTTACTTCAAACTTTTGTATCATTTTACTCCATATTTTCTTGGAGGATCTTAAAATATGACAAAAGCTCAAAAAGATGAATACTGGATGGACTGCATACAGCAGTGCCGCGTCAGCGGCTTATCTGATTACGCCTGGTGCAACCAGAATGGTATACCTACCAGCTCTTTTTATTACAATATAAAGCGGCTGAGGAAGAAAGCCTCTATGATTCCTGCCTCTGTTCCTAAAGTTGTAGAGAAAACAGAAATTGTACCAATTCACTACAACGAACTACAAGAAACAAAAGTAGTTCTTCCTAAAAAACAAACGGATTCTATTGCAATCCGTCTGGAAACTGCATGATATCTTCTGTCTTAACCCCAAGCTGTCCTGCTGCTTCTGCAACGGCTGCAATATCATTTGCTGATGAGGCCGTCGATTGGGACAGCCTAAGAATCCCCTGTCTGATACTTTCCAATTGCTGCTCTGTACCATTAACCGTTTTAGTCACACCGGCAAATGCAGATTCAAAATCGATTGCTGATTTCACTGCCGATGTTCCAAGCGCAGTCACCGTTGCCGTGACCGGAAGGAATTTTTTACCCACGGATTTAATGGAGGCTCCCACAGATTGCAGCTTCTCTCCGGTTGCTCCGATTTTCTGCAATGCGACTGCTGACTGTGCAGCCTGTCTTTCTAAATCCCTTAGATTCTGTTCTGTCTCAATGATTTCCCTTTGCAGGGCATCATACTGGTCTCTGGTAATCTCACCACGCTCAAATTGCTGCTGTACCTGTTGTTGAGCCGTTTTTAACGCTTCCAGTTTATCTTTTGTTTCTCCGATAGCATCCTTCAAAAGTCTCTGCTTCTGTGCCATCAGTTCGGTATTGTGAGGATCCAATTTCAGGAGTTTTTCTACATCCTTTAATTGTGACTGGGTGTTACGGATTTCAGTGTTGACACTTCTTAATGCCGTTGTAAGTTTGGTGGTATCTCCGCCGATCTCCACCGTAATCCCCTGTATGCGGTTGGCCATATACGATACCCCTCCTCAATTTGGGACATAAAAAAAGAGCCTGAAAAGGCCCAAATATATGCAAAAGGCATCTATCATTAAAGACAGATGCCAAACTTATTTTTTATTTTGTAATTTTGCTCCCGGTGGGTGCAAAATTCTATTTGTTAATTCTGCTTTCAATATCTTCGATTGCTGGCAGACTTTCTTTTAACTCATCCGAAATTTTATTGGAGAGTTTATACTCACTGATACCCATGGGTTTATTTACATCCTTCAGTGCATATTCTGCAACCAATTTATCTTTTCCCTTGCAAAGAAGCAATCCAATCGTTGGATTATCGTGTTCCGCTCTCAATTCACCATCAATTGCTGATAAATAAAATGATAGCTTTCCTGCGAATTCCGGCTCAAATTCGACTGTCTTTAACTCTACAACAAAATAGCAATGAAGTTTCACATTATAAAATAAAAGGTCAATAAAAAAATCTTTACTCCCAACTGTGATTGGGTATTGTTGTCCCATAAAGGCAAATCCAGAACCAAACTCCAATAGGAGCTTCGTAATTTGCTGAACCAAAGCATTTTCCAATTCTGTTTCCTTCAATTTCTTTGCCGCCGGAATAAAATCAAATATATAAGGGTCTTTGATGATTTCCTCGGCCTGCTCACCCAATGGTTCCATTAGCCGTTCTTTAAAATTGGTTGCCTTATCTGCCAATGCCTGTCTTTTATATAAGCTGCTTTCAATTTGATGAACTAATACCGTACTCGACCAACCATGTTCAATGCATTGTTTGGTATACCACAAATGTTCCTCTAAATTATCAGTTTTATCAATCAGCCGCTTAATCGCTTTCCAACTAATTTTTGCACCCACCTGGTGCAAAATTTCCTCTGATGGAATTCGAAGTGCAAACTGCTTCATATAATTCAGATTGCGGACAGAGTATCCTTCCGCATTAGGATACTCCATCATCAAGTCTTTCGAGAGATTCTCAACAAACCTGACTCCCCACTGACTATATTCAACAATCACTTTACCAATTCTCCAATATAAAATATTTCTTTCTACATTTGCAGTAGTCATCACTTTATATTGTGCTTCAACAATTCTTTCCTTGACTTTTTCAAGAACATTGAAGTAATCACTCATTACGATTTCAATTTTTTTTGCCACATTACCCTCCATAACCAACCAAGCTTAACCTCTTGTTACTTGTTGCAAGTATAGCAAAAAAAGAGCACTTTATCAACGTATTTCAGAATCTGTTCATATCCTCTTGTGAAGCCAATACAGCATATTTACACTCATCATTCCTGCTCTCAGCATATGGACCCTTTGCTCGGTAGATTTCTATTATTCAGTTACAAATTCTTCTTTGTTTTTCACTTTCGGGACAGTACAGTTCCGGTAACGGACCTGTATAATATTCCTGCAATGGGGGCATTTCAGTTCCACCCAGATATCCCCTTTGGCTGATGAACAGATATCGAATGCCCGTTTCCGGCATAGGGGACAATTAATTTTTTGTTTCATGTTGGAATAACTCCTTCCTGTCAATTGGTTAGTTGACACAAAGCATAAAAAAATAAGATGTTTGATTGTCAACTATGTATCTGACACACTTCCTTTAAGATTGGCACTCTATCACTCACAGAGTGCCTGAAATCCACTAGTATATGTTATATATTTCTCTTTAGTAATAATTTCCTCACCCTCAATGCATCTGTTAAAACCCAACTGCGATAGACGGATGTTAGCGGATACGGATGATACCTGAAATGTCTCAGCAAGTACATTTGCTAAATCAGTTCTGTTAAGTTGGCCACTACCTAACAAATCTGAGGCAACATCAATAAATGGTGTCTTGGGCATTAATATCGCAGCACTGAAATATTTTGCCTGATGCTCCAGCCAATCTATATCAGAAATCAGTTGCCGCCGGCCGGATGGCTCCATGGCTCCTTCAATATCTGTTTTTTTACAGCCTGTGATACCTGGTAGTGATTTTATATCTTGACCGTTATGACGGCTGGCATGTGTATAGTAATCGGAATGAAATATCCAATGTCCGCATTCATGACCAATTGTAGACCGGAGCCGGTACTCCTTCCAATTTTCCAATACAGTATTATCAATCATCATAGTCCCTCGTTCCACATACAGATAATCTGCACACTTTTCTTTCGGAAGATAAACAGGAACTCTTTCGGTATCCTGAAATACCATCCTGCCTAAAATTAGTCCGCAATGGGAAAGGTAAGTGTAGTCCACAGTTAAATCCAGATATATTTCAGCAAATGCTTCAATGTTCACTGGCTGGGGATTCTTTAATACAGTAGGGTTATAGTCTTTCAAAAACTGTTCCGCATGGCTGTCAATTTCGGCATTGCTCATGATGGGAACCCCATTTCTTCTTTTTCTTAACTTAGGCTGATACATGACCATTTCACCCTTTCCTTGCTTTTAATTCATCCAGCAGGACTTGCCACTCTTTTTCTCCGGCTCCGGTTTCCATTGATAACCGCAATGCTTCTATTACATAGCTATTGCAAAGCATATAATCGGCACAGTCCTGCGGTGTTGCAATATCACCTGACGACCGTGACTCTGCTGCCATGTCATAAAGGTTATGGGTTTCATTATCGTCCAAAAGTAAAAAACAAGCTAATGATTTCAGCCTTTCCGCAGTAAAGGTACTGCTTCTTCCTTTTTCTACCTCACTATAATATTGTGGAGATACTTTTATGGCTTTTGCTGTTTCCCGCAGAGATTTTCCTTTGCTCTTTCGGAGCGTCTCTACATATTTTCCAAATTTTAATCTATGGTCTGTATTCATGACATTTCTCCCTATAAATAATTTTATATGGTAAGCATTATCATGAATCCAAACATTTATTCGTCAACTT
>NZ_BRYH01000005.1:0-2170 GCF_054772055.1 Lacrimispora brassicae | reverse complement strand
ATGTGTAAGTTGGGGGATGTTGTTGAACACATAAAAAGAAAAAATAAAGGACTGGAAAGCACTCTGGCACTAACAATATCAGCGCAGTACGGCCTTCTTGCTCAAAAAGATTTTTTCCAGCAAGAAGTTGCAAGCAAAGATGTAAGCAATTATTATCTCGTGAAAAATGGTGAATTCGCATATAATAAAAGTTATTCTAAAGGCTATCCTTGGGGAGCAGTTAAGCGACTCGAAAATTATGAAATGGGAGTTTTATCTACCCTGTACATCGTTTTTAAACCCATCAATATTGATTCCGGATTTTTGGCGCAATATTATGAGACAACTCATTGGCATAATGAAGTGGCACAATACGCAGCAGAAGGCGCAAGAAATCATGGATTGCTCAATATTGCCACATCTGATTTTTTTGATACTATGCTGACAATGCCGACTAATAGTAATGAACAAGCTGTAATTGAAGATTTCTTTCTAATGCTTGATGGACAAATTATGGCCCAGGAACAGAAACTTAGCCAACTAAAACAACTAAAATCAGCATACTTGCAAAAGATGTTTGTATAGTATGTAGCAACACTTGAAGCTTCCTTTATAATAGAGATGTTAACTTTATCATCAAACTATTTTAGGAGGCTTTTTTATGATTACGAACAAAAGAACACCACAATATTTTTATGAGTATTTTTCCGAATGGATAAAAATATATAAGCATGGCGCTGTTCGTCCTGTTACATATCAAAAATACTTAATGACATTGCGAAGGCTTACCGAACTTTCTCCCAATTTAAAAATTTGTGAGTTGGATAAACGAAACTACCAAACCTTACTTAATGATTATGCTGAAACTCATGAGAGGCAGACGACAATGGATTTTCACCATCACTTAAAAAGTGCAATTTTAGATGCTGTTGACGAAGGTCTGTTGACAACAGACCCCACCCGTAAGGTTGTTATAAAAGGTAAGATGGCCACAAAAAGAAAAAGTAAATACCTAAGTCAATTTGAATTACAATCTCTTTTGAAAAATTTATCACTTACAGATAGCCCAAATTGGGATTGGCTTATTCTACTTATATCCAAAACAGGACTTCGCTTTTCGGAGGCACTTGCGTTAACGCCAAACGATTTTGATTTTTGCAGCCATAAAATTAGCATAACAAAAACATGGAATTATAAAGGTGCTGAGGGTGGTTTTATGGACACGAAAAACACCTCCTCTAAGCGTGTCATTCCAATAGATCCCTTCTTAGCTGTAAATATTGAAATAATAACCAAGAATTTAGCAGCTGATGAGCTAATTTTTGTACAGGGAAGAGTTTTTAATTCAACGGTCAATAGTCGATTAAAATACTTATGCAAAACAGCAGGAGTCCCTGTGATTTCAATACATAGTCTTCGTCACACTCATGCATCACTTTTGATTTTTGCAGGTGTTTCCATCGCCAGTATTGCTAAACGATTGGGGCATTCCAGCGTTACTACGACCCAAGAAACCTACCTACACATTATCCGTGAGTTAGAGAATCAAGACAATGACAAAATTATGAATCATTTGTCTACTTTGGAGGTAAATATAAAGGCGCTGTAAGCGCCTTTATACAAACATCTTTTGTAGGTATGCCGATTTGAGCTGTTTCAACCTATCCAATTTTATTTTTTGCTTTTCAATAATACAATCAAAATTGTAGAAAAAGTATCCTATAGCGATTTGTTCTTCAACAATTGGAATAGTCGTTTCAAAAATTGATAGATTGTCGAAGGTAATGCCAAATACTTTCAGACCTGTTCCTGCTTTACATCCGTACTTTTTGAACGTATCCGTATGAAGTAAGTAATATAAATATAGAGCGTTCGTATTTTGTGGACGTAATGCTATAGTATGTAAGCCAGCAATAATTTTTTCTTGTGGTTCATGAAGAATAATGCTGGGTTCCGCAATTCCTGTGTAATCTTCTGAAGCATCTGCCAAAACCAAATCACCACGGTTAAGAGGTATATAGTCACTGATTTTAATACGTGGTAACTGTTCATCAGTTACTATTAGGTCAGCTACTTGTTTATGAATATCCCCGTAATGAATATATCTGTAGCCGGTTTCTTCTTTGGTTTCAACATCGCGAGACAATGAATATGATTTCAGTTTTTCAACCATCTCCCCAAACTTCCGCTT
>NZ_BRYH01000004.1:0-1862 GCF_054772055.1 Lacrimispora brassicae | reverse complement strand
GCTTCCATCCGCTCTATTGCGGTTATCTTCCTGACCAATCCGGCATCTGTTTTTTGCCTTACGATTGTGCCCCAATCGGTTCGTTCCGGCAGCCTGGTACGATTGAACAGCGCCAGTTTTACCGGCGCTTTACGGGCCATATACTGCCCCAGCTCCAGGCCGATTCCCCCCAGTCCTCCTGTAATGATATACACCCCGTCCTGTTGGAACTTAATCTCCCGTTCCGTGCCCCCGCTTATATTCAGCTCCTGCAGCGTCTGCCCATATCGGATACCGTTCCGGTACGCCACCAGATATTCTTTACTCCAGCAGTTTAGTTCCCGAAGGATTTCATCAACTTTCGTCTGATCATCAATGTCGATACAGCGGCATTGAAACTTCGGATACTCCTGTCCCACCACCTTACCCAGTCCAAACAGGGCTGCCGGTTGCGGGTTAAGCCGCGGCTCCGCTTTCGACACTTCATAAACCTCATTGGCAATTAAAACAATATCCACTTCTTCCTTTATCCGGTTCGCCAGCAGCGCACGGGTTAAATAAAACAGGCTCATCACCCCATTTTGCTGCGCTTCCTGCCATTCCTGCTCGGTTTTTACTTCCTCCTGATTTATGCTTTGCAGATGGATGATCCGACGCAGTCCAAGCGTTATGAAATTGGCCATCAGATCATGGTAATCCTGTTCTTTTCCGCCAATCAGATAATGGTTATCATCAATTTTCTGATAGTTGTCCCCACTTTGGACTTCAATGACCGATTCCATCTGATTCCTTAATTGCTGAATCAGCCGAGCACCCTGCTCCGCCCTTCCGGTAAATACTAAAACCGGGCCGCCCGAATCACTGCACACCGGCTGTTCAATTTCCTGCGGCCGCCAGGTCATGTGATAATAACCCTCCGGCACTTCTGCCTGCCTAAAATGACGATAGGCATCGTTGACTTTTTTAATTGTATAGCCAGCTGCTTCGACTAACACAAAACCCTGTTCATCCACTACGGTGATATCGAATACTGCCGCTTCGGAATGGGCGCCGCCATGGTCCTTACGGCGCAGATAGCTATAACATTTCGCAGGTAACCTGGCATAACATTTAATACTTTGATAGTTCCAGGGCAAATAAAGGCCGTTTCCAATCATCCGGATTGCTGCATTCATTGCACCATCCATCAACGACGGATGGAGAAAGTAAACATCCTGCTCCGGCCGATATTCTTCCGGCAGCTCAAGATATGCCAGAACCTCTGTCTCACTGCCGTACAGCTCCTGAACCACGTTCCATCTCCGTCCTACTTCAATCCCGCCGGCCCCCTCCTCAAAACCATACGGTGCCACTGCCTTTGGCAAGGTCTGCTGCAGTTTCAGAAGATCCAGCTGTGGCTGTAAACCGACTGACACTGTAGCTTTTCCCTGTGCATGAAGGGTCCATTCCTTCCCCGCTTTACTGGCAATCGTAAAATCCAGACCGCCATCTCGCTTTTGGACGATTGTCTGTACCTCTTTGTCTCTCTCCGCGCTGACAATCAGCGGATTTATAAACATTAGATCACGGATCTCCAGAGCTGCTTCAGGGAAAAAATCACTGCCGAATTCACGGGCCATCTCCACATAGACAATGCCTGGAAGTGTGTAGCAGTGATGAATCCGATGTTCATGCAAAACCCATTCCCCAGCCACCGAAAACATGGTCTGATAAATTGTACTATAAACTGAATCAACCACACAGCTGTCAAGAAAAGGGTGCAGCCCTTTTTTAATTAGCGATGTTTTTGTCAGCGGTTCGGCCCAGCAGCGTTTTTTCTGGAAAGGATAGGTCGGCAGGCTGATCTTTTGATATCGCCCCCCTTGATAATAGGCATCCCAGTT